>JBBEEF010000205.1:0-13331 GCA_040880915.1 Pirellulales bacterium
GTGGCGACGTGTGGGCGTGGCGACGTGTGGGCGTGGCGACGTGTGGGCGTGGCGACGTGTGGGCGTGGCGAACGGCGGGTGCGATGGCTCCGGCGAACCCCGGGCCAATGCCGGCGCCTCGATCAGGACAGCTCGGCCAGGGCCGTGTCGGGGATGCTGAAGTTGGCCGACACACTCTGCACGTCGTCGTGGTCGTCGAGCCGCTCCACCAGGGCTAAGACCTTGCGGGCAGTCTCCACGTCGTCCACGTCGACTGTGTTGGTCGGAATCCGCGCAATCTCGTTCGAGGCCGGCCCCAGCCCGGCCGCCGCGAGGGCGTCCATCACGCCCGTCATCACCGCCGGGTCGCAGGTGATCTCCCACTGGTCGTCGGCGGCCTTCACGTCGTCGGCCCCCGCCTCGAGCGCCACCTCCATGAGCCGCTCCTCCTCGTGGCCGGCCTTCGGCAGCCGCACGAGCCCCTTCCGCTCGAAGAGGTAGGCCACACAGCCGGTGGCCCCGAGTTTGCCGCCGCAGATCTCGAAGATCTTGCGGATCTCGGGGGCGGTGCGATTCTTGTTGTCGGTCAGGATCTCGCAGAGCACAGCCACGCCGCCGGCCGCGTAGCCTTCGTAGAGCGACTCCTCGAGGTCGCCCCCTTTGAGATCGCCAGTGCCGGTCTTGATCGCCCGCTGGATGTTGTCCTTGGGCATGCTCACGGCTTTCGCCGCATCGATCGCGTAGCGAAGCCGGAGATTGGCATCGGGATCACCGCCGCCGTGCTTGGCCGCCACGATGATCGCCTTGGCGAGCTTGCTCCAGAGCTTGCCCCGCTTGGCGTCGACAACCGCCTTCTTGCGGGAGATGTTGGCCCAGTGGGAATGTCCTGCCATGGCTCCCTCCTCGCGGTCAGCGGGGCTTCCGCTTCGACAGGTCTGCCGAGTGTTTGGCCTTGGCCGGGGCGGCCGGCTTGGCGGCAGCCGCGGGCTTCTTGGCCGGCTCGGGCGGCGGCGGCTCGGGCGGCGGGGCCATCTGCGGCTTGATCGAGAGCGGCTTCACGACGAACGGCTTGGGACCGCTCTTGCCCTTGCCGTCGGGCTTCTTCGGGCCGGAGCCGGCGGGGGGCTGGGGCGTCTTGCCGGCCGGACGGGCGGCGGCCTGCGGGCCGGCCGGTCGCAGTTCCTCGGCGGCGAGGGCGGCGGTGGCAGCCTTCTGACCCTCCTTCACCGTCACCGCTGGCGGCACCGGCTCGGGCAGCGGCTCGCCACGCTTGGGAAACCGGTCTTTGGCCGCGGGATTCGCCGCCAGGGCGATCTTCCGAACCGTTGTGCCATGGAGGTTTGTGAGCACCTCGATCCCGAACTGGTGCAAGAGCGAGCTGAACTCGATCCCGGTCTTCTTGCCGATCACCCGCTCGAGCCCTGGCACCTTGCCCGAGTCGTATTCCTGCCGCGTGATCAGGCCGCACAGCCAGAGCGCCGCAAGCGCCCCCTTGTCGAGCGGGATGAGATGCCCTCCGAGCCCCGTAGACGCCACGTGCTGGATGACGAACGGCGGCACGCCGTGGAGGCCCTCGAGCACCTTGATGCCGTGGGCCAGGGAGTGCTTGCGGGCATGCTCGAGCGAGAAGCTGTAGGTCGACTCAAACACACCTTGGAGGGCCCGCCTGAGCGAGAGGGCCGCATGGGCGGGGTCGGGGAGATCGTGAAGCGTCTCGGCGAGTTCCGCGACGGTCGTCACGCGAACCTCGTTGAAGTCGAAATATGCCTCCATGAGCCGAGTGAAGGCCCGCTCGGCTGCGTCGACCGGCGCGTTCTCGAGGCAGCAGGCCAGGAGCACCTGCTCGAGGATCGGCCGCGAGGTAGCTGGGACAACGGGCTTGTATTGGGCCTTGAGGGCCTTGAAGAGCTTGGGGAGGAGCGTAGCCCGCGGCGGGATCTTCTCCGGCACCAGCTTGGGCTCGACTGGCGCGGGAGCGGGCTTGGCCAGGGTGGGAGTGGGCTTAGCGGCGGCCTTGGCCGGGGCCGGCTTTGCGGCGGGCTTTGCGGCGGGCTTTGCGGCGGGCTTGGCCACTGCCGCCTTCACGGGAAGCTTGGGAGCCACCTTCGCGGTGGGTTTGGTCTTCTTCGGTGCCGGGGGCGTCCGGCTCGGCGCGGGGCGCTTGCGTGCGGTCATGCGTCGTCCTGGGGAGTGTCGGGGGGCTTGTCGGAATCAAAAGGAGCGGCGGGCAGAGCCTCGGCGGCGGCTGGGAGAACCTCGCCGAGCATGCGGGCGATCTCGATCGAGTGTTTCACACCCGCATCGAGCTCGAACCGAAGCCGGGGGGTGTAGCGGGTCTCGATCCGGTCGGCGATCCGCGACTGCAGAAATCCGGCGGCGTTGGCCAGGCCCCGCAGGGCGAGCTGCTCACTCGCGGGGCTGCCCATCACCGAAACGTGGACCGTGGCAGACCGCATGTCGGGGGCCATCTCGACGCCGGTGACGGTCACGTCCTTCACTCGCGGGTCGCGCACCTCCGTCAGGATGGCCATGCTGACCACCTCCCGCACCGCCTCGGCCGCCTTGAGGAGTCGTCGTGTGCTCACGAGAGGGTGCGGGCAACTTCCTCGATCCTGTAGCACTCGAGAATGTCGCCCTCCTTGATGTCGTTGAAGCCGGCCAGTTTGATGCCGCACTCGAGGCCGTCTCGCACCTCCCGGGCGTCGTCCTTCTCACGCTTGAGCGAATCGATCGCGTAGTCGCCCATCACCACGCTGTCGCGGATCAACCGCAGCCGGGCGTTGCGGGCGATGATGCCCCCGATGACCCGGCAGCCGGCGATCATGCCCAGGCGGCTGATGCTGAAGGTTCGCTGCACGACCGCCCGACCGAGCTCGGCCTCACGCCTCTCCGGCGCGAGCATCCCCTCGAGCGCCTTCCGGAGGTCGTCGGTGACCTGGTAGATGATTTCGTAGCGACGGACCTGAACTCCGAGTTCCTCCGCCAGCGACCGGGCCCGCTCATCGGGCACCACGTTGAAGGCGATGATCACCGCATCGGAGGCGTCGGCGAGGGCCACGTCGGCCTCGCTCACCCCGCCCACCATCGCCTGGAGCATGCGGATCTTCACCTCGGGGTGGTCGAGCTTCTGAAGCTCCTTCTGGATCGCCTCGATCGACCCCCGGACATCGGCCCGCAGGATGAGGTTGAGCGTGGGGGCCTTCTGCGTTCCCAGGCGGTCGACCAGCGTCTCGAGCGTGACGTGGACCGGAGCGCTCGACAGGGCGGAGTGGCGGCGGATGCCGGTCCGCTTGGTCGCCACCTCGCGAGCCAGGGCGATCGAGTCGACCACCTGGAAGCGATCACCGGCCCCAGGGGGCTCATCAAGGCCGGTCACAAACACTGCCTGGGAGGGGCCCGCCTCCGTCATCTTACGGCGTGTGAGGGTGTTGCTCATTGCCTTGACGTTGCCAGTGGCCTCGCCGCAGACGAACGCGTCGCCCACCCGCAGAACCCCCTTCTGCACCATCAGGCAGGCCACCACGCCCCGTCCCTCGTGGATTGAGGCATCGAGGCAGACGCCGGCGGCGGCCCGGTCAGGATTGGCCCGGAGGTCGTGGAGCTCGGCGATCGTGAGGAGCGTGTCGAGGAGCGTGTCGACCCCTTCGCCTGTGAGCGCGCTGGTCTTGACGACCTCCGTCTCGCCGCCCCACTCCGTCGGCAACAGTTCGTTGGCCGCCAGCTGCTGGTAGATCTTCTGGATGTCGGCGCCCGGGAGATCGATCTTGTTGATGCAGGCGACGATCGGCACGCCGGCGGCCCGGGCGTGGCTGATCGCCTCCTCGGTCTGCGGCATGATGCCGTCGTCGGCCGCAACCACGATCACGGCACAGTCGGTGACGTTGGCCCCCCGGGCCCGCATCTGGGTGAAGGCCTCGTGGCCGGGGGTGTCGACAAACGTGATCGGCTTGTCGTTGCGGGTGACGGTGTAGGCCCGGATGTGCTGGGTGATGCCGCCGCTTTCGCGGGCGGCCACGTTGCTCCCCACGATCCGGTCGAGGAGCGACGTCTTGCCGTGGTCAACGTGGCCGAGGAAGGTGACCACGGGCGCCCGGGGGAGCCGCATGGAAGGATCTTCGTCGGTGGCGTCGAAGCCGGCCAGGAGATCCTTCTCGAGATCCTCAGCGGTCTTGATGTCGAGCTCGACGCCCAGTTCGGCGGCCAGCAGTTCCACCGTGTCACGGTCGAGCATCGAGCCCATGCTCGGCATCGACTCCATGCCGAACGAGAGCAGCTTCTTGAGCACCTCGCCTGCCCCCAGGCCGATCGACTCGGAAAACGCCCGCACCGTGCAGGGCACCTGGATCGAGACGTTGGTCTTGCGGGGCGCGGCCGTCGAGGCACCGCTGCCTCGTCGAGGCCGGCTCGACCGCCGGCGACGCAGCCCGTCGTCGTCATCCCCGAAGCCCCGCTTGCCAGTCGTCTTCTTGCGGTGAAGCTGCCGCAGTTCGCGGCCGCCGAGCAAATCTTCGCCGCCAGTACCGCCTGGCTTCGCGGGCGTCCGCCGCGGCCGCACGCCCGGCTGCAGGGGAGGGGGCACTGGAGCCGCGGGGCCGCCAACGCCCCGCAAGAGGCCGCTGGTGCGGGCGCGGGTGGTCTCAGCGGCCTGCCGCTGCTCATGCTTCCGCATGTGGTCGGCCAGCGGCTTGGCACCGCCGGCCTTGGCGCTGCGGATGGCGTCGAGCGGGAGTTTGACGTCGGGCTTTTGGGCCGCGGGTTCTTGACTGCCGCGGGCAGGAGGGGGAGCGGCCCGGCCGGCCGCCGGCATGGGCGCGAGCTTGAAGGCGGGCCGGGGCATTGGCTTGCCCCCTTCGCCGGTGCGTCCACCCAGGCGGGGCTTGCCCTCGGCTGGCTTCGCTGTCGGGCCGACCTCGGGAAGCTTCCCCTTACCGGCTACGCCTCCAGGCGCGATGTAGTCTTCCCGCGTCAAGGCAGCCGGCGCCGTGGGACGAACCGGAGCTGCTGGGTCAACCGGCGCCGCTGGGCCAACGGGTGTGGCGGGACGAACGGAGGCCGCTGGGCCAACCGGTGTGGCGGGGCGAACAGGGGCAGCGGGCCGAACCGGGGCGGCGGGCCGCTCGGCGGCGGGCTTTGTTTTGCCCGCCATGAATTCCCTGAGCTTCGCGACCTCGTCGTTCGTCAGGCTGGCCAGGGCCGAGCCCTTGTCCTGAATGCCGGCGCGGGTGCACAGGTCGACCAGCTCCTTGCTGTCGAGCTTGAGATCCTTCGCGAGCGTGTAGATCCGAACTGCCACTCGTGCCTCTTTCTGCTGGCCGCCGCCGGCCACTCCCGCCTGTCTCGAACCTCAGCCCTGCAAAATCTGTTGTCTCTGCCTGTCCGACCATCACGACGACTCGCCAGACGTCTCGGCCGCGGCTTCTGGAGCCGCTTCTGGAGCCACTTGCTCGCCCTCTCCCGAACCGTCGACAAGCGCCGCTGCGGCAGCCTCAGCAGCTTCAATAGCTTCCGCATCAGCGGTTGCCTTGGCGATCCGGTCGCCTTCCCGTTGCTTCCGCCGCTCGTCGGCCGCGGCGACCTCGGCCATCGCCGCTCGCCGCTCCGACTCTGCAACTATTTGATCAACAGCCTCGGCAGACAAGCCACCCATCTCCATCAGGTCGTCGGGCTCGATCACCGACAGGTCGTCGTAGGACAGGAAGCCCTCGCCAACGAGCCGTTCGGCGAGCGAATCGTCGAGCCCCTCGATCGAGGAGAATCCAGCCGTTGCCCGCTCGATCTGCTGGTCGAGCTCCTCCTGCGTCATGATCTCGATGTCCCAGCCGCAGAGTTTGCTGGCCAGCCGCACATTCTGCCCGCGGCGGCCGATAGCCAGCGAGAGTTGGTCTTCCCGCACAAGCACGATCCCCCGGCCGAGCATCTGGCAGAGGATGACCTCGTCGACCTCGGCCGGCTGGAGCGCGTTGGGCACGAGCACCTGGAGATCGTCGCTCCAGCGGACGATATCGATCCGCTCGCCGCCGAGTTCCTCAACGATGTTTTTGATGCGGTTGCCGCGGACGCCCACGCAGGCCCCCACGCAATCGATGCGACTGTCGGAGCTGATCACAGCCACCTTGCTGCGGTAGCCGGGCTCTCGGGCGATGGCCCTGATCTCGATCACGCCGTCGGCGATCTCGGGGATCTCCTGTTCGAAGAGCCGCTGCACGAGTTGCGGCCGGATCCGGGAGAGGATGATCTTCACCCGGCTGCCAACCTTGCGGACCTCGAAGATCGTTCCCCGGATTCGCTCGTTGGGATGGTAGCTCTCGCCCGGGATCTGCTCACTCCGCGGGAGGATCGCCTCCTGGGTGCCGAGTTGGACGGTTGCGGTCGCGCCTTCAAAACGGGTGACGACGCCGGAGACCATGTGGCCCACCTGCTCCTCGAACTCGTCGTGGATCGAGTCCCGCTCGGCCTCGCGGATCTTCTGGATGATCACCTGCTTGGCGGTCTGGGCCCCGATCCGGCCGGCGAGTTCGGCCGACTCGATCGGCTCGTTGTCGTGGGTGCCAGAGATCAGGCCGTCTTCACGATTGATCGTGACGATGATCTCGGACGTTTCGCCGTACTGCCGCGTCAGAGCCGTGATCAAAGCCGACTCAATTGCCTGAAATACAAATTCCTTGTCGATGTTCTTGTCGCGATGGATCGCGTCGACGATGCGGAGGATATCTTCAGGCTTCATAAGGCTCTCGGCCGGACCCAGTGAAGTGATGTCGCCGGCACGGCCGACGCCATAGCACGACATGGGCGCCGAGACATTCCGCCCGCTGCCAGCCAAACGCCGACATCACGACCGGAAAGCCTGGAAGCAAATCCGCGAACCAGCCACCATCCTCACAAGGTCCAGAGTGAGGAAAATAGGTCACCGGAGGCGGAATGTCAAGCAGCCGCCCCCCCGCCCGGCCACGAGCGAATGACGAGGGCCGCCGCCTGCCCCTGGGGGGTGACGGCCGCGGAAATGAAGCAATCTCCAGCAGGATCGCCGCGGCGAGCGGCCCGCACCGGACACTCGGCGTCGGCATTTTCGAAGTTGAGCAGCGGGAAGAGTTCGCCCCGCTGGAGCGCTCCGATGCTCGCGATGCACTCGACCAGACCGCTGCCGGCGCCCAGGTTGCCGAAGTGGCTCTTGGCGGCCACTGTCGGCACGCGGGGGGAACTGTCGCCCAGGACGTCGCCCAGGGCCGCCGCCTCGTCGCGGTCGCCCGTCACCGTGCTCACTCCGTGGGCGTGCACGTGGCCGATTCGGCCCGGTGAAACGTCCGCGACTCGGAACGCCTCGCTCAGGGCCCGGGCCAGAGCCGGACGTCGCCGCCCAGTACCTCCCCGATCGACCGCGCAGGCCGCGCCGTGGCCGACGACCTCGGCGTGGATCGTCGCGCCCCGCCGCTCGGCATGGCCGAGCTCCTCGAGGATGAGCACCGCCGCCCCCTCCCCGAGCACCATGCCTCGCCGGTCACGGTCGAACGGGCGGCTCCAGCGGGCCGGGTCGTCGCTCTGGCCGCCGGGCAGGGCAACCTGCTCGCTCTGGAGCGCGTGGACAGTCTTCATCGGGTGCACGCGGGTGCCGGTCGCGCCGGCGATCATGATGTCGGCCATGCCCCGCTGGATCGTCACGGTGGCCTCACCCACGGCGAGGTGGCCACTCGCTTCGCGGATGGTGATCGAGTTGCTCGGGCCACGGAGATCGTTGTAGATCGCGATGTGGCTGGCCGGCATGTTCGGCAGATACTTGAGCAGCCAGAGCGGGTTGAGCAGCGGCATGCCCTCGCCGGGCCAGCGGGAGAAGTCGAAGGAGCCGTCGGCCGCCCGGCAGGCCGCCACGCTTGCGGTAAAGTCTTCCGGCAGTGTGAGCATGTAGTCAGACCCGAACACGCAGCCGAACCGCTCCGGGGCGTGGCTGGCAAGCGCGTTGCCCGCGTCGTGGAGGGCCCGCTGGGCCGCCGCCACCGCCATCTGGCTCTCGCGGCACATCACCTTGAGCCCCTTGCGGATCGCCTTTTTCTTCTCCCCGTCGAGGGGGCCGAAATCGTCGATCGAGCCGGTGAAGCAGCGGGCCTCGGCGGCGTGGCCCAGCGGCAGGCCGCCGGCGGGAAACGACTCGATTGGCCCGACGGCGCTTCTGCCCTCGACGAGGCCGTTCCAGAGGTCGCCGGCGTCGAGCCCCAAGGGGCAGACCACGCCCAGGCCCGTCACCACAACCCGTCGCTCATGATCGCTCATGCCAATTCCGCTTCCAGAAGTTCCGAGTCTCGTTCTCGTCAGCGGGAGTTGCCCAGCCTCGGCTCGACGACCACCACGACATCCCGCCGCTCGACCGTGGTCACAAGCGACGCCAGGCCCCCATTTTGCGCGGGCACCGGCCACGGCACCAACCCGAGCGCCACAACCAGGGCGTGGGTGGCCGGCCAGCGGAACCGTTCCCCGATCCGCACCGCCGCCACCTGCGGCACCTGGGCAACGATCGGCGGCCCACCGGCCGGCGCGGGCAGCGATACCGCGGCCAGCCGTTCGATCTGGTCGATCCGGCAGCGGAAGACGGCATCGACGACCGTGCCGTCTTGCGAGACGAGCGGGTGGAGGTCGATGGCGAAGCCCTCGTCGCAGGTGGCCCGCCGGGGCTGCCAGCCCGGCCAGGCGTCGGGTGTCAGCGCGTAGTCCTGCACGTATTCCTGGGTGCGACCGCCGGTCAGCGCGGCGGGCAGACCATTGGCCGCGAGCGCCGGCCCGGTCGGCAATTCGACGCAGTCTGACCGGGCCCGCGCCTGGGCTATGACCACCGCGGCGGCCTCACGGGGCAGGATCCAGGCCTGGACTCCGGGCGTGGCGGTGGTGATCGGCTGGAGGGCAGGGCGGGCCGCCCCCCGCCAGGCCGGACCGGTAAACCCAAGCACCCGCACGGTGAAGCGGTGGGGCTTGTCCGCCTCGTCCACGAATCGCTTTACCACGTCGGCCACCTGGGCCTGCATCTGGGGCGTGTGGAAGCAGGAGAGCTTGCCGTCGCCGGCCGAAAGCGAGGCCGGGCTCGTGCCGTGCCAGGCGGGATAGCCGGTCTCTTGAAGAATCCAGTCGACCACGTGTTTCTCGCTGCCGGTGCCCGCCACGGCCACAAAGGCCGTGAGGTCGTAGGTCTTCCAGACCTGGCCGATGTCGGAGGGGATCTGGGCCGTTGCCGGCGTCGTCAGGGCACCGGCCCAGACGACCGCTGCGAGCCAGGCCACATACCGCCGCGACCGATCCATGGTCGGGCCTCCCTTGCCAAGCCGGTCGGGACAGGGCTAGGCGAGCCGGGCGAGTACCAGGCTCGCGTTGTGGCCGCCAAACCCAAAACTGTTGCTCATCGCCACGTCCACGCGGGCATCGCGGGCCGTGTTGGGCGTGTAGTCGAGATCGCACGCCGGATCAGGGGTGTGGTAATTGATCGTGGGCGTGATGATGCCCCGGGCGATCGTGAGCGAGCAGACCACAAGCTCGATCCCGCCGCTGGCCCCGAGGGTGTGGCCCAGTGAGCTTTTCGTGCTCGACACAGCCAGCCGGCCCGCGTGGGCACCGAACACCCGCTTGATCGCGGCGGTCTCGGCCTTGTCTCCCAGGGGCGTGCTTGTGCCGTGGGCATTGATGTAGTGGACGGCCTCGCCGGGGATGCCCGCGTCGGCAAGGGCCGACTCCATCGCCCGGGCGGCCCCGCGGCCTTCCTCGTCGGGCTGCGTGATGTGGCCGGCGTCGCCGCTGGCGCCGTAGCCCTTGAGCTCGGCATAAATCCGGGCCCCGCGGCGGCGGGCATGCTCGAGTTCCTCGATCACGACCACGCCCGCACCCTCGGCGAGCACGAAGCCGTCGCGGTCGGCGTCAAAGGGCCTGCTGGCCGCCTGGGGATTGTCGCCGCGAAAAGAGAGCGCCCGCATGTTCTGGAAGCCCGCCAGGCCGATCGGTGTGAGGGCCGCTTCGCTGCCGCCGGTCACCATCACGTCGGCATCGCCGTATTGAATCGCCCGCAGGGCCGAACCGATCGAGTTGGCGGCACTGGCACAGGCGGTGGCGACGGCGAAGTTCGGCCCCTTCATGCCATACAGCGTCGACACGTGGCCGCTGGCCGAGTTCACCATCAGCTTGGGAATCGTGAACGGGGAGACCTTGTCGATGCCCTTGTGGAGCAGCCGCTCCTCCTGGACCTCGAACTCCCACAGCCCGCCGATCCCGGAGCCGATCACGACGCCGCAGCGGAAGGGATCCTCCTTCTCGAAGTCGATCCCGCAGTCGGCGACGGCGTCTTTGGCTGAGCCGATCGCGAACTGGGTAAAGCGGTCGAGCCGCTTGAGTTCCTTGGGGGGAGCGATGTCTTCCCCTTCCGGCTCCCAGTGCACCTGGCCCCCGAACTGAACCCGATAGCCATCGACGTCAAACAGCGTGATCGGCCCGACCCCGCTCTCGCCGGCGACGACCCGGTTCCAGAATCCTTCGACCGCACGCCCCAGCGACGTGACCACGCCCAGCCCCGTCACCACAACCCGTCGCTTCATCACGCTTTCCACCACGGCTCCGTCGTGCGGTTCGATTGGCAGGGCATCTGGCGAGAACCGGCGCGCCGGTTTTGGCCAGCAAGCCACTTCCCGGATCGCGGCCTGGGTGCCCGGCCGCCAGGGCCTTGTCAGCCGGCGACGCCGGAGGGACCGGAAGCCTGGTGCTTCTCGATAAATTCGACCGCTTGGCCAACCGTTTGGATCTTCTCGGCCGCGTCGTCCGGGATGTTGATCTCGAATTCCTCCTCGAGCTCCATCACCAGTTCGACTGTATCGAGCGAGTCGGCACCCAGGTCGTTGATGAACGATGTCTCCGGGGTGATCTTTTCCTTGCTCACCCCGAGCTGGGACGCCACGATTTCAATCACTCGATCTTGAACTGAAGCCACCTTGTGAATCCTCCTCGGGCAGGTGCCGGAAACGTCGCGGGCCTCCGACAGCCTCCTGAGGCTGCGGAGTCTGCCCGCGTTCTCGCCGAAGATATACCCGCGCGGGGCCGAACGTGTCCAGACCGTGAAAATCTGGGCGAACCCGCGGGTTCGGTGCGAGCGGAAACGGGGCTGGCCCAGACCAGGACGGCCTCCGGCAAAGCGAGACGGATTTTGCTCGGCTCATGCCCTGGGGCTTGGAGACGCGGGGAACGACCGCTGTGCGAGGCGTGCCGCGGGTGGCAGGCGAGCGAATTACCCGATCAGCCCGCCGTCGACGACGAGCGTCTGGGCCGTGATGTAGCCAGAGGAGGGGGCCGCCAGGAAAAGGACGGCATCGGCGATCTCCGTCGCCTCGCCGAGCCGCTTGGCCGGCACCCGCTTCTTCACCTCGTCGAGCAGCACGTCGCCCAGGGTGGCGGTCATGTCGCTGGCAATGAAGCCCGGGGCCACGGCGTTGACGGTGATCTTCCGGCCGGCGAGCTCCTTGGCGACTGTCTTTGTGAGGCCCACGAGGCCCGCCTTCGAGGCCGAATAGTTGGACTGGCCCGGATTGCCGATCAGGCCCGAGACGCTCGCCACGTTCACGATCCGGCCATACCGCTGCTGCATCATCGGCCGGCTGGCGGCCCGCATGAAGAGGAACGGCCCGCGGAGATTCGTCGCCAGGACGGTGTCCCACTCCTCGTCGCTCATCCGCGGCAGGAGGGTGTCCCGTGTGACACCGGCGTTGTTGACGAGGATGTCGAGCCGACCGAGTTTTTCGACCACCGCGTCGACGGTCTGCTGAATCGCTGGAGCGCTCATGACGTCGCAGGGAAAGGCCTCGGCCTTGCCGCCGGCTGCGGTGATCCCCGCGGCCACGTCGGCGAGCTTGTCGGCCGAGCGGGCCACGAGGGCGACCGTCGCCCCGCACCTGCCGAGGGCCTCGGCAATCGCGCGGCCGAGCCCCTGAGAGGCTCCCGTCACCAGGGCGACCTGGCCGGAGAGATCGACTGTGAGCCTGCCGGTCGGCTGGCTCTTCTTTTTCGCGTCGCCCGCCTCTGCCATGAATCTCGTCTCCGCTGGGGATTCGTCAGTCAAACACGCCGCTCATGGCGACAGACCGGTCGATCCGCTTCATCAGACCGCGAAGCACGCGGCCCGGCCCGATTTCCCAGGCCGAACGGACGCCGGTGGAGAGGATATATGCCACGGAGTCGCTCCATTCGACAACTCCGACCACCTGCCGGGCGAGCAGGCTGCGGATCTCGTCGGGGTCGGTGTGGGGCCGCGCATCGACGTTGCTGACGACCGGAATTCGGGGGGGGCGAAACTCGGCGGTTGCAATCGCCGCGGTGAGCCGCTCGACGGCCGGCCGCATGAGCGACGTGTGGAAGGCTCCGGCCACCTCGAGCCGGACGCTCTTCATCGCGCCGGCCGCCGCGGCCGCCTCTTCGAGCCGCCCGCAGGCGGCGTGGTCGCCCGAGACGACGATGTTGCCCGGGCAGAGCACGTTGGCCACCTGGAGCACGCCGTCTTGCCGGCAGGTGTCGCACAGGGCGGCGACGGCCTCCCGCTCCAGGCCGAGCACGGCCACCATCCCGCCCGGCGAGGCCTCGGCGCAGTCCTGCATCCCGCGGCCCCGCTCGTGGACCAGCCGCACGGCGTCGTCGAAGCCCAGGGCCCCGGCAAAGACAAGCGCGGTGTATTCGCCGAGCGAGAGTCCGGCGGTGAGCGTCGCCGTTTCGAGCGGTCTGGGATCCCGACGCCGGAGCACCTCGAGTGCGGCCAGGCTGGTCACGAGGATCGCCGGCTGGCTCACGGCGGTGGTGTTGAGCCGCTCGGCAGGGCCACTGCGGCAGACCGCGAGCAGGTCGTAACCGAGGAGTCCTGCTGCCCGGGCGAAGAGTTCGGCCGCGGCAGGCTCGGCTTCGACCCAGTCGCCGGTCATGCCGACCACCTGGGCCCCCTGGCCGGGAAAGAGGATCGACGTCGGGCCGCCACCGAGAGCCTCGACCAAGGAACTAGTCCTCAGTCTTGACGACGGGGCGGCCCATGTAGTGGCCGCAGTTGCCGCAGACACGATGCGTGGGCACCGCCTTGCCGCAGGTCGGGCAGAAAGTCAACTGCCGGGGCGTGAGGAAATCGTGGGCCCGGCGGGAGCGGGTTTTCTGGTTCGACTGACGTCGTTTAGGAACAGCCATGAAAGCACCTTGGTTGAGGGCCAGTAGCGTAGCGTCGAACGGGATCGCGGGCAAATGGGGGGTGCGGGAAGGCCGGGATTGCGTCGCTGGGTCGGGGTTGTCCGTGCCATCTCGCCAGCTCGAAATAGCACGGGCAACCCCTCCTTCAATCCGTATAAAAGCCCCGGGCGCGAGCCCGG
>JBBEEF010000206.1:0-2094 GCA_040880915.1 Pirellulales bacterium
GCGACCTAGGACTCGTGGCCGGCGGCTAGCCTGGGCAGCCGGGCCGTCAGCCGCGGACCACAACCTCGACCTCGGTGCCGGCCTCGACGCGGCCAGCACCGGCCGGCAAGGCGATCAGGCCCGGTGACCCGCCGGGAATCGCCGCTCCGACGGCCAGGCCGACCAGATCAGACGAGCCCGTCCAGGGCAGTGGTTCGGCCTCGAGCACTCCGCCGCTCCTTCTTAGTCGGCAGGGCAGGAACACCGGCCGGTCAGCTGCTCCCTTCGTGGCCGCCACGAGCACCGCCCGGCCGCGGGGCAGATGCCACGCCTCCCGCGGCCGGCCGGCGAGCATCTGGATCGCCGGCCGTACGAAGAGTTCGAAACAGACGAGACTACTCGCCGGATTGCCCGGCAGCCCGAACACGAGCATGGGGGCGGCGGCGGCCCGCCTGAGGATGCCGAACCAGACCGGCTTCCCCGGCTTGAGGCGGACCTTATGAAACACCTGCTCGACCCCGCAGGCCGCGAACACGGCCGGCACGAGGTCGAGGTCGCCGGCCGAGACGCCGCCCGAGAGCACAAGCACATCGGCAGTAAGTTCCTGGGTAATCGCCGCGCGGATCGCCTCGGGCCGGTCGGCCGCAATCCCCAGGGGGATCGGCTCGCCACCGGCAAGCGTCACCGCGGCTGCAATCATCGGCCCGTTGGAGTTGCGGGTCTGCCCGAACGCCGGAACCTCGTCGCAGGCCACAAGCTCGCTGCCCGTCGAGAGGATCGCCACGCGGACAGTCGGCTCGGCGACCACGTGCGTCGCTCCTGCCTCGGAGGCCAGACCGATCGCGGCGGCGTCGAGCATCGCCCCGGCCGGCAGCACAACGGTTGCTCGGCGAAACGCGGCACCCCGGCGGGCCACGTGCAGCCCCGGCTGATACCGCTTTTCGCAAAGCCGCACGCGGCTGCCGGCGTGCGCCGCCGCCGTGCCGTCGATCGCCTGCTCGATGGGAACGACCCCATCAGCACCGGGTGGCAGCGGAGCCCCGGTCATGATCCGGGCGCAGGAGCCGGGCCGGATCACGAGCGTGGTTGAGTCACCGGCGGCGAGATCGACGACCACGTCGAGTTCCACCGTCTCGGCAGCCCCGGCCGCGAAGTCGGCGTCGCACACGGCGAAGCCGTCCATCATCACGCGGTCCCAGGGGGGCGAGTCGACGTCGGCCACGACCGGCTCGGAGAGCCGGCGGCCACAGGCGTCGAGCAGCCGCTGCCGCCGGGGGCGAAGCTGAGCGGCCATCGTCTCGACCAACGCGATCGCCTCGGTCAGTTCAATCATCCGCCCCTCGCCGTCATGATGCCGCCCGCGTGGCACGCCCGCCGGCGGCTGTACGGGCGGGTGCGGTCGCCAGAAAGGCTCGCAGCAGGTCGTGGCCAACCGGTGTGAGAAAGCTCTCCGGGTGAAACTGCACGCCGTAGACTGGCAGCGTCTGGTGGCGAATCGCCATGATCTCGCGGCTGCCGTCGGGTGTTGTCGACCAGGCATCCACCTCGAAATCACGGGGCAGCGACGGCGGATCGATGACGAGGCTGTGATAGCGGGTGGCCTCGATCGGGCTGGGAAGACCCGTGAAGAGCCCCTTGCCCGAGTGCTCGATCGAGTCGACCTTGCCATGCATGAGCCGTCCGGCCCGCACGATCCGGCCGCCGAACACCTGCCCGATCGACTGGTGGCCCAGGCAGACGCCGAGGATCGGCATCCGGCCGGCGAAGCGGCGAACGACGGCGCAGGAAATGCCCGCCTCGTCGGGCGTGCGGGGCCCGGGGGAGACAACCAGATACGTCGGCGCCTTGGCGGCGATCTCGTCGGTGGTGATGTGGTCGTTGCGGTGCACCTCGACGGCCAGGTCGGGCGCGATCTCCCCGAACCGTTGGACAAGGTTCCAGGTGAACGAGTCGTAATTGTCGATCAGGAGCAGCATGACTGATTCGCCGGGGCAGAAAATGGATTGTAACCGAGACCCCACGACAACCCGCCGCACCAATTGGGCAAGAGCCAGGCGAAGCGAGAGCGTCTATCTGGGGCAGCATGGACGGGGTGGCAGGCATGGGCGGCATGGA
>JBBEEF010000207.1:0-13185 GCA_040880915.1 Pirellulales bacterium
CCCAGCTTGCGCTTGGGGGCTTGTATGGGGCACACGCCGTGCCGAATGGGATCGCTATCGTTCCCGGCCTGTCCATGTGATGTGATGGCACGACCGGCAGGTTGAATCAGGCCCGCCAACATGGCGGATGCTCTTCTCAAGACAAATACTCGTCGAGCGCCTCCCGCAGCATCTCCACGTCGGCCTCGACGCCGGTGAGTGACTGGAAGTCGATCGCCGCCTGCACGGCTCGGATCTCGAGGCCGTCTACGAGGCAACAACCGGCCGCCGTCGCTTCCGGCGGCATGCCCACTGCCGGCGAGACATCTGCCAGCACGATCTCCGGCCGCAAATCAGCGAAGGTTACGGCGGTGGCCGTCGCCCGCACGACGATCCCCACCCGAGGCGGCACTGCGAGTGAATCGCTCCAGGCGAGCAACGTGGCCGGGGCAGTCTCGAGGCCGGCCAGATCGGCGACGAGTTGTTCGGCCAGCCCCTCGTGCGGATCGGCCACCGTAATGCCCGCCGCTCCCGCCAGCGCCAACTCCAGGGCCACCGCCCGCCCGGTCGTGCCGGCACCCACCACGAGCGCGTGGCGACCGGTCGGATCGAGGTGCGCCCGCAGCGACTCTACAACGCCGCGGCCGTCGGTGAGATGGCCGGCGAGGCCGTTGGCCGTGCGCTCGACCAGGCCCACGCCCCCGGCGAAGCGGGCCGTCGGGCTGGCCGCGGCCACCACGTGCAGAGCGGCCCGCCGCAGCGGTCCGGCGAGCAGGCAACCGCGAAACCCCATCGCTGCCACCCCGGCGAGCGCTTCACCGATCCGCTCGGGCGCTACGTCGCACGTCACGACTCGCCAGTCGAGGCCAGCCGCCTCAACCGCCCGCTCAAACAGATACTGGGAGGGGTTGCCGGCCGCCGGTGACGCCAAGACCGCGACGATCTCCTGAAGCGGCCCGCTCGTCATCCGCTGCCGATCCTTCCCTCGAGACAGCGGAGGCTGGTCGCCCGACCAGTGGCTCACGCCCCTCAGACCATGACGTGCGTTGCCGCCACGAACCGCGGATCAGACCGAATCGGATCGAAATCCCTCTCCGCTCCGGTCAGTTCGCGGAATCGCGAGTCGATCGCGATCGCCCGGGCTAGGTGGTCGATCGCGGCCGCGACGTTGCCGCCGAGCGAATAATAGCAGGCGAGGTTGTAGAGCAGGATCGGCTGCCGTGGTGAGGCGTCGAGGCCCGCCTCGAGCGCGGCGATTGCGGCCGGCAGGCGACCGAGCCGCTTGTAGCACCAGCCGAGGCCGAGCCAGGCCTCCAAGGGGCCGACGTCGCCGCCCGCCGCGCGGCCGAGCGGTTCGAGGGCCTCCTCCCACTTTCCCATGGCGCGGAGCGTCTCGCCTTCGATAAGGCTGGCGAGCGAACCCTGGCGAACCTCAGCCGGGAGGGGCTGCAACTCCTCGAGCGCTCGCTCGAGGAGTCGGTGGGCCGACGGGGGCACGGGCCCCTCGGCATCCACGATGAGTTCGCCGAGTTCGAGGTAGCCGGCCGCCCGCCGCAGCAGGATCTGCCGAGGAACGCCGGTCGTTTCGAGCGGGGTCGTGGTGTCGGTAGGCATGGTGCCTCTCCACCGGGAAGCGGCAATCCGTCAGGGACGGCAAGGTCGCCAGTTGGAGGATTTTACCCAGGTTCGCGCAGTCGCCCACTCCGCGCCGGACGACGCCTGCCCTATGTCTACGTGCCTGCGAGGATTTTGGGTCGCTGCCGGCCTCGCCCGCAAAAATTCCCACGGTCGCCCACGAAATCCGGGCTGCTCCCGCCACTCATAATGGAGGAGGCTTCGGCGGCGTCGCTCGGGAGCAGCCACGGCCACGGCATCGGAGACCCTGTTCATGCGGTTGACCCTGCGGACACTGCTCGCCTGGATCGACGGCCTCCTGCCCGACATCGACCGGGACGAACTCGCGGCCAAGATTGCGGTAAGCCCAGTCGCCCCGCGACTCGTCGAGCGAATCGAGGAGGTGACGGCCCGGCCCGGGCTGCCCGCCCCGCGGCCCGACGGCCGCGGTCTCGCCGAGGATGCCAACACCGCGGCTGAGTTTCTCGACAACATGCTGCCAGTCGAGCGACTCGAAGCCTTTGAACGGGTTTGTCTCGATTCCGACATCCACCTCGCCGAGGTCGCCGAGTGCCACACGCTGCTGGCGGAAGTGGCCCGCGACCCCGCCGCCGTGCCGCTGCTCCCGCGCAGCGAGCAGGCACGGCTGCTCGAGAAGGTGTCTCGGCAAATGAGCCATCCGCCGGAGGAGTCGCGGCAGCGTGAGGAGGCGGCGCTCGTGCGGGTGATGCGGGAGGCGGCGGCGCCGGCGCCGGCGCAGCCAATCGCGGCCGGCGGCAGGTCGAGTTCACGAGCGTCGCTCGGAGCCTGGTTCTCGGCGATCGCAGCCCTGCTCCTGCTCGTTATGCTCGGTGGACTGCTCGCGCGCATGCTCTGGCTACCGCCTCGCGGGGATCGCCAGGTGGCGGCGGCAGACCGCGCCGCTGGCGACGCTTCTCCCCGTGAGACACCGCTCCCGCCGCCAGTTGAGCCGCCTGCTCCGGCGGCCCTCGAGCCGCCTGCTCCCGAACCGGCCGCGTTCGCGAAGGTAGATGCCCCGGCCGACGTCACACCGCCAAGCGATGAAGCCGAGGCGGCCGAGGGCCCCGCAGCCGTTCGCGATGATGCTCCGATGCCGGCCGCGAACGGCGGAGTCGCTTCCGATCAGCCGGGCGAACCGCTCGCGGCTGCAACGCTCGTGCCATTGCCTGTGATGGAAGAAGAGGCTGCTGCCGAACCTGTTCGACCGGAACCGCTCGTGGTAACGCCGCGTGCCACCGGCGGCGTGGTGGGGGGTGGGCCGGTGCTTCACCGGGTGGACAGGGAGGGCATGGTCGCGTGGGAGCCACTGCTGGCCGGCACGCCACTCGCGGACGTGGAGGAATTCATCGTTCCGCCGCATCTCTATCCGGTCCTCGAGCGAGGCGGCGTGATGATCCGGCTCTTGCCCGACACCCGCGCCGCCGTCGTGTTCGATAGCGACGGGACACCCCGGGTGGAGGTGATTTTCGGACAGGCAGTTGTCTGGAGTGAGGCAGCGGAGGCGACGGTCGGCATCACGGCCGCGGGTTTATCGGGCACGTGCACCCTCGGGCCCCGCCAGAGGGTCGGCGTGGAAGTGAAGCTCATCCGCAATGGCGGCGACGATCCGGCCGCCGTGCCGCCGGGCCGCAGCGTTCGCCTGATCACGTCCGGGGGAAGCCGGTGGCGGCAGACGGAGGCCGATGGTGGTCCACCGGGTGTGTCCCTGGCGGGTCTGGCACTTGAGCAGCCGCTGCCGCCCAGCGGGGGGCTCGAGTGGGAGTCTTCCGCCGCGGCCGCCGCCCGCCAACTGCCCCCCGCCGCCGAACCATCGTGGATGCAGCTGACGGGCGTGACCGACCCGGTAGGCCGCCGCGCCGCCGCCGCGATCTCGGCCGGGCTCGTGCCGGGGCAATCGGCCGCAGACTCGTTGCGGGGCATGATGGCCTCCCGCCGCGCCGAAGACCGGATGGTCGCCGCCGCCACGCTCGCGCTCGCGGGAGATTACGAGCCACTCGTCGAACTCCTCTGCGACGAAACCCCGTCCCGCCGGCTGCGGGAGGGGCAGTGGAACGAACTGGAGGCGGCCACGGTGCCTCGGGCGCTCGCCCGGGGCGTCAATGCCGCCGCAGCGCTGCGGCAGGCATTCGTGGCCCGTGGCCCGGGCGGGCGGGGCGGAGAGCTGTTCCTGCTCGCCCGGGGTCTTTCGGCCGGCGAGTTGGCTGGGGGAGGGGAGGCCGCCCTGGTCGCGGCCCTCGAGGATCCGGAGCTTGTGGTTCGCCGCTACGCCATCAAGAACCTGCTCACGCTGCTGCCCGATCCCGCCCAAGCGAGCAGCGACTACCGGCCCGAGCGAGCCCAGCGGCTCAACGACAAGGGCGTGGCCTGGTGGCGGGCACGGCTGGCCGGGGGCGGGCTTGGCGACGGTCGGGCCGAAGACGGGCCCGAACCCTGATGGCAGCGGCTGTTCCGGCGTGGCACGCGAGGATTGCGGGGTGTCAATTGCCGCCGCGATACGGCGGGTGATATGCTTCTCTCACTCGCCGCGCAAGGTGTGCCGGCCAAATTTTCGTCACCCGCAGGGGATGCCCTGGTGCAGATCAAAGTCTCGACGCGACACGGCCACCTGAGCCCCGCCGCCCAGTCGAAAATTACCGCCAAGGTCTCGCGACTCAAGCGGTATTTCGATCGTCTGACCGCCCTCAACGTCACCGTCGACATGGCCAACCGGTCATTGCCGGCGGTCGAGATCGTGGCCTCCGCCGAGCATATTCACGACATGGTGAGCCATGAGGCCGCCGCCCAGCTCTGGCGGAGCGTCGACGGGGCCGTCCAGAAACTCGAGCAGCAACTCCGTAAGCATAAGGAGAAGGTTCGCGACCACAAGCACGTCCAGTCGAGTCGCCGGGCCGAATAGCAGGCCCTCTCCTTCCGCCCTTCCTTTCCCGAGGCCCGCCGCCGTCATGAAGTTTTCCGATTTTGTCGCCACCACCGCCATCCGCTCGCACGTCGATGCCGACACCAAGGAGGGCGTGATCCGCGAGATGGCGCGGGCGCTCGTCGATGCCGGCAAGATCGCGGCGGCCGACGAGGAGAGCATCATCAAGGCGATCCTCAAGCGGGAGGACCTGGGCAGCACCGGGATCGGGCGAGGCGTGGCTGTGCCGCACACAAAGCATCCGGGAGTAACACGGCTGGTGGGGTCGGTAGCGGTGAGCCGCGGGGGGGTCGATTTCGAGAGCCTCGACGGCGACCCGGTGCAGCTTTTCTTCCTGCTCGTCTCACCTCCCGACCGCCCCGGAGACCACCTGCGGGCGCTCGAGAGCATCTCGCGGCAGTTGCGGGACGACGCATTCTGCAAACTCCTCAAGGCCGCCAAGGAACCCTTGGACATCCAGCACCTGCTGGAGGAAGCCGACAGCCACGGGGTGGTTTCCTGACATGGCAGCCAACAGCCGAAAATCACTTCACGACGCCGCCGCGGCGACCCCCCGGGAGAAGACCTTCTCCCGCGAGGTGGTCGTGGCCAACAGCCAGGGCCTGCATGCCCGGCCGGCCGACCTGCTCGCGCGGGAGGCTCGCCGCTGGCAGTCACGAATCGAACTCGTGGCGGAATCCCAACGGGCCGACGGCAAGAGCATTCTGGAAGTGCTCACGCTGGCGGCTGAATCGGGTACCCGACTGGTGGTGGAGGCGACCGGGCCGGATGCCCGGGAGGCCCTCGAGGCGATTGGCAGCCTTTTCGACCGCAACTTCAACGAACACGCGGGCAGCCAGAACACCTGATTGCTGCCGGCGGCCGCGCTGTCCGCCATGCTGAAACTCCAGGGAATCCCCGTCTCGCCCGGTGTCACAATCGGTGAGGCGCTTGTTCTTGACGCCGAGGGATTCCGGATCCCGCGGCGGTTCGTGGAGCGAAGTGCCGTCGACACCGAGCTCGCCCGGCTCGCCCACGCGATCGGCGACACCGCGCGGGAGATGGAGCGAAACCGCGACCGGATCCATCAGGAGCTGGGCCAGCAGTACGCGGCCATTTTCGATGCCCACCTGGCAATGCTCCACGACCCCCGGCTTCAGGAGGAGCTCACGGCGGCCGTTCGGGACCGCAACTGGTGGCCGGAATACGCCGTCAGCCGCACGCTCCGCCGCTATGCGAAGGTTTTCCAGAGCCTCGACAACCACATCGCGCAGCGGGCCCACGACATCTACGACATCGAGAAGAGCCTGCTGCGAAACCTGCTCGGACAGCGGCGGGAAACCCTCGCGTCGATCTCGCAGCCGGTGGTGGTGCTCGCCCACAACCTCACCCCCAGTGAGACGGCCAACCTCGACCGCCAGTTTGTGAAGGGATTCGCCACCGAGCTTGGCGGCCCCGGCAGCCACACGGCGATCGTGGCCGAGGGGCTCGAGATTCCGGCCGTGGTGGGCATCGGGCCGTTTCTGGCCGATGTCTCCGGAGGCGAGCCGGTGATCCTCGACGGCAACCAGGGGGTGGTGATCCTCCAGCCCGACGAGGAGACGATCGCCCAATATCGGCTCGAGGAGGAGGCCGCCCGCCACGTGGCGGTGCGGCTCAGCCGACTCCGCGACCTGCCGGCCGAGACCTCCGATGGCGTCCGCGTGCAGATCATGGGCAACATCGAGTTTCCCAGTGAGGTCGATCAGTGTATCGACCGCGGCTGCGACGGGATCGGGCTCTACCGCACGGAGTTTCTCTATCTCACGAGCCGCCAGGAGCCGACCGAGGTTGATCACTACGAGGCCTACCGAGCCGTTGTCACGGCGATGAAGGGCATGCCGGTAGTGATCCGCACGCTCGATCTCGGCGCCGACAAGATGCTCACGGAGACCACGCCCGGGGAGGAGCGAAACCCTTGCCTCGGCCTGCGGAGCATCCGGCTCTCGCTGCGGCAGCTGCCGATGTTCCGCACCCAGTTGCGGGCCATCCTCCGGGCCAGCGCCCTGGGAGACGTGCGGGTGATGTTCCCGCTCGTGTCCACGATCGTCGAATTGCGGCAGGCACGCATGGTGCTCGCCGACGTGATGGAAGATCTCGCCGAGCACGGCATCGCGTTCAACCCCAAGATGCCCGTGGGCATGATGGTGGAGACGCCGGCTGCCGCGTTGATGCTCGACGTGTTCATCAAGGAGGTTGATTTCGTCTCGATTGGCACCAACGACCTGATCCAGTACACGCTGGCGGTCGATCGGGGCAACAAGGAGGTTGCGGATCTGTACAACGCCTGCGATCCGGCGGTGCTGCGGCTGTTGCGCCGCTCGCTGGACGTGGCGGCCGAGGCCGGCGTTCCGGCCAATGTGTGTGGTCAGATGAGCGGCAGCGTGATGTACACGCAGCTTCTCCTGGGGATGGGTCTGCGGCAGCTCAGCGTGCCGGCCAGCGCCATCCCGGAGATCAAGCAGGCGTGCCGAAGCGTTTCGGTCGCCGATTGCCGCCTGATCGCCGAGAAGGCGCTGGCGATGGACGGTGCGCGGGAGGTGAAGACCTTTCTCCGCGACCAGCTCCGCCGCTTGCTCGCCGAGACGGTGGCCTAACGGGCCACGCCGCCCCCGCGGGCGGAAACAAACAGAAGAAGAAGGGAAAGTCATGAAGCAGGAAATGCTGATCAACGTGTCGCAGCCGGAGGAGTGCCGGATCGCGATCATGGAAGACGGGGTGCTCGAGGAGCTGTATGTCGAGCGGACGAGCCAGGACAACTACGTCGGCAACATCTACAAGGGGCGGATCGTCAACATCGAGCCCTCCATCCAGGCAGCCTTCGTCGACTTTGGGGTGGGCCGCAATGGCTTCCTCCACATCAGCGACGTCGAGCCGCAGTACTACCGGCAGGGCGGTCTCGACCCCGACAAGGCGTTTGACGCCGAGCCGGTGCCGGCCCCCGTCGAGGGGGAAGGGGGCCGCACGGCCACTCGCCGCAAGCCGCGGATCGGCGACCGGCCGCGGGTGAAGCCCCCGATCCAGGACATTCTCAAGCGGGGCGATGAGGTGCTCGTGCAGGTGATCAAGGAGGGCTTCGGCACGAAGGGGCCGACCCTTTCCACCTACATCTCGATCCCCGGCCGCTACCTCGTGCTCATGCCCCCCTTGGGCCGCGTGGGCATCTCGAAGAAGATCGACGACGAGCGTGACCGCCGCGTGCTCCGCGACATCATGCTCGACCTCAGGCCGCCCAAGGGGGTGGGCTTCGTCGTACGGACGGCCGGCACGGAGCGGACGAAGGGGGAGATGGCCCGCGACATGGCCTACCTCCTGCGGCTCTGGAAGAGCATCGTCCGCCGGATGCGGAAGTATTCGGCGCCGATCGACATCTACCAGGAAAGCGACATGATCATCCGCACAATCCGTGACATGTTCACGGAGGATGTGGGGCGGATCCTGATCGACGAGCCGGCCGCCTACGAGCGAGCCCGCGAGTTTCTCGAGATGGTGATGCCGAAATACGTCGAGCGGTTGCAGCTCTACGAGGGCAAGGAGCCGCTCTTCCACCGTTACGGCCTCGAGGACGAGATCGGGCGGATCCACCAGCGAAAGGTACCGCTCAAGGGGGGCGGGTCGATCGTGATCGACCAGACCGAGGCCCTCGTGGCGATCGACGTCAACTCCGGCTCCTTCCGCACCGAGAAGAGCGCTGAGGAGAACGCCTACCAGATGAACCTGATCGCGGCCCGGGAGATCGCCCGGCAGCTGCGGCTGCGGGACCTCGGCGGCGTGATCGTGAACGACTTCATCGACATGCGGAAGGAGAAATACCGCCGGGGCGTCGAGAAGGCGCTCCACGAGGCGATGAAGCGGGACCGGGCCCGGACGAAGATCCTGCGGACGAGTCCCTTCGGACTGGTGGAGATGACCCGCCAACGGATCAGGCCGTCGCTCCGAAAGAGCATCTTCCGCGACTGTCCCACGTGCACCGGCACCGGCACGGTCAAGACGGCCGAGAGTATGGCGATCGAGGTGATGCGGACGCTCCAGCTCTGCGGGATGCGGGAGGATGTGGCCCGGCTCACCATCACGGTGCATGACGACGTGGCGACATGGCTCAACAACAAGAAGCGGCGGGAGATCACGCAGTTCGAGGACGAGACCCACATCCAGCTGCACGTCGACGGCAAGGAGGACGTGTCGCCCGAGCACCTCGCCTTCGAGGCCTGGGACTCCGGAGGCCGCAGCGTCCGATTTCCATGACAACGGACAGGGCCGCATTTCATCCCGCCGGGACGCCCACTTCCGCGTAGAGGGCTGGGATGCGATCCGCCAATCTCTCCCGCCCGGGGCCCGCCCACCGACTGGGCCGATCTCGTTCAGGTTTATGGCGAACGCGACGTCTTTCAAGCGACGGATAGACGAGCTGCCCGCGATCGACATCGACAGCCTCTGACCACTGCCGGACGCGAGGTCACAACAAAGCCGCCAGACGGCCGGACTCGGAGAGACTCCGCGCCGACGCCAGAAAAACGACACGCAAGGGAGGGAAGGCATGCATTTCGGGAACCGCCTGATGGGGCCCGGGAGACGGGAGCAAGCGGCTCCACCCGGCTCACGAGTCGCTCATCAGTCGGGCCATGCCTGCGGACGTGCCATTGGCCGGGCTAACCTTTATTCTAATTCCATTCATGAAACCCATCCTTTTCGCGCTTACGCTCACGATAGCCCACGCCGAGAGCCGCTCCGCGCCGTCAGAGCCGGTAAATACCGACGTCGTCATTTATACTGCGACGGCAAGCGGAGTCGCGGCAAGCATGGCGGCGGCTCGTGCTGGGTCCAGTGTGGTGCTCATCGAGCCTGGAACACATGTCGGCGGCATGTTGTCCGGCGGTCTTGGTCACTCTGATGTGGATGGCCAGACGCATATCATCGGCGGGCTGGCAGCAGAGATTTACCAGCGCATGGCGCAACGCTATGGCAAGGATGCCGCGCAGGATGCCTTCGATTTTGAGCCGCATGTGGCTGAGGAAACACTGCGCACGATGCTGGCAGAGGCGCGGGTGCGTGTGGTGTTTGGCTCTCGCCTCCAAACGCTGAAGAAGGACGGAGCACGCATCAAGACGCTGACGACAACCAAAGGTGACACTTTCTCCGCACGAGCCTTCATTGATGCAGGATACGAGGGCGACTTGATGGCTGCTGCTGGCGTGAAGTATGTCGTCGGGCGCGAGGGTAGGGAAAGGTATGGCGAGTCGCTGGCGGGCCGGACCGAGCTTCTCGATGGGCATCACCAGTTCAAAACCAGTGTCTCACCGTGGAGTGGCACGGAGTTATTGCCCTGGATCACACCGCAAGAGAAGCTCGTTCCCACTGGCGTAGGTGACGGCAAGTCCCAGAGCTACTGCTTCCGCCTTTGTCTGACGGATCGTCCGGGGAACCGGCTCAAGACCTCCAAGCCAGAAGGTTACGACGCAGGTGACTATGAACTGTTGCGCCGTTATCTCATCGCCAGCGGGGATTCGGCGAGCATGCCACTCGGCATCGCCCGATTGCCCAACGGTAAGTCAGACGTGAACAGCCAGGGTCCTGTATCCACGGATTTGCCGGGTGCCGCCTGGGAGTATCCCGAGGCGGCACCCGAGCGACGGGCTGAAATCTGGAAACAGCATCTCGACTGGGCGCACGGCATGATGTGGTTTCTGCAAAATGATCCGAGCGTGCCAGCGAAGCTCCAGACGAGAGTCCGTGCCTGGGGCCTGTGCCGTGATGAGTTCACCGACACCGGAGGCTGGCCGCATCAGCTCTACATCCGCGAGGGCCGCCGCATGCTTGGAGCCACGGTCGTAACGCAGCGCGATCTGATGGAGCAGCGCCCCAAGCCTGACAGCATCGGCATGTGCGGCTACAACATCGACATCCGGGAGGTTCAGTGGGTCAGCATTCGCACCTTTGATTTCGGCAAGCAGCGGGAGTATCGGCAGAACCCTCGCGCCGCCGACCGGGTCTTCATGGAGGGCTATTTGAGCCAGCCCGTCGATCCATGGCAGATCCCGTATCGCGCCCTCACACCGAAGCCCGCCGAGTGCGAAAACCTGCTCGTGCCTGTGTGTGCCTCCATGAGCACGATCGCCTTTGCCAGCTTCCGCATGGAGCCGGGCTATATGATCGCAGGCCATGCTTCTGGAGTCGCAGCCGCTATGGCCGCAAAGGATGAAATTGCTGTGCAAAAGGTGAACATGGTGGCGCTTCAGGAAAAACTTCGCGTCCAAAAGCAGGTCATCGAACCCCCTCCGACCCTGGGCCTTGGGCGGGAAGGGAGCCGAGGGGATGAGAAAGGAAATCCCTAACAATACACTTGTGATCAAATGACAAACCTGAATTCATCCACCATCATCGTCACCGGCGGCTCGCGCGGTTATGGCGCGGGCATCGCGGAAGCTTTTGTGAAGGCCGGCGCCCGGGTCTGGATCACCGGGCGCAACGAAGCGAAGCTCGCCGAAACCGCTCGGCGCATCGGAGCCACACCCTTCGTGGCGGATGTCGCAGACGGTGCCGCCTGGGACCGGCTCATGCGGGAAGTATTGGAGCAAACCGGGCGGCTCGATGTCCTGGTCAACAACGCCGGGGCAGGCGTGAAGATCGGCCCGGCCAGCGAGCAGGAGGATGAGGATATTGCCCGGAGCATCGCCAGCAATCTCACCGGAGCCATGCTGGGCTGCAGCCGGGCGGCGGCGATCATGCAACAACAGGGCGACGGCCTGATCGTCAACATCGGCAGCGCCTGTTCCACCCACGCATGGGGTGGCTGGGGCGTTTATTCGGCGGCCAAGGCGGGATTGCTCATGTTCTCCCGCTGCCTGCTTGCCGAGTTGCGGCCCCACGGGGTGCGGGTGACCTCGGTTTTGCCATCATGGGGCCAGACCGACTTCACGGAGGGCGCAAACCTTCCCCCGCGTGAGCCCGAAGTGCTCGCCAGGTGCATCTCTCCGGCCGATATCGGCCAGATGATCGTCCAGATCGCCCAACAGCCCGCGCACCTCGTGGCGGAGGAAATCAAACTCTGGCCGATGGTGCAGCCGATTTCCCAACTCTAAAGATCAATCTCATGCGCTGGCTCATTCTCTTTCTGTTTTTTATCCCGCTCGCCGACGCTGGCGAGCATCTCATCCAACCCGGCGAATCACCGCAGGCTGCGTTGGATCGCGCAGCGCTGGGCGACCGGCTGGTTTTCCTGTCGGGCCTTCATCAGCATGGTCTCGGGAAACATCGCTCCATTCTCTACGTGGACAAATCGGTGGAGATTGAGCTGAAAGAGGGAGCGGTTTTGAAGCTTGCTGACAATACCTGCCAGCGCGAGCCAGAGGGTGAAATCACCACCGATCAGGACGCGGGCAAAAAACTCGATGATCTTGAAATCGGCGGCGCTCACGATGGCAGCAAACCCGATCAAGAAGGGCCGGAGCTTTACGGATCCACCGTCTATTCCATCCGCATCGACAGCGAGGGCACCGGCGGAAAGCCGGACACCTTTGAGTGGGGCGATGGCCAGCTCTTTGAGATGCCGCACAAACAGGTTCCCATGACCGGTGACTGGCAGACGCTAAGTCACGGCGTCAAGATTCGGTTTCCCAACCAAACCGGCCATGGTAAAGGCAGCCAATGGTTTGTCTCCTACGACGCGCCCGAAGCCTACGGCATCCGCATCGGTCACGGGCGACAGTCGGATTACATCGAAAACATTCGCATCTTCGGCAAAGGCACCATCGACCTGAACGCCTCTCAAAACGGCCAGCCCAGCGGCCTGGTCAAGAACATCAACGCCTGCGTGCTCATCCACGGCCGTGTCCGCGGGGTCGTGGTCGAGGACATCACCATGACAAACACGATGCGCTCGGTCATGTGTTACGGCGAGCACACTGGTGCCCTCCTGCCCGGTGGGAAAACCGGCCCCGGCGAGTCGTTCGATGCCGAGGACATCACCATTCAGCGCACCCGCACCCTCAATCCCAAGGGTGCCGCTTACCTGCTCGGCCATCCCTCATTTCGCGGTCAACTGCGCAACGTCCGCTGCAATGTCAACTTCATGGTAACCGGCAAGACCGCCATCGAGCCGAACTTCAACCTCGACGGCTACGAGGTCATCGGAAACATCATCAAGAGTGACGGGCAGGCCATTCATTGCTGGCGGCACTCGAAAAATGGTGTCATCGTCGACAACCTCCGCATCCACGACAACACCGGCAAGCCCGTCATCGTCGTAAACTCCCCGCGCGGCTGGCAGCCGCCCGCACCGCCAGTGATGCGCAACAATCGCAATCACCTGTCCGACCCCGTTCCAGTTGTTGTTAAATAATAAGGCATCAATAAATGAATTGATTGAACCTGTGAGGTCCGTTATTGTACCCTGTTACTGATAGGGATACCCTTTTCAACCCTTTCTGCACCCGCCCCACCGGAATGCCGGGGATTAAATCAGGGCCGCCGGCGGCCCCGACGGGTGAGGCGAAACAAGGGGCCACGCCCGGGATTCTCCCGACCGGCCCGGGAATGGGTCAACCCGCCGGCCCATTCGGCCACGCCGACGCCCCAGCAGCCGCACGGCAGCGGCCCCGCTTGCCCAGCCGGCACGACCGGACCGGCCACCCCGCCGA
>JBBEEF010000208.1:0-24673 GCA_040880915.1 Pirellulales bacterium
GGGGACTGCGGCGTGCCGCACCAATTGGACACGAGCCAGGCTCAAGCGGGGTGGCCGGCGGGGTGGCCCTTGCTCCCGCAGTCCCCGGGCTCGCGCCCGGGGCTTTTATGCAAGAGTGACGTCGGGGTTGCCCCTTGCTATCTCACCGGCCTTGAAAGCGAGCGGAGGCAGGATGCCGAAGCGAACGTCCGGCGAGATGGCAAGGGCAACCCCGACCCACGCAAACTGACCCACAAACAACCCCGCTGAAACTTTTCTGGAACCCTTCCACAGGAGATCGCGCCATGAGCCTCTTGCTATCCCGCCTCGCTACCGCCTGCCTGCTGGCCCTTGCCACACTGTTTTCAGCCCGCCCCGTCCCGGCGGCCGATGCCGCGGCCGCCGGCTCGGCCAAGCTCGCCTGGGATCTGGTCCGCGCCTCGGGTGACGGCAACGCGATCCTCTCGCCGGCAAGCGTCTGGGAAGCACTCGCAATGACCCACGCCGGAGCCCGCGGAGAGACGGCCGCTGAGATCGCGGCGGTCCTCGGCATGCCCGATGACCGTGAGGCGATTGCCACGGCGGCGGCGGCGCTGCGGGAGGCCCTCGCCGAGGCCAAGGGAGAGTCGATCAAACTCGAGATCGCGAACCGGCTCTGGGTTCAGACAGGCAAGCAGATCGAGGCTCCATTCACCGCGATCCTCGAGGCAAAATATGCCGCCGCTGCGGGCATTGTCGACTTCGCGGCCCGCCCCGAAGACGCTCGGTCGGAGATCAACGCCTGGGTTGGCGAGCACACAGCCAAGAAGATCCCCGAGCTCCTGCAGTCGGGCTCGATCACTGCGATGACGCGGCTCGTGCTCACCAATGCGATCTATATGAAGGCGGCCTGGGCCACTCCGTTTGAGAAGTCGGCCACGCGGCCCGCGGCATTCATCCTGGCCGGCGGCGATGCGGCTATGGTGCCATTCATGAACAGCTCCGGACGGATGACGGCCGGCAGAGTGGGCAGCGGCGACTCGACCGCGACGGTCTGCGAGATCCCCTACGACGGCGGGCAACTCGTGATGGTGCTCGTCGTGCCGGAGAAGGCCGCCGGCCTGCCCGCGGTGCTCGCCGGCATGAACGCAGACTGGCGAACAAACTGGAACGCCGGCGAGCCGCGGGTGCGGCAGCGGCCGGTGATCCTTTCCCTGCCCAAGTGGACCGCTCGCAAGCCACTTGGCCTCAATGCGGCCCTCGAGTCGCTCGGCATGAAGCAGGCTTTTGTCCCAGGCGAGGCCGACCTCTCGGGCATGGACGGCACACGGGACCTATTCGTGTCAGCAGTCGTGCACGAGGGCTTCGTGGAGGTCTCGGAGGAGGGCACCGAGGCGGCCGCGGCAACCGCCGTGGTCGTGGCCACGCGGTCGGCGATCATTCCCGACGAGCCGCTCGAGGTGAAGGCCGACCGACCCTTCGCCTGGGCCGTGGTCGAACGGGCCACCGGCGCCGTCCTATTCGCTGGCACGGTCACCGATCCGCGGTAGCGGATAACGAAGCATCCCCCCTCGGCTGCGGCCCCGCGTGAGGGCAGTTGGGGGTGCCCAGCGGGAATCTCCCCGGCCGAGATGATACCCTTCGGGTTCCACCACAGGAGTTTCAGCATGCCCGCCACTACCCGTCTTATGCTCGTGATCGCCCTGGGTGCCGCGGCAGCGGCGGCGCCGGCCGCCGAACCGCTCGAGGTGCTCCTGGTCGCAGGCGGCTGCTGCCACGACTACGCCACGCAGACAAAGATTCTCAAGGCGGGGATCGAGGAGCGGATGCGGGCGGAAGTGACCGTGGCCTACAACCCCGACAGGTCGACGAAGGCCCGGTTCGAGATCTACGAGAAGGACGACTGGGCCGTCGGCTACGACGTCGTGATCCACGACGAGTGCTCAGCCGACGTCACCGACGGACCGTACGTGGCCCGAATCCTCAGGGCCCACCGTGACGGCGTGCCCGCAGTGAATATCCACTGCGCGATGCACTCCTATCGGTGGGGCGAGTTTCGCAAGGCCGTGACGGCCGGTGCCGACAACGCGGGCTGGTTCGAGATGGTCGGCCTGCAGTCGACCGGCCACGGACCCCAATTCCCGATCGAGATTGTTTACGACCGCGACCACCCGGTCACGAAGGGCCTCGGCAACTGGACCACGATCAACGAGGAGCTTTACAACAACGTTCAGGTGCTCTCGACCGCCCGCCCGCTGGCCACCGGCCGGCAGACCATGGCGGCAAAGCAGGACCAGCCCGATGCCAAGCCCATCGTGGCCGAGGCGGTCGTGGCCTGGACCAACGAGTTTGGGCCGAAGAAGACGCGGATCTTCAGCACGTCGCTCGGCCACAACAACGAGACCGTGGCCGATGGCCGCTACCTCGACCTGGTGACCCGCGGCATCCTCTGGGCGGCCGGCAAGCTCGCCGACGATGGCACGCCGGCGCCGGCATACGTCCTCGAGGCCGTCGCTGCCGAGTAGGGCCAACTGCCAGTGCCGTGGGGTGACTAAGACTGTCGGCGTGGGGTTGGGGACGCACCGCCTGAGCCTAGCTCTTGGCCAATTGGTGCGGCACGTCACAGTCCCCCAGCTCGCGCTGGCGGCTTGTATGGCCACACACTCCATGCCAAACAGGATTGCGATCTTGGGGCAACCTCTCCCCCTGCCCGCATAAAACCCCCGGGCGCGAGCCCGGGGACTGCAGGAACAACCGCCACCCCGCCGTCGGCCCAGCACTCTTTCATGGTCGTGGCGATCCGTTCCGCGGAGGGCCGCCACTCTCCGGTCGCCTTGTCCTGCTTCAAGCTCGTTCGCATACCCGCCGAGATTCGCCACGCTGCCAAGGCTCCGTCACCCACGCCGACTGCCGCGTCAGGATGCGTCGGCTGGAGGAGCTTGGCCGTCGTGATATCTCCCGAACCTCCCAGTCTCTGCGCCGCCTCGCCAGCTTCTGAAATAGCCTCACGCCGACCTCGTAAGCCACACGATTTCAGCGATGAACAGTACATCCACGCCATGCTGCGCAGCCGGCGGAACGTCCGCCCGACCGCCGCCGGCACCCTTGCTCAGGCAGTCCGCCAGTGACCCGCCCCGCCGCCAGAAGTGCGCTCCAGAAGCAGGCGGTCTGTCTGTTGGTGGCGGCGTGTGGGTTGGCCACAACGGGCTGCACGTCGTGGAGCCAATACTGGCGCAACAACATGATGGTCGGGCCGGCATACATGCGGCCTCCGGCGCCGGTGGAGGTGGACTGGATCGACGCCGGCGACCCGCAGGTGCGGTCAATGTCAGACGTCGAGTCGCTGTGGTGGGAGCAGTTTCACGAACCGGTGCTCAATGGGCTGGTGCTCCAGGCCTACGAGGGAAATCTCTCGCTCCGGGAGGCTGGCTTTCGTGTGCTCGCGGCCCGGGCGTCGTACAACATCTCCGTCGGCGGATTCTTTCCACAATCGCAGACCGCCGTGGCCGCCTACGAACGATGGCAGCTGAGCCGAAACGTCGGTGCGCTGAGTGCGCTGGGCAACAACAGCTTCAGCATCTGGCAGACGGGCTTCAACCTGTCGTGGGAGTTTGATGTCTGGGGCAGGCTGCGGCGTTCCATCGAATCGGCCGAGGGCAAATATCAGGCGAGCGTTGAGGAATATGACGGCGTGCTTGTGACCCTTATCGCGGACGTGGCCCAGCGATACGTCGAATACCGGATCGCCTCCAAACAGGTGGCCGACCTGCGACGGCTGGCGGCCATCCAGCGGCAGTCGCTGGAACTGGCGACCAACCGCTTCCAGGGGGGCGTGACCAGCGAACTCGACGTCTCGCAGGCGCTGCTCAATCTGACCCAGACGGAGGCCTCGATCCCAAGCTATGAGCAGCAGGCGCGGATGTCCTCAAACGCGCTCTGCACGCTAGTGGGGATTCCCCCGGAGGACCTTGCCAGCCGTCTCGGTTCGGCGGCGATCCCCTCCTCGCCGCCGGCGCTGGAGGCGGGCATCCCTGCTGACCTGCTCCGCCGGCGGCCCGACGTCCGCGCGGCCGAGCGGGAGCTCGCAGCGCAATCGGCCCAAATCGGTGTCGCCGAGGCCGACCTCTATCCCGCGTTTTCCCTCAACGGCTATCTGGGTGTGTATGCCAACGACATCGGCCAGCTCTTCGAATCCGACTCGCAGTTTGGCCTGATCGCCCCGGTCATCGACTGGAAGATCCTCAACTACGGCCGCCTGCTCAACAACATCCGCCAGCAGGATGCGAAGTTTCATTCGCTCACAGCCCGCTACCAGGAGACGGTATTGCGGGCCGGCCGCGAGGCTGAAGATGGCATCATCACCTTCATCAAGGCCCGTGAGGCCGCCGAGAAGCAGGGAGTAGCGCTCGCGGCTGCGACGCGGTCGCTCGAGCTCGTCCAGATCCAGTACAAGGAGGGCACGGCCGATTTCAATCGCGTGTTCGTCGTCCAGAAGAACCAGGTTGAGGAGCAGATCCGGCTCAACGAGGACATCGGTGCGGTGGCTCGTGGCATGATCGATCTGTACCGTGCGCTCGGCGGCGGCTGGCAGCTGCGGCTCGACCAGTTGGCGGCCAGCGGACAGTGCTGCAAGCCTCTGCCCAGCGTGGTGGGCGGCGAGTGCGACGATTACATCGGCAAGCAGCCCCCCGCCGGCTTCGATGCCTGGTGCCTCTGGACGGAATGGCTCCGCAGCCACAAGCCGCGGTAGCCGCCGGGCACCGAGTGCGGGACGACGAATGTGCCGGGCCGCCACTTAGCGAGGCTGGCCCAGCCGCAGCAGGGTGACGAAGAACACCGGTGTCAGGAAAATCCCGAACAGCGTCACGCCAAGCATGCCGCTGAACACCGCCAGCCCCAGCGTGCGCCGCATCTCGGCCCCGGCTCCCTCGGCCACCACCAGCGGCACCACGCCGAGGATGAAGGCCAGCGACGTCATCAGGATCGGCCGCAGCCGCAGCCGGCAGGCCTCCACCGTGGCCTCGCGAAGCGGCCTGCCATCGTGCACCAGTTGCCGGGCGAATTCCACGATCAGGATCGCGTTTTTACAGGCGAGTCCTACGAGCACCACGAAGCCGACCTGCGTGAAGATCGTGATGTCCATCCCTGCCCAATACACGCCCACGAGCGCCGACAGCAGGCACATCGGCACGACTAGAATCACGGCCAGCGGCAGGGCCCAGCTCTCGTAGAGCGCTGCCAGCACCAGAAACACCAGCACGACGCCGAGTACGAACAGGAATGTGGCCGCCGCCCCCGAGCGGATCTGCATGAAGGCCATCTCCGTCCACTCAGCCGCCATCAGTGGCGGGATCGTCCCCTGCTGCTGCAGCCGGTCGAAATGCTCTTGCACGATTCCCAGGGCTGACGTGCTTCCCGTGCCCGGTGCCGGCTGGCCGTAGACCGCGGCGGCGGGGTAGAGGTTGTACCGCATCACGAGTGATGGGCCGACACGGTCTTTCACCTGCACCAGTGTCGTCAGCGGCACCGGCTCGCCGCCTGCCCCGGGCACCTTGAGTTCCTCGATGGCACGCCGGACGTCGCCGCGATGCCGGGCATCGGCCTGCACGTTTACCTGCCACGACCGGCCGAAGCGGTTGAAGTTGTTGACGTAGTACGACCCCAGCTGGAACTGCAAGGTCTCGAAGAGGTTCTTGAGCGAAACCCCGACCGCGGCCGCCTTGTCCCGATCGATGTCGAGAAACAGCCAGGGGGTGCTGGCGGTAAAGTTGGTGAACAGACCGCTTAACCGCGTGTCGTCGTCGCACGACTGCACCACAGAGCCGGCCGCCTCCGCGAGTTGGATATCGCCGTAGTCACCCCGGTCCTCGACCACGAGTTTGAAGCCCGCCACCGTGCCCAGCCCGTCGACCGGCGGCGGACCGTAGACCTCGACCCGTGCCTCGTCCACCGTCGCCTGCCACTCAGCCTGCAGCCGCGCTGCGATCGCGTCGGCCGAGGCCTGGTGTCCCCGACGTTTCGAAAACCCATCGAGCATGATGTAGACGGCGCCCCAGTTCGGGGCATTGCCGCCGAGCACCACCGACTGCCCGGCCACCGACACGGCATGCGCGACCCCAGGCTCGTCGAGCGCCCGCCGCTCGAGCGCCTCCATCACCCGCGCCGTCCGCTGCACACTGGCGCCGTCCGGAAGGGTGACGTTGGCAATCAGGTAGCCTTTGTCCTGCTGCGGAATAAATCCCACGGGAATCTGCCTGAACATCAGGGCTGTGAGGCAGAGCAAACCGGCGAACACCAGCAGGATCGGCGTGGTCAGCCCGAGCGACCATCCCACGATTCCTGCGTAGGCCCGGGTCACGCCCGCGAATGCCGTATTGAAGCCTCGGAAGAGCCAGCCGAAGGTGAATCCCAGAGCCCGATCGACGATGTCGGGCGGGGCAGTCTTCGGCTTCAAGAGGATCGCCGCCAGCGCCGGGCTGAGCGTCAGCGAATTCACCGCCGAGAGCAGCGTCGAGACGGCGATGGTGAGGGCGAACTGCCGGAAAAACTCGCCCACGATGCCGGTGATGAAACTGCAGGGCACAAACACGGCACAGAGCACCAGCGTCACGCCGATCACCGGTCCGGTCACCTCCTCCATCGCCTTGAACGCCGCCTCTCGTGGCGCGAGTCCGTGCTCGATCCAGCGTTCGACGTTTTCCACCACCACGATCGCGTCGTCGACGACAATGCCGATCGCGAGCACCAGGCCGAAGAGCGAGAGATTATTGAGGCTGAAGCCCAGGGCCGCCATGAATGCGAACGTGCCGATGATCGCGACGGGCACCGCGACCAGGGGGATGAGCGTGGCCCGCCAGTTCTGCAGAAACAGCATCACAACCAGCGCGACGAGGATGATCGCGTCGCGGAGCGTCTTGAGCACCTCGGCCTTCGACTCCTCGATGAACGGCGTGGTGTCGTAGACGACCTCCGCGAGCAGACCCCGGGGAAACCGCTCGCCGAGCGTTGCGAGTTTCGCCCGCACGGCCGCCGCCGTGCGGATCGCGTTGGACCCGGGCAGCTGGTAGACGTTCATCCCCACGCTCGGCTCCCCGTCGAGCCTGCAGACCTGGTCGTATTGCTGGGCGCCGAGTTCGATCCGGGCGACATCGCCCAGCCGCACGATCACACTTGCCAGATCGGCCGTCTCGGTCACGGTCTCCTTGACGATCACATCGCTAAATTCATCGGCCGTCATCAGGCGGCCGACGGCCGAGAGCGGAATCTGGAAGGCCTGGTTGTCGGGGGCCGGCTGCTGGCCGACGCTGCCGGCGGCGACCTGGAAGTTCTGGTTTTCAAGCGCCGTGCGGATGTCTTCGGAAGACAGGGCCACCGCGGCCATCTTTTCCGGGTTCAGCCAGACCCGCATGCTGTAGTTCCGCTGTCCGATGAAATCGATGTCGCCGACGCCCTCGACTCGCAGCAGCTCGTCGCGGATCTGGATCGTCGCGTAGTTGGAAAGGAAGGTCGTGTCGTAGAGCGGTCCACCAGCGGCGTCTTTGGCGGCGGTCAAATTGATGATCATCATCGCCGCCGGCGATTTCTTCAGCACCGCCACCCCCTCCCGCTGCACCAGTTCCGGGAGGATCGGCATGGCCAGCGTCACGCGGACCTGCGTGAGCACCTGCGCCATGTTGAGATCGGTGCCCGGGGCGAAGGTGACCGTCAGCCGGTAGCGGCCGTCGTTGGTACACTGCGAGCTCATCGAGACTGCGTTTTCGACGCCGCTCACCTGCTGTTCGATCGGGGCGGCAATCGTGTCGCGGACGAGCTCGGCGTTTGCCCCGGGATAGATCGTGGAGACCTCGATCGTGGGGGGGGTGATATCGGGATACTGCGTGGTGGGCAGCGTGAAGTAGGCGACGGCCCCACAGAGCACGAGCACGATCGAGATCACCGACGCGAAGATCGGGCGTTGGATGAAGAACCGGGCGAACATGCCGTCAGGTCTGCCTTTCCGCAGGCGGCTTCCACAGGCCGTCGCCGAGCCGTTCGAGCACGTAGTAAAACACTGGTGTCAAAAACACGCCAAACAGCGTGACGCCGATCATGCCGGCGAAGACGGTGATGCCCAGCGACCAGCGGAGCTCGGCTCCCGCCCCCCGGGCTACCACCAGGGGAAAGACCCCGAGAATGAACGCGAGCGAGGTCATCAGGATCGGCCGCAGACGCAGCCGGCTGGCGGTGAGCGTGGCCGACCGCGGGTCATGTCCGGCGGCACGGAGCTGGCGGGCAAATTCCACGATCAGGATCGCATTCTTGCTGGCCAGACCAACGAGCACGACGAGCCCCACCTGCGCGAGGATGTCGATCGGCAGCTTCGCCACGACGAGCCCGCCGAGCGCCGCCAGCAGCGACAGTGGCACGACGAGAATCACCGCCAGTGGCTGCGACCAGCTCTCGTAGAGCGCTGCAAGCACCAGAAACACAAGCATCACGCCCAGCCCCAGGAGGATCGCCGCCGTGTTGCCGGCAGTGATCTGGAGCAGAAACACCTCCGACCATTCGTAGGAGAAGGTGTCGGGCAACTCCGCTGCCGCCCCGGCCACCCGGTCGATCAGCACCGAGCTGCTCTCGAAGGGATTGGGAATGCCAGTCACAGGAGCTGCCGGGTAGAGGTTGTACCGCATCATCATCGCCGGGCCCATCGCGGGGCGGACGTCGAGCACCGTCGCCAGCGGCACCATCCCGCCGGCGGCGGTGGCGACCTGCAGCCTGCCCAGGTCCTCCGCCGTGCTCCGGAAGCCGGAGTCGGCCATCAGCTTCACCTGCCACGAGCGGCCGAAGCGGTTGAAGTTGTTGACGTAGAAACTTCCGACGTCCATCTGCAGCATGCCGAAAACTGCCGCGATCGGAATGCCAAGCGCGCGGATCTTGTCACGGTCGATGTCGAGAAAATACTGCGGTGAGTCGGCCCGGTAATCGGCAACAACCATCGGAAGCTTCCACTGCTCCATGGTGCGGGCGAGGGCGTCGGTCGACTCCTGCAGCACCCGCGGCCCCTGAGCGCCGCGGTCCTGCACGTAAAACTTGAAGCCACCGGCGGTGCCGAGCCCCTTGACCGACGGTGCCGGATAAACGCCGACCACCGCGTCGGGCACCTCCGTTCGGCACCGCTCCCGCACCGCTCGGATGATGCCCATCATCGACGTCTCCGGGGTCCGGCGGCGAGCGTATTCGTCGAGCACGAGAAACATCGATCCCCAGTGGGGAGCGTTGGCGTTGTAGAGCAACGACATGCCCGCGATCGTGAGTGTGTCGGTCACGCCGGGCACCTCGCGGGCGAGCGTGTCGATGCGGTCGAGCACCTCGCCGGTGCGTTGCACGCCCGCACCGTCGGGGAGTTGGACCGTGACGATCAGGTAGCGCTGGTCTTGGAGCGGCACGAACCCGCGCGGATACGTCGCCAGAGCCCGCCAGGTCAGCACCACCAGCACGAGATAGACGAGCATCACCGCGGTGCTGCGGTTCACCAGGAAACCGACAGCCCGGAAATACCCGGCCACGACCCGCTCGAAGAACCGGTTAAAAAGCCGGAAAAACGGTCCGAGCACGCGGTCGATCAGCCACTCGAGCGGGTCCGGGGCAGCTCCGTGGGGCCGCAGCAGGATGGCTGCCAGTGCCGGGCTAAGCGTGAGCGAGTTGACCGCCGAAAGAATGGTCGACACGGCGATCGTGAGGGCGAACTGGCGGAAGAAGAGACCGGTAACGCCGCCGATGAATGCACAGGGCACGAACACCGCGGAGAGCACGGCCGCCACGCCGATCACCGGGCCCGTGACCTCGTCCATCGCCTTGCCCGCCGCCTCCCGTGGGGAGAATCCCTCCGCGATCCACCGTTCTACGTTCTCGACCACCACAATCGCATCGTCGACCACGATGCCGATGGCGAGCACGAGGCCGAACAGCGAAAGGGTGTTGAGGCTAAACCCCATGGCGGCCATCGCGGTGAAGGTGCCGACGATCGCCACCGGTACCGCGATCAGCGGGATGACCGTGGCCCGCCAGTTCTGCAGGAACAGCAGCACCACCAGGGCCACCAGCAGGATCGCCTCCCGCAGCGTCTTGAGCACCTCCAGGATCGATTCCGTGATGAATGGCGTGGTGTCGTAGCCGATCACATAGGTGAGGCCGGAAGGGAAGCGGGTCGCGAGCTCCTGCATCTTCTCCTGGATCGCACGGGAGCATTCCAGCGCGTTGGTATCGGGCAGCTGAAAGACGGCCAGCGCTACCACCGGCCGGCCGTTGTAATGGCACGTCTGGTCGTAGCTGGCGGCGCCGAGTTCGACGCGGGCGACATCCCGCAGCCGCACGAGCGGCGTACCCGGCACGCTAGAGTCGGAGGCCAGCACGATATCGCCGAATTGCTCGGGCGTAGACAACCGGCCGACGGCCGCGACGGCCAACTCAAGTTGCTGGTCGGCGGCGGCCGGCGACTGGCCACTCACGCCGCTGATCACCTGCGCATTCTGCTCGGCGATCGCGTCGCGGACGTGCTGCGACGTGATCCCCCGCGCGGCCAGCTGCTCCGGATCGAGCCAGATGCGCAGGGAATAGTCGCGTTGACCGAGCAGCAGGATGTCGCCGACGCCCGGACACCGCAGCAGTTCGTCGCGCAGGTGGAGCGTCGCATAGTTGCTCATGAACACGTCGTCGTAGCGGTCGTCTGGCGAGACGAGGTCGACGGTCATCAGGATGTCAGGCGACCGCTTCTTGACGCTCACGCCCTGCTTCTGGACGACCGGAGGCAAGAGCGGCATCGCCAACTGGACCCGGTTCTGGGTCTGGACGAGCGCCAGGTTGGCGTCAGCGCCGACTTCGAATGTGAGCGTGAGCACGTAGGAGCCGTCGTTGGTCGCCTGCGACTGCATGTAGAGCAGGCGGTCGACGCCGTTGACCTGTTGCTCGATCGGAGCTGCGATGGTGTCGGTCACGACCGCCGCATTGGCGCCGGGGTAGAAACAGGCCACCTGCACAATCGGCGGGGCGATCGGGGGAAACAGGGAAATCGGCAGCGAGAACACGCTCACCGCCCCGGCCAGCGTGATCAGGATCGAGATCACGGCTGCGAAGATCGGCCGCTGGATGAAGAATCGCGAGATCACGGCGACGCCTCGGCAGGCACCGGCAGGGGCTCGGCAGCTGCGGGAGGCGCGGGTAGTCCAGGCGGCTCGGGGGCCGCAGGCGGTGCGGGGGCCACGAGGCTGGCTCGATCGAGGTCCTTGTCCGCGGCGATCAACGGCGTGACCGGTTTGCCCTCGCGGCACCGCTGCAGCCCGCGGATCACGACCCGATCGGTCGGGGTAAGCGGTCTGCTCGGATCGGCCGCCGTGACGGCGACCCACGTGCCCAGCTTCTGCCCCACGGTCACCTCCTGGGCACTGACCAGGTCATCCGGCCCGACGATCCAGAGAATCTTTCGATCCTGGTTGCTGCCGACGGCGGCCTCGGGCACGAACAGCCGCTCGACGGCGTCGCCCAGCGGCAGCCGCACGCGGGCGAACATCCCGGGGCGAAACAGCGGCGGCCGCGGTGCTTGTGGATCTCTGGAATGGGGATTGGCGAGCCGCCCCCGCATCGTGATCGTGGCCGTCTTGGCATCGAGCTGGTTGTTGAGGAAGTCAACGCGGCTGTGGTGGGGATACTTTCGCTCCACGTCGTCCACGAGCCCGACATCGACGACGGTCTCTTGTCCGCGGAGCCCGCCGCTGCGGGGTGATTCACGGGCATGGGTCATCACGCGTACGAGCGTCGGCTCATCGACGTTGAAATACACGAGAATCGGGTCGATCGACACGATCGTGGTAAGCGTCGTCTGATCCTGATTGATGAGGTTGCCGATCTGCAGTTGCGTGCGGCCGACCTGGCCGGTGATGGGCGCCGTGATCGAGCAGAACTCGACGTTGAGCCGCGCAAACTCCTGCTGGGCCCGGGCTGCGGCGATCGCGCCGGTGTTTTCCTCGAGCTTCGCCTTGTAGCTGTCGAAGTCCTGCTGGCTCGCGGCCCCCTTGTCGGCGAGCTTTCCGTAGCGGTCAACCTGCACCTCGAGGAACCGCCGCTCGCCGGCCAGTTTCTCGACCGTGCCGACGGCCGCGGCGAGTTGGGCGGCGTAGGGCCGGGCGTCGATCTCGTAGAGCAGATCCCCCTTGGTGACGAACTGGCCGTCGCGAAACGCGACCTTGGTGAGATAGCCGGTGATGCGGCTGCGGATGTCGACCACGAGTTCCGCGTCGAAGCGGCCCGTCACCTCGAGGTATTCCGGCACCCTCACCGGTTGCGGCGTGGTGACCGTCACCTCAACAGCAGCCGGCGAAACGGCTGCCGGGGCCGGAGAACGGCCGCAGCCCACGCAGGCACTAGCGATCACGACGGTGAGCACGGCCAGCGCCGGCGACAGCCGGGGAGCGAAGCAGGATGGCAGGCGGTGCAGCATTGGTCGCCGTTTACAGGAAACATCCAGTACGTGGCGTGGAGGATAGAACGGTCAACGGCAGTTCCACAAACGTTGAGCCGGTGGGCCCCTCCCGACCCCGGCCCATCAGCGGCCGGGAGGCCCCGAAGATCACGACCAGAGCAACTATTTCCGCAGCCGCTCAGGCCAGGATCGCCTTTACCGGCTTCGCCGGCTCGACGCCGGTGAGCTTGGAGTCGAGCCCCTGATACTCGACTGTGAACCGGGCGTGGTCGATGCCCAGGAGGTGGAGCATCGTGGCGTGCAGGTCGCGGACAGGCACCACATCCTGGACGGCGTGGTAGCCGAACTCATCGGTCGCCCCGTGCGTGATGCCCCCGCGGATGCCGCCGCCGGCAAGCATCATGCTGAAGCCCTTGATGTGGTGGTCGCGGCCGATGCCCTTGTCTTTGCCTTGGCCCATCGGCGTGCGGCCGAACTCGCCGCCGATCACCACGAGCGTCTCGTCCAAGAGCCCCCGCCGCTCGAGGTCGATCAGCAGACCGGCGGCCGCCCGGTCGGTGGGCGGGCAGATCTGATCCATGAAGCCCTCGATGCCGCTGTGGTGATCCCAGTCGCTGTGGTAGAGATGCACGAATCGCACCCCCCGCTCCACGAGCCGCCGGGCCATGAGGCAGTTGGTGCCCACCGTCGCCTTGCCCGGCTCGGCCCCATAGAGAGCGAGCGTCTCGGGGGTCTCGTCGGCAAGGTCTGCCAGCGCTGGCACGCTCGACTGCATTCGGAAGGCGAGCTCGTACTGGCTGATCCGGGTAGTGATCTCGGGATCGGCCAGCCGGGTGAGGCGGTGCCGCTCGAGGGCCGTGACGGTGTCGATAAGGTCCCGCTGGTGGGCCGATGAGACGCCCGGCGGGTTGGCAACGTAGTGGACGGGAGCACCGCTTGTGGAAAACTCAACGCCCTGGAACTGCCCTGGCAGGAAGCCCGAGTGCCACTGCCTGGCAGCGATCGGCTGCGGGTTTCTCCCCATCTTGCTCGTCATCACCACAAATCCGGGGAGATCGTCGGCCTCGCTGCCCAGGCCGTAGGTAACCCAGGCGCCCATGCTCGGCCGCCCGGAGAGGGGCGTGCCACAGTTCATGAATGTGTGGGCCGGATCGTGGTTGATCTGCTCGGTAACCATGCTCCGCACGATCGCGGCCTTGTCGGCCAGGCCGCCGAGCAGCGGAAAATAGTCGCTCACCTCGGCTCCGCATTCGCCGTGGCGGCGGAACGGCTTCCGCGGCCCAAGCACGATGAGCTTCTGGCCCTGCAGTTGGGCGATCGGCTGGCCGGCGGTCACGCTCGCCGGCATCTCCTCGCCGTCGAGCTTCGCCAACAGCGGCTTGTGGTCGAAGCTCTCGAGGTGGCTCGGGCCACCGGCCAGGCAGAGGAAGATCACCGACTTGGCCCGGGGCGGATGGTGGAGAGGCCAGACCGCGCCGGTTTCTGTGGCCGCCTGGACCACCGGAGCGATGGCCGCCGCCAGGCTGTCACGGGCCAGGAGCGTGCTGAGCGCGGCACCACCGAGCGACAGCCCTGAGCGGGCCAGAAACATGCGGCGATGAAGTGGATTCAGGTCGTGCATGGGTCACCTCGGGACGTGCCTCACGCGGCCTGTCGGCCGCAATCAAGGAGTGGACATCAAGCAGGGGACTGTCCCCTTTTCAAACCGGGGACTGTCCCCTTTTTTGAATACAAGCCCTGGGCGCGAGCCCAGGGACTCTTTTTTGAATACAAGCCCTGGGCGCGAGCCCGGGGACTCGCCTGCCACACCAGAACCGTTGCCGTGATTCCCAGCTCCTCCGCATCACGCTCAATACCTCGCGATCGCTTCGTGGAGATTGAGCACGGCGCGGGCAGTGGCCGTCCAGGCAGCGAGTTCAGCGTCGTCGAGCGACTGGTCGCGGGGAGCGAGGCCCACGGCCAAGAGGTCGCGGGCGGCGGCATGGTCGGCGGCAAACTCGGCGCGGCGGCGGGCGAGGAGTTCCGCCACGAGCCGCCGCTCGTCGCTGTCGGGTCGCCGCGAGAGGGCGTGTCGCCAGAGGGCATCGATCCGGGCCGCATCGTCGCCGGCCTGCTTGAGCACTCGCTCGGCGAGCGTCCGGGCCGCCTCCACAAACGTCGGGTCGTTCAGGAGCACAAGCGCCGCCTTGGGCGTGTTCGATCGCATCCGCGTGGCCGTGCACTCCTCGCGGGTGGGCGCGTCGAAGGCGAGCAGTTGGGGATGGAGAAACATCCGCTGCCAGTGAACGTAGAGCCCCCGCCGCCACTGCCGCTGGTCAGTGTCGGACTTATATTCCCGCTGCGGGAAGTTCAAGTGCCGGTAGTAGCCGGCCGGTTGATAGGGATGCACGCTCGGCCCTCCGAGCTCTTCCACGAGCAGGCCGCTCGTGAGGAGGATCGCGTCGCGAACCCCTTCGGCGGGATACCGCCAGCGGCCCTGGCGAGCGAGCAGCCGGTTGTCGGGATCACGGGCCAGCAGTTCCTCGGCGGCGTTGGACGACTGCCGGTAGACGCGGCTTGTCACGATCGTGCGAATCAGCCGCCGAACATCCCAGCCGGCGGCGAACTCGAGGGCCAGCCGGTCGAGCAACTCGAGGTGGTCGGGGGGCTCCCCCTGGCCGCCGAAGTCGTCGGCACTGCGACACAGGCCAGCGCCAAAGAACACCCCCCACAACCTGTTGGCCACGACCCGCGCTGTGAGTTCGCCCATGCCCCCCTGGGCCACTGGTGTGACGAGCCAGCGGGCAAGGTCGGCCCGCGTGGCCCGGCCGTCGGTTGCGAGCGTGCCCATGAAGGCGGGGATCGCCGGTTCCACGATCTCGCCCGACTCGTTCATCCAGTCGCCCCGTGGCAGGATGCGGACGGTCCGGGGCTCCTTCAGTGCCTCTGTCACCATCAGCGACCGCGCCAGGTTCTTCCGCTCGGCCTCAAGCTTCGCGAGCTGTTGCCGCGCGGCAACGATCTTAGGTGGCTCCGGCGGCGGCGGCAGGGCGGGAGCCGGCGGCGGGGCGGGAGCCGGCGGCAGGTTTGCCCGGAGCGAGAGGATCTCGGCGTCGAGGGCCGCGGACTGCTCGCGGTCGAAGGGGCCCACCATCGGCCGCTCAGGCAGCCGCGTTGTGGGCAGGGCGTTGGGCGCGCCGCCGAAGCCAGCCTTACCCATGTGCTTTTCGTCGTCGACGTCGGCGAAGAAGGCGCCCAATGCGTGGAAGTCGCGGGCGGTGTAGGGGTCGTATTTATGGTCGTGGCACTGGGCGCAGCCAACCGTTGCCCCCAGCCAGGCTCCCGAGACATTTCGGATCCGGTCGGCCTGGTAGATCGCCCGGTATTCCTTGACCTGGAGCCCCCCCTCGTGTGTTGTCTGGAGGAGGCGGTTGTACGCGCTCGCCAAGATGCGGTCGTCGGGATGCTCGCCAGACTCCGGCGGGACGAGATCGCCGGCCAACTGGAGCAGGGTGAACCGGTCGAAGGGCACATTCGCCAGGAAGGCCGCGATCACCCAGTCGCGGTAGGGCGACGCGGCGTGGGTCTGGTCGCCGTGGTAGCCCACGGTGTCGGCGTATCGCACGAGATCGAGCCACCAGGCCGCCAGCCGCTCGGCATGTCGCGGCGAGGCAAGCAGGCGGTCGACCAGTTCCTCATAGGCGTTTTGTCGAGTGTCGGCGAGGTAGGCATCGACCTCGGCGGGCGTGGGGGGCAGACCCGTGAGATCGAAGCTGACGCGGCGCAGGAGCGTGATGGCGTCGGCATCGGGGGCGGGGCCAAGCCCTTCGGCCTCGAGCCGAGCAATCACGAAGCGGTCGATCCAGCCGTCAGACCAGGCGGCGTCTTTCACTGCCGGATCGGGATGCCGAGCGGGAGCCACATACGCCCAGTGCGGGGCGTACGGGGCGCCGGCCTCGATCCACTGCTCGAGCAGGTCCTTCTGAGCAGCCGTGAGCACGTGGTTGCTCTCCGGCGGCGGCATCACGAGGTCGGGGTCGATCGAGTGGATCCGGGCGACCAGTTCGCTCCCGGTGAGCGTGCCGGGCACGATCGCGGTCTCCCCGCTATCGAGTTCGCTCGTGGCGGCCACGCGGTCGTCGAGCCGCAAGCCCCCCTGGCGGTCGTGCTCATCGGGGCCGTGGCAGGCGAAGCAGTTCCGCGACAGGATCGGGCGGATGTCGCGGTTAAAATCAGGGGCGGCTGCCGCGGTCGCCAGGGGAGCGATGACGGACACCGCGGCAAGGACGCACCCCCCGGCTCTCATCCTGACGTCACCGTTTATTCGTGAAAGCAGATCCATTCGGGATGTCCACGAGTCTAGAACGGCTGTCTGTGTGGGCCGCCGGTTTCCTGGCTCAACCAGCGCGGAAACCTCACTGGGACTCCAATTGTCGTAAAGTATAGCCCCGTCTCACGGCCAGGGCCGCGCTGCGGGTCGCTCGTTGACGCCACCCCGCCACGAACGTAGATTCGCGTCGGTTTTGCCCAGACTCCCTCGCCGTCAGGCGACCGTGCTCCTTTTCCGCCAGCGAAAGGTCGTAACCCCGTCCATGGCTAGCTCCACCCGCAAAAAGTCTTCCACCCGCAAACCCGCCTCGAAAGACGCCCAAGGCAGCCGCGGAGGCAAGCTCCTCTACTCCTTCGGCGAGAAGAAGTGTGACGGCGACGGGACGATGAAGTCGCTGCTCGGCGGCAAGGGGGCAAACCTCGCCCAGATGACGAAGATCGGCCTCCCGGTGCCTCCGGGCTTCACGATCACAACGGCCGTCTGCATTGACTACTACAAGCACGGCAAGAAGTTTCCCAAGGGGCTCGAGGAGGCGATCCATGCCGCCATGAAGCTCATCGAGAAGGAAACAGGGAAGAAGTTCGGCGATCCGAAAAACTCGCTGCTTGTGAGCGTCCGCTCGGGGGCCCGCGACAGCATGCCGGGCATGATGGACACGATCCTGAACCTCGGGCTCAACGACGAGACCGTGAAGGGGCTCGCCGAGGCCACCGGCAATCCCCGCTTCGCCTACGACTCCTACCGCCGCTTCATCCAGATGTATGGCGACGTGGTGATGGGGGTGCAGAAGAGGCACGAGAACGAGCACGAGCCGTTCGATGAGGTGATGGACGGCCTCAAGCACCAGCTCGGCATCGTCAACGACACCGACCTGACCGAGTCACACCTCCGCGAGCTCATCTCCCGCTTCCTCCGGCTGATCAAGGAGCGGACGGGCAAGAGCTTCCCTCAGGATCCCTTTGCCCAGCTGATCGGGGCCGTGGCGTCCGTGTTCGGTAGCTGGATGAACGAGCGGGCCATTCTCTACCGCCGCAAGTACAAGATCCCCGACGAGTGGGGCACAGCGGTCAACGTTCAGAGCATGGTGTTCGGCAACATGGGAGACGACTGCGCTACCGGCGTGGCCTTCACCCGCGACCCGGCCACGGGCGAGGATATCTTCTACGGGGAATATCTCATCAACGCCCAGGGCGAGGACGTGGTGGCTGGCGTGCGGACGCCGCTGCCCGTCGCCGAAATGAAACATGACGCGATGTTCGCCGGCACCTACAAGCAGCTCGAGAAGGTGCGGCAGACGCTCGAGAAGAAGTTTGGCGACGTCCAGGACTTCGAGTTCACCGTCGAGAAGAAGAAGCTCTACATGCTGCAGACGCGGAATGGCAAGCGGACGGCGCTGGCCTACGTGAAGATTGCCCACGACATGGTCAAGCAGAAGCTGATGACCCCGCGGCATGCAATCCTCTCGGCAGACCCCGACGCCCTCTCGCAGCTGCTCGCCCCGATCTTCGACCAGGCCGCCTATGCGTCTGCCAAGAAGGAGGGCCGCCTCCTCACCGCCGGCCTGCCGGCCGGCCCCGGCGCCGCCACTGGCGAGCTTGTGTTTACGGCGTCCAAGGCGGAGGAGCTCGCCAACAAGGGCAAGCAGGTGGTGCTCGCCCGCGTCGAAACAAGCCCCGAGGACCTCCGCGGCATGATCGCCGCCGAGGGCATCCTCACGAGCCGCGGCGGCGTTTCGAGCCATGCAGCCCTCGTGGCCCGGCAGATGGGCAAGGTCTGCGTGGCGGGTGCTGGCGGGATCCAGATCGACTACGCCAAGGGCACGCTCACATGCGGCGGCCACACGCTCAAGGAGGGAGACGCAATCTCGATCAACGGCTCCACCGGCGAGGTCTTCGCCGGCGGGATCAAGACCGCCGACAGCGAGCTGAAGCAGGTGCTTGTCGCCCGCACGATGAAGCCGGAACACTCGCAGGTGTTCCAGTATTACGACTTCATCATGAAGCTCGCCGACAAGTATCGCCAGCTCGGTCTGCGGACCAACGCCGACACCCCCGAACAGGTTCGCCACGCGATCGCCTTCGGGGCCGAGGGCATCGGTCTGACACGGACCGAGCACATGTTCTTTGAGGGCGACCGCATCGACGCGATGCGGGAGATGATCCTCGCAGAGTCGGAGGAGTCGCGGCGCGAGGCGCTCGCCAAACTCCTGCCCTACCAGCGGGAAGATTTCGAGGGCATCTTCCGAGCCCTCGACGGCCGGCCGGCCACGATCCGGTTCCTCGACCCGCCGCTGCACGAGTTTGTGCCCCACGAGGAGAAGGCCCAGGCCGACCTGGCCCGCAAGCTGGGGCTCGCCCCGGACAGGGTGAAGGCCCGCGTGGCGGCCCTCCACGAGTTCAACCCGATGCTCGGCCACCGCGGCTGCCGCCTCGGGATCAGCTATCCCGAGATCTCCGAGATGCAGACTCGGGCCGTGTTCGAGGCGGCCGCCAAGGTGCAGAAAGACGGCATCCGCGTGCGGCCTGAGATCATGATCCCGCTCGTCGGCTTCCGGAAGGAACTCGACCACCAGGTCGAGATCGTCCATCGGGTCGCGGAGCAGGTGCAGAAGGAAACGGGCCAGAAGATCAAGTATCTCGTGGGCACGATGATCGAGATCCCGCGCGGAGCGCTCACGGCCGACGAGATTGCCGAAACGGCCGAGTTCTTTTCGTTTGGCACCAACGACCTCACCCAGACCTGCCTCGGAACGAGCCGCGACGACATGGGCTCGTTCCTGCAGAAATACACCGACGAGGGAATCTTCAAGGCGAACCCGTTTGCCTCGATCGACGTCAGCGGTGTGGGGCAGCTGATGAAGATCGCCGTCGAGCGGGGAAAGAAGACCCGCCCCGACATCAAGCTCGGAATCTGCGGCGAGCATGGCGGCGATCCCCATTCGGTGATCTTCTGCCACCGGCTGGGCCTCGACTACGTAAGCTGCTCGCCGTTCCGCCTTCCGGTGGCCCGGCTGGCGGCAGCCCAGGCGGCACTCAAGGACTAGGGGGGTGGGGTGGGTTTGAAACCTGCCTGCCGGTTTCGGCCGCGGGTAGGCTTTGGCAATGAACCTCTCTCCTCAGGCCGAGGCACTGGCGGTGATCGTGGTGGCTGTGGTGGTCCTCTGGATCACCGAGGCCCTGCCGCTGGCGGTGACGGCGCTCCTGGGGGCGGTGGCCTGCGTGCTGGCCGGCGTTGCCCCGGCGGCTGAGGTGTTCGCTCCCTTTGCCGACCCGCTCATCTTTCTCTTCATCGGCTCGTTTCTCCTGGCCGAGGCGATCCGGCTGCACGGACTCGACAAGCGGCTGGCCTTCGCCGTTCTCGCCGTGCCCTGGGTGGGGGAGCGGCCGGGGCGAATCCTGGCGGCCGTGGCGGTGGTCTGCGCCGTGGCGAGCGGCTTCATCTCCAACACCTGCACCGCCGCGATGATGCTGACGATCGTGGCAGGGATCGTGGCGGCGGTCGAGGAGGCCGCGGCTAGGTCGGGGCGGCCGCCATCGCCGGCCTACGCCACCGGCCTGTTCCTCTGCGTGGCCTTTGCCTCGTCACTCGGCGGCCTCGCCACGCCGATCGGCACGCCCCCCAACCTCATCGGCCTGGGCTTTATCCGCAGGCAGCTCGGCGTCGACATCTCGTTTCCCGGCTGGTGCGGGATCGGCGTGCCGATCGTGGCAGTGCTCACCACCTTCATGGTCTTCGTGCTGGGGCGGATGTTTCCGGCGGGGGTCGATCGGCTGGAGGGCGTGGGCCGGTTCGTGGCCGACGAGCGGGCTCGGCTCGGCCCCTGGACCGTGGCGCAGCGATCGGTGGCCACCGCCTTCGCGATCACCGTGCTGCTCTGGGTCACGCCCGGTGTGGTGCTTACCGCGTTGGGATCGGATCATCCCGTGTCACAGCTGCTGCGGGCCCGGCTGCCCGAGGGCGTGGCCGCGCTGATCGGAGGCATCCTCCTGTTTCTGCTCCCCCGGGGGGAGCCGGGGCGTCGGCGGGCGGTGCTTGAGTGGACGGAGGCTCGGATCGACTGGGGGATCGTGTTGCTCTACGGCGGCGGCATGGCCTTGGGCACGCTCTGCTTCTCGACGGGCCTCGCCCGGGCCATCGGCGAGTCGATCCAGGTGCTCGTGCCCGGCGGGGAATGGGGAGCCGTCGTTCTGATCCTGTTGGCCACGGCGGTTGCGGTGCTCACGAGTGAGTTCACGAGTAACACCGCCAGTGCCAATATCGTGGTCCCGGTCGCGATCGCCCTGGGGACGGCCACCGGTGGCGAGCCGCTGCCGGCGGCGCTCGCGGCCACGTTCGGGGCGAGCCTTGGCTTCATGATGCCGGTGAGCACCCCCTGCAACGCGATCGTTTACGGTTCGGGCCGGATCCCACTCAGGAGCATGATGGCTGCTGGCGTGGCCCTTGATGTGGCCGGCATCGTCGTGATCACAACGGCAATGATCGTGCTGGCGCGGTTCACGTGACCGCGGACCGGAAATGACATGGCGCGTGCGGCGAGCCGCGTGCATCCGGGGCGGTATGGTCAGTGGGGCGAGTCGCAGGGGGGCGAGCCAGTGGCGTCAGAGCCCTCCCGCGATCTCCGCTCCGCACTGATGGCACCGGGGCATTTTCGGCGGCGGCGGCGACGGCATCCGTCCGTCGGCCCGCCAGCCGTACAGCCGCGGAAAGCACGGCGGCAGCGAGACACCAGGGTGGAGCTGGTGCTTCGACTGCAGCTGGCCGCAGGCATCGGCGTGGAATTTCCCGTGGGGCTTGCAGACGGGCCGACATCCGCATGCCTCCCCGGCCACGCTTCCATGCCACGGCGGCCTCCGGGCGTCCCGCTCGTCGAACCCGCCCGACTCGTTCATGCCGGGCATCGCCGCCCCCTCCATGACGATCGTCTCCTGGGCGGCCGCGGTCCGGATCTCGAGGATCGACGGGACGGCGGCCACGATCGTGGCGGCGATGATGACAGAACCAAGTCGCACGGGATTCGCACTCCGGGTAAACATGCGGCAGCACGCCGCTCGAAACCTTGGGGTTCTTCGACATGGCTGTGCCCCGGGATTCACCGACCGTGCCGCCCGTTCGGCCTGGACCGGTCCGGTAAACCCTGCGGCCGCGGTCAGCCGGTAACTCGTTAGAATGGCGGTCTCGTTCTCCACCCCCTGCCCCCGTCGCCAGCTGCTCAATCGTGCCTGTCATTTCCCTCGGCTTCGCCGACGACACCCTCGCGATCGATCTCGCCGAGGGCTCGATCCTCACCGAATGCTTCGGTCCCACGGGCGCGACGGGTGAGTCGGCCACAATTCTTGTCGCCCAGACGCTCACCTCCCCGGGCCACGGGCCTCCGCTGGCGGCTCATGTTGTGCCCGGCGACCGGGTCACGATCGCGATCGCGGCAGACATCCCCCAGCCAGCTGCCGTCCACCGGGCGGTCGCGGCCTGTCTCCAGCAGGCCGGGGTCGCGGCCGACGGGATCACGGTTTTGTGCGCCGATCCGATCGGTGGCTCAGCCGCTGGTTTGGCCGCGGAGATAAGCGGCTCGTGCTTCGACTCGTCGGTCGAGTCGGCCATGGCCTACCTGGCCGCCGATGCGGAGGCCCGACCCCTCTATCTGGCCCGGGCGCTCGTCGATGCCGACGTGGTCGTGTCGGTCGGCGGCTTCGGCTGGGACGCCGCGCTCGTGGGCCGGTCGCTTGCGGGGGAGATCTGGCCCGCCTTTGGCCGCCGCGAGAATCGGGAATCGCTCATGCGAGACATGCTCCGCCAAGGCCGCAAGGCGCTCGTCGACTGGCGAAGCGAACTCCACGACATCACCTGGCAGCTCGGCCTCATCGCCAGCCTGCGGCTCGTGCCCGGCCGCGCGGGCTCACTCCACGCCGCCTGCTTCGGCCTGCCGGAGGAGGCGGCCCGCCATGCCCGCGACCGAGCCGACAGCTGGCGGCCGCAGGTAGCGGAGCCGGCCGACGTCGCCGTCGCCACGCTCGCTGCCGCCCGGCCGAGCTTCCATGCCGTTGTCCGCGGTGTTGCGGCGGCCGCCCGAGTGACGCTCCCCGACGCGACCATCTGCGTCGTGGGCGACCTCGCCGACCGGCCAGGCCCCGTCATCTCCCGCTGGCGTCAGGGCACGCCGCTTGAGCCGCTGCTCCGCGAGGCGGCCGCCTCGGGCGATCCGGTGCTCATCGCCGATGCCCTCGACGCCAAGCTGCTCAAGCGGTCTCTCGGCGAGCGGCGGCTCGTGCTGCTCTCCAAGCTCGGGGAGGAGGAGGTCGAGGATCTGGGGTTTGGCCATGCGGCTGACGCGGCCGTGATCGAGCGGTTGGCCAATCGCGGTGAAAGCGTGGTGATTCTCCACGAGGCCGACCTGATGCTCCCCCGAATCTGACCGGGAGCCGGGCCGTTCGCAGCCCCGGCAGCCGGGAGGTAGGCATCATACTTAGTTGGGTGGTTGTCACCACGATTCCAACCCGCCCCCAAAGGACGAGCGACCGATGAGCGAGCGATCCCGACCGAGCCGACGTGGTTTTCTCGGCACCGGGGCGACGGCCTCCCTGGCCGCCGGCCTGATGGTCCATTCCGCTCGTGCCGCCACCTCGGAGACGAGCGAACTGCGGCTGGGCATCGTGGGCTGCGGTGGCCGTGGCAGCGGCGCCGTCAATGACTCGCTCACGATCAACGAGGGGGTCAAGCTCGTCGCGGCAGCCGATCTCTATCCGGCGAAGTGTGCCGCGCTGCGGGAGGCGATGCAGGCCGCGCATGAGGCAAAGCTGGCCCTCACCGACGCGAAGATGCACGGCGGCCTCGACGGCTACAAGCGGGTGCTCGACGACCCCGAAGTCGACGTCGTGCTCCTGACCACGTCGCCAGGATTCCGGCCCCGGTTGATCCTCGAGGCGATTGAGGCGGGCAAGCATGTGTTCGCCGAGAAACCCGTCTGCGTCGACCCGGCCGGCTACCGGATCTGCCTCGAGGCCCATGCCAAAGCGGCCGAGAAGGGGCTGGGGATCGTCACCGGCACCCAGTATCGCCGCCAGACCAACTACATCGGTGCCGTCGAGGAGATTCGCAAGGGGGCGATCGGGGAGATCGTCAGCGGTACGACGCGGTATTGCTCGGGAGGCATCTGGTACCGGCCCCGCAAGGACGGAATGAGTGATGCCGAATACCAGATGAACAACTGGATGCACTTCATCTGGCTCAGCGGCGACCAGATCGCCGAGCAGGCAGTCCACAACATCGACACCATCAACTGGGTGATGGGCGTAAACCCCGTCTCGGCCTACGGCTCCGGCGGCCGGTTCACGCGGACGAGCGACAGCGAGATGTGGGACAACATCGCCGTCGACTACGAGTATCCGGGGGGCAAGATCGTCTCCTTCATGTGCCGGCAGCTCCCGGGCACAGCCGGCGACAATGGCAGCGTGATCCAGGGCACCGAGGGCACCTGCTTCATCGGGGCGATCGACAGCGGCTCGCGGATCGTGGATCGCAAGGGCAACGAGGTCTGGAAGATGGGGGGCAGCATCTCGGCCGCCTACAAGCAGGAGCACAAGGATCTGATCGACTCGATCCGGGCCGGCAAACCGATCGTGGAGCTCCAGCAAACGGCCGACAGTTCGCTCGTGGCGGTACTCGGCCGGGTGGCGGCCTACACCGGACAGCGGGTGACCTTCGACTTCCTCGCGAAAGAATCGCAGCTCAACCTCTACCCCACCGACCTCACGTGGGAGTCGTCGTTTCCGGAACCACAGTTCGCGATCCCCGGAAAGACAAAGCTCGTCTAGGAAGACCCGCCGGGACTTCCGGCATTTTCTATTGGTACGCGTTGCCTTCCGAGAGGGGAGGATCGCAATCCCGTTCGGCTCAGCCTGTGTAGATAGAAGCCCCCTGCGCGAGCTGGGGGACTGTGCCTGTGTAGATAGAAGCCC
>JBBEEF010000208.1:24773-29015 GCA_040880915.1 Pirellulales bacterium
TCGTTCGGCTCAGCCTGTGTAGATAGAAGCCCCCTGCGCGAGCTGGGGGACTGTGGCGTGGCCCGCCAATAGGACAAGAGCCAGGCTCGAGCGGGGTCGGCGATCCGGGCTGTCATGGGCGGAGTGGCTCGTGGAGTGGCGTTCATTCCCGCAGTCCCCGGGCTCGCGCCCCGGGGCTTGTATGGGGGCGGAGCCGGCACCCTTCAGCGGTGCCAGGGCCCGCTCGGCAGCCAGGCGGCCGCCCAGAGCGAGCAGAGGCACGAGCCGGCGAAGGCGTAGAGGCCGGGGCCGGCCGTGGCCCTCGTGGCCGGGTCCCGGCCGAGGGCCAGCATCGCCAGGAGCACCGCCACCACGAACACGTCGGCCATCGACCACCGTCCCACGGTGTGCACGAACCGCACGGCGCCGTCGCGGGCCGCACCGTAGGCGGTCGTCGCGAACAGCACGAGCCCTGCCTTGGCCAGCGGCACGAGCACCGAGAAGAAGAGTACCAGCCCACCGAGAACGGCATCGTGCGAGGCGAGCAGGTCGGCGATCGTCGAGAGAATGCTCTTCGACTCGTAGTTAAAGACAACGGTGCCGATGCCCGGCACATCCTTTGATGCCACGAGGCTCAGAGCCGTCGCCGACACGCCCACCACAAAGAGCACGAGCGAGGCCAGGCAGAGATGGCCGGCCGTGCGGCGGGCGGCCGCGGCAGTCCCCGCCAGGCCGGCCATGTGGGCGAGGAGACAAAACGCCGTCACGAGGACGGCCAGGCCGCAGGCGGCGAGCGTGCTCCGGCGGCCGCAGGCGGCGGCGATCGCCAAGGCTCCCTCGTAGTCGGCCGCAGTTCGCGAGGCGGCGTCGTACCAGCCGAAGGTGATCGTCTCGAGCACGGTGTTGCCGGCGTACGAGGCCTTGCTACCGATCATCTGCAGCCGGGCTGCGTGGCCCATGGCCGCCGATCGCTCGTTGGCGTTGACGACAACGATCCAGCCGAGCAGCACCGCCAGCGGATAGAAAGCCACCGCGGCGATCGTGACGGCACGGCTGGGGATGGTTGGGGCCATAATAAGCCTGGGTCAGGATACCACCCGGCGCGTCGTCAGCGTCGCCCCTAGGAAACACCGCCCCATGCCCGCCCCTGCCCTGCCTCGCTTCTCGTTCGGTGTGGGCGACCGCTTTGCCCACGAGGCCGCCGCCCAGCTTGCCGCCTTCGAGAAGCTCGCCGCAGCCGGCGTGGTGGCGGCGCCGGTGTGGAACAAATCGAATCGGGAGCATTCCTTCATCGGCAGCGAGCCGGCGAGCGTGCGGGCCGCGGCTGCGGCGGCGGTGCGGGAGCGGGACTGGCAGCATCCCTGGTTTGTTGACGCCGACCACATCGGCCTGGCTACGGTGGACCGATTCCTCGAGTCGAGCGACTTCTTCACGATCGACGTGGCCGACGCGATCGGCACACCGGCACGCATGGCCGACGTCGATGCCTTCCTGAACAGGCACCCCGAGCTGACCCGGCCGGTCGCGGTGGCGGGCATCGACGGCAGCGTGCCGCTCGCGGACGACGTAGCCCGGGCGATCGCTGGCACGTATCTCGCGGCCTGCCAGGAGGCCGGCCGTGTGTACCGACAGATCGCCGCCCGGAAGGCCGGCTTCGTCACGGAGGTGAGCATGGACGAGACCGACTCGCCGCAGACGCCGCCGGAATTGCTTGTGATCCTTGCGCTGCTCGCCGACGAGCAGATCCCGGCCGACACGATCGCCCCCAAGTTCACTGGCCGGTTCAACAAGGGAGTGGACTATGTCGGCGATCTCGGCCAGTTCGCCCGAGAGTTTTCCGACGACATCGCCGTGCTCGCCCACGCGGCGCGGGAGTATGGCCTGCCGGCCGGTCTCAAGCTCTCGGTCCACTCAGGCTCCGACAAGTTCTCGCTCTATCCCATCATTCGCGAAACTGCCGCCCGCACCGGGGCCGGCTTCCACATCAAGACAGCCGGCACGACCTGGCTCGAGGAGCTGATCGGCCTCGCCGAGGCTGGCGGCGACGGGCTCGCGCTTGCCCGTGAGATCTATTCGGCCGCGCTAGCCCAGATCGACGCCCTCTCGGGGCCCTACGCCAGTGTGATCGACATCGACCGCGGGAGGCTCCCGCCGGCCGCCGAGGTGAACGCCTGGAGCGGGCCGCGGCTGGCCGCAGCGATCCGCCATGTCCCGGCACACCCCGACTTTAACCCCCACGTCCGCCAACTCCTCCACGTGGCGTTCAAGCTCGCGGCCAAGCAGGGCTCGCGATACACCGACCTGCTCGTGGCCAACCGCGAGATCGTGGGCCGGCAGGTAACGGAAAACCTCTTCGAGCGGCACATGAAGCCGCTCTTCGTGGGCGACACGAGCAGAGCCGCGGGAGCAGCCGTATGAGGTCGGCCGTCACGATCAGCCTCGTGCCCGAGGCCCGGCGGGGGCCGTTTGTGTTCCACGTCGACCCCGAACCCTCCGCCCCCGAGGCGGTCACCCTCGCCGCCTGCTGCCGGCAGGCCGCCGACCTGGGGTTCGACGCGGTCGAGATTTTCGCCGCGGGCGCCCAGACGTTTCCCGGCGGCGAGCTCCGCGGGCTGCTCGCCGGCCACGGTCTCGGCCTGGCAGCCGTGGGCACGGGGGCAGGGTGGGTGCAACACGGCCTCTCGCTCTGTGATCCCGACCCGGGCAAGCGAGCCCGGGCGGGCGAATTTATCGCGGCGATCATCGACACAGCCGGCGAGTTCGGAGCTCCGGCGATCATCGGCTCGATGCAGGGCCGTAGCTCAGCCAACGTGCCCCGCGAGGCGGCCCTCGATTTGCTCGCCGACGCCCTCGGCCCCCTCGGTGAGCGAGCGGGCCGTTTCGGTCAGGTGCTCCTCTACGAGCCCTTGAATCGCTACGAGACCGATCTCTTCAATCGCCAGGCCGACGCAGCCGGGTTTCTCGAGGCCCACAGCCTCACGCAGATTCGGTTGCTCGCAGACCTCTTCCACATGAACATCGAAGAGGCCGACATCGCCGCCACACTCCGCGCCGCCGGCCGCCATCTAGGCCACGTGCACTGGGCCGACTCCGACCGCCGGGCGATGGGACTGGGCCACACACCCCCCGAGCCGATTGTGGCGGCCCTCCGCGGGATCGGCTTCACGGGCCACCTCTCCGCCGAAGTGTTTCCCCTGCCGACGGGCGCGGAAGCCGCCGCGGCGAGTATCGAGAGCTTCCGCCGGTTCGTCACCTAAGGAGTCCTCATGCAGACCCGCCCGCTCGGCACGACCGGCCTCGAGGTGCCGATCCTCTCCTTTGGCGCCTCCTCGCTCGGCCAGGAGTTTCGCCGCGTCACGCTCGAGGAGGCGCTCGGCAGCGTGCGCGCGGCCCTCGACTGCGGGCTCAACCTCTTCGACACGAGTCCCTTCTACGGCCGCGGCATGAGCGAGGTCTTGCTTGGCGTGGCCTTGCGGGATATTCCCCGGAGCCACTACCTCCTGTGCACGAAGCTCGGCCGCTACGACCTGGCCCATTTTGATTTTTCGGCGGCCCGGGTGGCCGAGAGCGTGGACGTGTCGCTCCACCGGCTGGGCACCGACCACCTCGACATCGTGCTCTGCCACGACATCGAGTTTGTGCCACTCGAACAGATCGTGAACGAGACTCTGCCGGCCCTGCGGCAGGCCCAGGCGGCTGGCAAGGTGCGGTTGATCGGCTTTTCCGGCTACCCGCAGAAGATCTTCCCGTTCATCTGCGACCAGGCCGACGTCGACTGTGTGCTCAACTACAACCAGTACACGCTCCAAAACACCCGCTTCGCCGACGAGACGATTCCGTATCTGGAGGCCAGAGGTATCGGCCTGATGAACGCCGGCCCGTTCAGCGCCCGGCTACTCACCGACGCCCCGCTGCCGACCTGGCTCAAGGAGCCGGAAGAGGTCAAGGCCGCGGCCCGCCGGGCGGCCGAACGTTGCCGCGAGCAGGGCAGCTCGCTCGCCAAGCTCGCCCTCCAGTTCGCGATTGCGAATCCCCGGATCGCCACAACGGTCGCGGGCAGCGCGAATCCAACCAACGTCCGGGCCTGGGCCGAGTGGGCCGCCGAGCCGATCAACGAGGAGCTGCTTGGCGACGTGCAGGCGATCTTCGCCCCGGTCAAGAACATGGGGCACGTCGAGGGGCTACCGGAAAATAACTGACGACACGGATTCGCAGCCATCCATGGCACTCCCGGTGATCGGATTCCATAAAAGCCCCGGGGCG
>JBBEEF010000208.1:29115-45774 GCA_040880915.1 Pirellulales bacterium
CGAGCCCGGGGACTGCGGGTCACATGGCCACCCCACCCACCATGCCACCCGAGGCCGGCGCCGCGTGTGCATGGCGGCGTTAGGCGATTCGCCACGTCACAGTCCCCGGGCTTGCGCCCGGGGCTTTTATGACGCTCTCGTCCCGTGCCGAACACCATTGCCATCCTGGCAATTCGAGTTCATAAAAGCCCCGGGGCGCGAGCCCGGGGACTGCGGGTCACATGGCCACCCCACCCACCATGCCACCCGAGGCTGAGGAGAACCACCCATGCGGATTGATGCCCACCAGCACTTCTGGCACTACGCTGCCGCCGACTACCCCTGGATCGGCTCGGGGATGGAACGGCTGGCCCGCGACTACCTGCCCGCCGACCTCACGCCGCACCTGGCCGCGGCGGGCCTCGCCGGCAGCGTGGCCGTGCAGGCCCGGCAGTCGCTCGCCGAGACGCGGTGGCTCATGGACCTCGCCGATACCCACCCGCTCGTGAAGGGCGTGGTCGGCTGGGTGGATCTGCGGAGCGACCGGGTCCCCGCTGAGCTTGCCGAGTTCGCAGGTCGACCGGCATTGGTCGGCGTCCGTCACGTTGTGCAGGACGAGCCCGACCCACACTTCCTCACCGACGCGAGGTTTGTCGCCGGCCTGCGGCAGCTCGCGCCGCTCGGCCTCACCTACGATCTGCTCCTGTACCCCTCGCAGCTGCCGGCCGCCGTCGAACTCGCCGGCCTCCTCCCCGAACAGCCCTTGGTGCTCGACCACCTCGCCAAGCCTCGGGTGCGGCAGGCCGCGGCTACGGCGCTCGAGCCCTGGCGGAGTGACATTCTCAGGCTCGCCCGCCACGAACACGTCACCTGCAAGCTCTCGGGCCTGGTCACGGAGGCGGCCTGGCGGAGCTGGCAGCCAAACGATTTCACGCCCTACCTCGACGTGGCCCTCGAGGCCTTTGGGCCAAAGCGGCTCATGTTCGGTAGCGACTGGCCGGTCTGCCTCCTGGCTGCCGAGTATGCCGACGTGGCGGGGCTTGTGAGCGACTTCATCGCCCGGCTCTCGGCTGCCGAGCAGGAGGCGATCCTCGGCGGCACGGCCACGCGGTTCTACGGGCTCGCGGGCTGACACCGATTCACGGTTCGTCAGGCAGATTTTCAATCTGCCATGATTCATGCCATTTCAGGCAGACTACACGTCTGATCCGTCGGGGCCAAAAACCCTCTATTCGCTCTTCGGAAAAGCCCTTCCCCCATGCAGGCTCTCCTCCTCGAACAGCCGCGGGTGTTCCGGTTCATCGACGTTGCCGAGCCACCGGAGCCGGGCCCGGGAGAGGCGGTCGTCCGCGTCCGGGCCGTTGGCATCTGCGGCACCGACTACGGCGGCTATCTCGGCACGATGCCGTTCTTCAGCTACCCACGGATCCCCGGCCACGAACTGGGCGTCGAGGTGGTGGCCGTCGGGGATGATGTCGCGAACGTCACGCCTGGCGACCGCTGCTGCGTTGAGCCCTACATCAACTGCCAGCGATGCCATTCCTGTGTCCGCGGCCTCACCAACTGCTGCGAGCACCACCAGACGCTCGGCGTCCACTGTGACGGCGGCCTGCGGCCGCTGTTCACCGTGCCGGCCCGCAAACTCCATCCTTCTCCCCGGCTCTCCCCCACCCACAACGCGCTGGTCGAGACGCTCGCCATCGGCTGCCACGCGATCGACCGCGGTGCTCCGACCGCCGCCGAGACGGTGCTCGTGATCGGGGCGGGGCCGATCGGCCTCTCGGCCATCGAGTTTGCTCGGCTCTCAGGGGCCCGCGTGATCGTGATGGACATGGCCCCCGCGCGGCTCGACTTCATCCGCGACAAGCTCGGCATCACCGACGTGCTGTCGGCAACGGGCACGGCCGCCGACACCGAAGCCCTGCGGGCCCTGACCGATGGCCGGATGGCGGAGGTGGTGGTGGACGCCACCGGCAGCCACCGGAGCATGGCGGGAGCCCTCGAGTTCTGCTCGTTCGGCGGCCGGCTCGTCTACGTGGGGATCACGCAGCAGCAGGTCTCGTTTCCGCACGCGCCGGTGATGCACCGCCGCGAACTCACGATCCTCGCCAGCCGCAACGCCCTCTCCCGCGACTTTACCCGGATCATCGGCTTGATCGAGACCGGGCAGATCGATACCCGGCCCTGGATCACCCACGAGTTTGAGTTTGCCGACGTGATCAAACGGTTCCCGGGGCTCCTCGAGCCCGGCTCCGGCGTCATCAAGGCAGTGGTCACGATCCCGTGAGGCCGGCCCGCGTTGGCCACGTGTCTCTGCTCCGACCCGACAGACCGTCCCCGGGCTCGCGCCCGGGGCTTCGATGCACTCGCCTTGGCCCATACAAGCCCCGGGGTCGCGCCCGGGGCTTCGATGCACTCGCCTTGGCCCATACAAGCCCCGGGCGCAAGCCCGGGGACGGCGGGAATGAAAGCCACCCCGCCCGACAATACTTCATGCCCTCGCGTACTCTCAGTCGGGCAACCGCTTGACGCGGATACTGCGGTACTGGGCCTCGCTGCCGGGGTCGTGGGCCTGGAGGGCGAAGGTTCCCGAAGAGAGCTTGCGGCCGTCCTTGATGGCGGCAGTGTCTTCGACGTGGTCCACGATCGCGTTGCCGTTCACCTTGATCACGATCCGGTTGCCCTCCACGATCACCTCCTCGGTGAACCACTCGTTGTCTTTGGCGGGGGCCTCGAGGTTCTTGACGACGTTGTAGAGGCTGCCGGTGCGGACCGGATCGCCGGAGGTGTTGTTCACCTGGGCCTCGTGCCCCTGCGACGGCCAGCCTTCCTGCTGATACCGCGTGTGGAAGTAGATCCCGGAGTTGGCCTTGGGCTTGGTGAGCACCTCGGCCTTGAGGTGGAAGTTTTTGAATTCGGCGGGCTTGGCAGGATCGGTACCCATGTAGAAGAGGTGGCTCCGCGGCCCGCGGCAGATGAGCGTGCCGTCAACCACCTTCCAGCTGGCGTCGTTCTCGCCCGCCTTCCAGCCGGTGAGGCTCGTCCCGTCGAAGAGTTCTACGAAGCCCTCCTCGGCGAGGACGGTTGCCGCGGGGGCGAGGAGGGCGGCGGCGAGGATGAGGTGAGAGAAGGCGTGCATCGGGGGCGCTCCGGGGAATAGTTCGGGCTCGGGCGGAAGTTTACCCGGGGGTGCATACTACTGGGTCCGTCCCGGCCCCCCCGGACAGGCGGCGATGCTGACAACAGGCCAGGCGGTATCAAGCATACACACGAAGGATCGAACGATGCCAACGGAGTGGATGGCGATCGAGGAGCGGGTTCCCGGGCCGAGCGGGGCCGTGCGGGTGCATCCGGGTGGAGCGATCCGCTCCACACTCGTGCAGTCGATCGTCGCGGCCCTGGCCGAGGAACCGCGTGCGTCGGCCTGGCTCGTCGCGCCCAGCCGTCGCGTCGCCCGGCAGTGGCTCGACACGATCGCCCTGGGGGGCACGCCGGTATTCAACGTCCGCGCCACGACGCCGCGGGCCCTCTGCTATGACCTTGCGGCCCCCGTGCTCGCCGCCACCGGTCGGAGGGTCGCTTCGCCGCGGGCGTCGCTCGTGCTCATGGAGAAACTGCTCCGGAAGGCCGACCAGACCGGCGGCCTGCGATCCTTTGCGGGGCCTCGCTCCTACCGCCGACTCGCCGAGCGGATGTGTGCGAGCATCTCAGCGATCAGGCTGGCCGGCCTCTCAGCGCACGACGTGCGCAGCCGGCCTGGATTCGGTGACACCGACAAAGGACACGACATCTCACTTGTGCTCGAGGCCTACGCCGCGGAGCTCGCGGCCGCCAGACTCGCCGACGCCGCAGACCTGGCGGCACTCGCAATCGAGGCGGCGGCTGCCGGCCGGGTGCCTGCCGAGTGGCGGCGGATCCTCCTGCCCGCTGAAACCGAGCTCACGCCGCTCGAGCGCCGGCTGTGTGTAACGCTCGGCGACCGCGTCAAGCAGTTGCCTGTCGATCCGGAGCCGGAGACCTTCACCGATCCAGCCACCGGCCCCAAGATTCGGTTTTTCCGAGCCATCGGCGAGGTCAACGAGGTGCGGGGCGTGCTCCGCCACTGCCTCGCAGGCGGCATCCCACTCGACACGGTCGAACTCCTCCACACCGACGAGGCCACCTACCCCGCTCTCGTTCAGGAGGTGCTGGCGGTGATGGCGATGCGGGGGGCGGGCGACGCGACAGCGGCAGGCGAACTGCCGGTGACCTTCGCCGAGGGCCTGCCGATTCGCGAGTCGCGGCCCGCGCGGGCCCTCGCCGCCTGGCTTGCCTGGCGGGCGGAGGGCCACCCGCAGTGGCGGCTGGTGAGGATGGTCCGCGACGGGCTGCTCGACTGGGGCCGCATCGAGCGGGCAGGCGGCGGCGGCAACACCAACAACACCGAGGGACCGGCCGCGACCGAGTCGCAGCTGCTCCGTGAGCTTCGGCGGCTCCGGATCGGTTTCGATCTCTACCGGGCGGCCGACACGATCCGAGCGGCGATCGTCGCCGCTCGAGCAGCGCCGCTCGAATCGTTCACCGGCGGGCGTGATCCCGACGATGAGTCGGAACTCGACGAGGAGGCGGCGGAGAGGAAGCGCACGCAGCGAATCGGCGCGCTGCAGGTGCTCGCCGAGATCGCCGGCAGACTCGTCACCTGCGAGCCGGGGCCGGCCGCTAGCGCCGTCGAGGTCATGGCGAAGGCCCGTCTGTTTGTCGAGCAGCTCGGTGCGGCAGGCGGCGAATTCGACAACAACGCCAGGAACCGTCTGCTCGCCGAGATCGCGGAGATGGAGCACTGGCTCGGCGAGCACCCCGGGGCAGAACCTCGGGAAACGCTCGACTGGCTTGCCGGCCTCGCCGACACGCTCGTCGTGATGGGCAGCGCTCCCCGCCCCGGCTGCCTGCACGTCGCGTCGATCGCAACCGGCGGCCACTCGGGCCGGCCCTGCACGTTCATCGTGGGCCTCGACGAGGGCCGGTTCCCCGGCCCCGGCAGCTCCGATCCAGTGCTACCCGACGCCGATCGCGCCGCCCTCTCAGACACTCTTCAGGTGGCGGCACACCATGCCACGCAGGCTCGGGCCGGCTTCTGGCGGCTGCTCGGCCGGCTGCGGGGCGAGGTCCACCTCTCCTTCACGTGCCGCGATCTCGTGCAGCAGGCGGAGGTCTTCCCTAGCCCGCTGCTCTTGGAGGTGTACCGCCGCGCTTGCAGCAAGCCGCAGGCCGCGCTCGCTGAGTTTCTCGCCGTGATCGCCACCAACACCGAGTCGTTCGTGCCGCGGGATCCCGCCGCGTCGCTCACCGATACGGAATGGTGGCTCGCCACGCTCGGCGAGGATCCCACGCTGCCGGCGGTACGGCAGGCGATCATGAGCCACGGCGCACCGCTCACCCGGGGCCTTGCCGCCGAGGAGGCACGGCGGTCGGCGGCGTTCACGCCCTGGGACGGACTCGTGCCCGCGGCCGGCCCCGAGCTCGATCCCATGAGCCCGCTCGGCCGCGTCGCCTCCGCGCATAGTCTCGAGACGCTCGGCGCGTGTCCGCGGCGATTCCTGTTTCGCTACGGCCTCGACGTCACGCCACTCGACACGCTCGAACCCGAGCAGGACCGCTGGCTCGACCCCATGGAGCAGGGGAGCGTGCTTCATGAGGTGCTCGAGCGATTCATGCGGCGGTTTCTCCACTCGGGGCCCGGTCGGCCCGCGGCCGACACTCCGCGGCCCACGTTCGCCGCACACGAGGGGGAGATCCTCGCGATCCTCGACAACGTGCTGGCGGCCAAGCGGGTTGAGAAGCCGTCGAACGACGAGGCGGCTGTCGCGGCCGGCCGGCGGGAACTCGCCGACGCGGTGCGAACGTTTCTCCGGGCCGAGGAGGAATACTCCGCGCAAACCGGTTCGCTGCCGGTCGCGCTCGAAGCGGCGATCGGCTTCGTGCCGGAGGGGGAGGGAACGCCGTTCGACCGCGAGGAGCCGGTGTCGCTGCCGCTCGCCGGCGGCAAGGCGTTGCGGCTGCGGGGCTACGTTGACCGCATCGACATCGACGGCCGCGACGACGGCGAGCAGGGCTACGTCGTGATTGACTATAAGAAGGGGCGGTCGAACCGGTTCAAGCAGGGGGGCGAAGATCCGCTGGCTGTGTTCCACGAGGGGCGGCGACTCCAGCACGGCCTGTATGTGATGATGGTTGGCCACGTGGCCCGTGCGGCGGTTGCCGCCGGGAGCGAAGTGACGCAGTTCGCCTACGTCTTTCCCGGCGCTGAGACCCACGGCGAGCGGGTCGAGTGGACGCCGCGGGAATTGGCCGGCATCGACACGCTGGTCACCAAGCTCTGTGGGATCGCCGCCGCCGGGGCGTTCCTGCCTACGACCGACCCGGAAGACTGCCGGTTCTGCGACTTTCGCGATGTCTGCGGCGCTCCGGCCACAACGGCCCGGGGGGCCAGCCGGAAGCTCGAGCAGGACGACGGGCGATACGGACCCGAGGCGGAAACGCTCGCAGACCTCTTTGCCGGCATCCGTACGGCAAAGCCTCCTCGGGCGGCCGCACCGATCCCGCGGCCAAACGAGCGGGAGTTTGCACCGGCCGCGGCGCCAGAGCCTGGGGCCCCGGGCGACGCCGACGCGCGGGGGGCGATCCGTACCGCGCTCGACACGAGCATGCTCGTCGAGGCCTCGGCCGGCACCGGCAAGACAACCTGCATGGTCGACCGGATGACGTCGCTCGTTCGCACGGGCACGGCCACGGTTGGTCAGCTCGCGGCGATCACCTTCACGAAGAAGGCGGCGGCGGAGCTTGCCCGGCGGTTCCGCGCGGGGCTGGAAACGGAGTTGGCCGACCCACTCGTGCCCGATGCCGAGCGGCGGCGGCTCGCTACGGCGCTCGCCGAGATCGACTCCGCGGTGATCGGCACGGTTCATTCGTTTTGCGGCCGGCTCCTGCGGGAGCGGCCGATCGAGGCGGGCCTCGACCCAGCCGTGGAGACGATAGACGCCGCCGCCGAGCAGACGCTCCGCGGCCGCGCGTGGCGGCAGTTCTGCGACCTGGTCGCCCGCGACCACACCCTCGCCGCCAAACGGCGGGCCCTCGAGGAGTCCGGCATGGACCTCCGCGATCTGCGGACTGCATTCGAGACGTTCGTCGCCCACGCCGATGTCCGGGCCTGGCCGCATGAGCCGGTAATTCTGCCCGACATCCGCGGGCTCATGCGGCGGGTGAGCGGAGAGGTCGAGTCGCTCCTGCGAGGTGTGCTCGTTCCCTGGAACCTGCGGGCTGCGAGCGACCGGCTCATGAACGTTATCGAGGCGGCCCAGCGGGCCTACCGGACGCGGCCCGACGACTCCGCGGCTGCGGTCTTCCGGGCCGCCGAGAAGTTTGAGGGCGACTGCCCGAAGATCGTCCAGGGCCTGTGGCTTCCGGGCCCGGGCACGAAGGAACACCGGGCCCTGCAGAAGGAGCGGGTCGGGGAACTCGAAGCGTGGTGGAACGGCGTGGCCAGCGAACTTCAAAGGCCGCTCGCCCAGTGGCGGGCCTATCGCTACCAGTTCGCGATCCCGCTCCTCGAGGCGGCCCGAGACCACTACGAGCAGCTGCGGATCGACGAGGGGCTGCTGTCGTTTCACGACCTGCTCAACCTGACCGCACGGCTCCTGCGGGAGCGGCCGGATGTCCGCGTCGGCTTCGCGCGGCGGCATCCGTTTCTGCTCGTCGACGAATTTCAGGACACCGATCCGCTCCAGGCAGAGATGCTGCTGTTGCTCGCGGCCGACGACCCCCGGGCGACCGACTGGCGAGACACCCGCGTCAAGCCAGGCGGCCTGTTCGTGGTCGGTGACCCGAAGCAGTCGATCTACCGGTTTCGGCGGGCCGACATCGACACCTTCGAGTTCGTCAAACAGCGGATCCTCGCCTCCGGCGGCCGGCTGCTCCACCTCAACACCAACTTCCGCACCACCCACGAGCTCGTGGACTGGGTCAACGATCAGTTCGCAGCCCGGTTCGCCACACACCGCCCGGCCGGCGGCGAGGCTTGTGGTCCCGACTTCACCGGCAGCGAGGCGGGCCGCCGCACCGCCGCCGCCGGCCGCCTCACGGGCCTGCGGCAGTTGCGGGTTCCCAGAAACGGAGTGCGGGCCGAGGCCGAGGCAGTGGCCGAGTTTATTCGCCGGGCGATCGACCATGGGCTCACGGTGCCCCGCACGACACCGGGTGAGGATCCCGCCTGCCGCCCCGAAGACTTCATGATCGTCACCTGGGACACGGGGCAGCTCTCGACCTACGCCGAGGCCTTGGGGGCGGTCGGACTTCCCTGCGACGTGACGGGGCGCAAGGGGCCCGACAGCGGGGCGGATCTTGCGGTGCTCCATCTCTGCCTGCGGGTGGTCACCGATGCCGACGACACGGTGGCAGCGCTGGCCTTGCTGCGGGGGCCGGTGTTTGGCTTGAGCGACGCCGAACTGCACGCCTTCCGCCGGGCCGGCGGAAAAATCGACGGCCGACTGCAGCTGCCGGCAGGACTCAGCGACCCGCTCACCAGGCAGATCGAGCCAGCGGCCGCCGCCTTCAAGCGGTGGCGGAAGCTGGCCGGGGCGCTGCCGCTGGCCGCCGCAATCGAGCGGATCGCCGACGACGCCGGGCTGTTTTTCATCGCATCAGCGGCGGGGGGCCAGGCCGGCCGCCGCGGCCGGGCCGCGGCCGGGGCGATCGCCACGCTTATCGAGCGGGTGCGGGCGGAACGGACTCTGCTCACGTCGGTGCAGGACGTAGTCGATCGGATCGACGACCTCGTCGCCGACGGCTATCCGAGGCAGGATTTCGACACGGTTTCGATCGACACGGCAGCCGGGGGAGCCGTGCGGCTGATGAACCTCCACAAGGTGAAGGGGCTCGAGGCGCCGGTTGTGTTTCTCTGCGACCAAGACGGCCCCAAGCGAGACCGCGGGCCAACCTGGCACGTGTCCCGCACCGGGGGCGTGCCGACGGGCCATCTCAAGGTGGCCCGGCCCGGCTTCTTCGGGCGAGATGGCACCACGCTTGCGGCGCCTGAGCAATGGGACGAGCTCGAGGCGATCGAGAAGCGGTATCTCGAGGCTGAGTATCTCAGGCTCAACTACGTGGCGGGCACGCGGCCAGGAACCTGCCTGGTGGTGTCGGTGTTCGAAGACACCAAGGGCAACATCTCCGGGGGCTGGCGGGAGCTCTCGCCCGACATCGGTGGTGTGGCACACCTGCCGGCGCTCGAGCCCCACGCCGCAGCCGAGCAGGCCCGGGCCGATGCGTCCACCCGCCCACCAGCCGACATCACCACGATCACAGCGGCCCGCGACCACGCGGCAAAACTCGCCCGGGCGGTTCACACGCCCACCTATGGCACGGTCACGCCGCGGGATTTTCTCACCGAACCGGCCGAGCGGATTCGCCACACGGGCCAAGGGCTCGGCCAGGATTGGGGCACGGTGATCCATCGGCTTCTCGAACTTGCGGTGGAGCACGTCGCGAACCCGACCAAGCCGTTCGATTTGGCCGCAGCTGCGGCCAGCGCCGTCCAAGAGAGTGATCTGGCAGAAAGTGGTCTCGACCGGCAGGAGCTGGCCCGGCAGGCGGCGGCGCTCGTGGAGGAGGTGCTCGCGAGCCCAGCGTGGCGGCGGATTGAAGCGAGCGGCGAGCGGCATGTCGAGGTGCCCTTTGCCATCGCGGCAGCGGCCGGTGAAATCCCGCCGAGCGTGCCGGTTGACCGCGGCCCGGGCGGGAATGCCGCCGATCCCGCAGCCGCGGTGTCGGGGCCGGTACTCATCCGGGGACAGATCGACGCGGTCTATCGTGATGCCGCTCTCCCGCCACCGGCCGGCATGAGCGACTGGGTGATCCTCGACTGGAAGACCCACTCGGTCACGTCCGCCGACGAAGCCCGGCTCGAGGCTCACTACCGGCCGCAGCTCGCCCTCTACGCCCGCTGCTGGGCGGCGGGCCTGGCGAACTCAGGCCAGGGTGAATCGCCTCCGTCCTGACCCCACACCCAAGCGATCGGGCTTTGCATCCAAGCCTTGACGCTGATTTGAACTTCCGTACACTATCACGCTTCCGGGCCGCGGCCAGCCGCACAGGAGCCATTTGTGATCACATTCCTCCACACTGCCGACTGGCAGATCGGCAAGCCGTTTGCCTCGATCGCCGACCCCGCCAAGCGGGCCCGCGTGCAGCAGGAGCGGATCGAGTGCATCCGCCGGATCGGCCAGGTCGTTCGCGAGCGGCGGGCGGCCTTTGTCATCGTTGCCGGCGACCTCTTCGACTCGCCCACGCCCTCGAATGCCACCGTCGCCACCGCTCTCGGCGCGATCGCGTCGCTGAAAGTGCCCGTCTACTGTATCCCGGGTAACCACGACCACGGCGGCCCCGACAGTCTCTGGGAGCAGCCCTTCTTCAAGCGCGAACATCACCGACTCGCGGCCAATTTTCACCTCCTGCTCGAACCGGAGCCCCTGGTCATCGACCTCCCCAGCACAGACGGCGAGCAGGCGAGCGTCGTGCTCTTGCCCTGTCCCCTTCGCCGCCGCCACGAGGCCGACGACCCCACCGCCTGGATCCGCGGCCTCGACTTCACCCCTTTCGGCAACCGGCCGCGGATCGTGATCGCCCACGGCAGCACAACCGTCTTTTCAGGGGGCGGCTCTGCCGGGAGTGCCGCGCGGGCTACCGGCCCGGGCAGCACCACCCAGGCAGACGATGAGGACCCCGCCGTCACGGCCGTCAACACGCTCGCTCTCGACCGGCTGCCGGGCACCGAGATCGACTACCTCGCTCTCGGCGACTGGCACGGCTTCCTCGCTGCCGGCCCCAAGGCCTGCTACAGCGGCGCCCCCGAGATCGACCGCTTCCCGAAGCCGGGCCAGCAGCCAGGACACGTGGCGGTGGTAACAGTCTCACGGGGGGGCGAGCCACGGGTCGAGCAGGTGGCCACCGGCCGGTTTCGCTGGCTTGTAACCGCGATCGCCCTCGGCGACGAAGGGCCCAAGCAGCTCGACGACTGGCTCACCGAAGCCACGCGGCCGGCCGCTGCGGGCGATGCCAGCTTCGACGCGTGTCTGGCAAGGCTCGAGGTGAGCGGCAGCGTGTCGCTCGCCGAGCGGGCCGAGTTCGACCGGATCGTGGAATCGTGGACAGCCCGGCTCCTGCGGCTCGATCTCGACGACCAGACCGTCCTCGCCCCCTCGCCCGAAGAAATCCGCGACCTCGCGGAGCGGCCCGGCGACCCGATCATCGCCCGCGTGGCGGCTGAACTCGTGGCGATGCTCGAGGGCCAGACTCCGCGGAGCGGATCGGGCGAATCGGCCGCAGGTCTGGCCGTGGCCGCGGGTTTTGAACTCGCGGAATCCGCCCCCCTCGATGCCGACCTGGTCCGCCGCGCCATCCACATCCTCCACGCCCTCGTTACAGCCAGCGACGCAGCCGACGACTTTGGCCTGGCCCCAGCTGCCTCGGAGGCTTTGCCGAAGCCCCAGGCCGCCGTGCTGCTCGCCGGCGCTATCGCGGGAGCTCAGCGATGAAACTTCTCTCTGTGGCCGTCGAGAACTACCGTGTTCTCAAGACTGCACGCTTTGCCTTTGACCCGGCCCGCACGGTCGTCGGGGGCCCCCAGGAAACGGGCAAGAGCACGCTCGTCGAAGCGATCCATCATGCCTTTTTTCTGAAGAGCCGGGGCACGAGCAATGTTCACAAGTCGATGCAGTCCGACCTGCACGGGGGCCAGCCCACCGTCACGCTCTCGTTTGAGACCGGCGGCAGGCACTACACGATCACAAAAGTGTTCGCCGGAAATGCGGCGGCTTCCACGACGATGCTCACCGACGAGGGACCGGCCGCGGGCGTGGCGGTTGTTGGGGTGGCCGGTGGGGCGGGCGGTGGGGGCGGGGTTGCCGCGGGCGGGCGGACGCTTCGCGGCGATGAGGCCGAGACGAGGATCCATGACCTGCTGCGGGCAGAAAACATCGGCAGCCGCACCGTCGACAGCCGGCTGAAGATGCAGTGGTCCCACCTCTGGGTCTGGCAGGGCACATCGGGCCATGACCCCGTGAGCCAGGCCAACTCTGAAAAGCCCGCCGAGCAGCTCCGCGACCGGCTGGGCCGGCTCGGCGGAGGCGGCGTGCTCGAGTCGTCGCTCGACGCGAGTGCGGCCCGAGAGATCGTCGCCCGCCACGCGGCGATTTTTCGCAACGACGGCGGGATCAAGACGGGCTCCGAGCTCACCCGAGCCGACGAGGAAAGCCAGCAGGCAGAGGGGGCTTTTGCTACGGCCACCGCGCTTGTGGGCAGTCTCGACGCCGCCGTAGACACAATCGACCTCGCCGACCGCACGATTACCACCGCGCAGGCGAAGCTCGCGACAACCTCCGACGAGCTCAAGGCCGTCGGCGACACGATCCGATTGGTCGGCGATCTGCGGATCCGGTTGGCGGGGGAGGAAGCCGCCGCCCGTGAGGCCGAGGCCGCCCGCGACGAGATCGTGAAGGCCGACGCTGAAATTACAGCCTGCGATCAGGAACTCGCGCGGCTTGCGGAGTCGATCGAGCCGGCCACCACACGGCTTGTCGAACTGGCCGACGCCGAGCAGGCAGCCTCCGATGCCCTCACCGCCGCGTTCGACGCCGTGGACTCAGCCAGCACCCTCCAGCAGGAGACCGCCACGACCGTCGCCCTGCTCGAACTCTGCGAGCAGCGAGCCCGACTCACGGTGGAACAGCTCGGCCTCGGCGGCCGCTGCAGCCGGATCGATGGCCTCCGCCGGAAGGTCGCGACCCTGGAGGCCGAGCGAAACAAGCTCGCCGCCATTACGGCCGATAACGTGGCCAAACTCGACAAGCTCGAGCGGGCCCGCGACGCCGCGGCCGCCACGCTTGAGGCGATCGCGACGAAGGTGGAGATTGTGTCCGGGGCCGGTCCGGCCTCACTCGCCGGCGAGCCGCTCGCCGCGGCCGCAGCCGTGACGATCACCGCCGAGAGTGAACTGGTCGTGGGCCCGCCCGGTGGGGAGACGATCCTCAGGATCTCGCCTGGCGGCGGCCGGTCGCTCGCCGACGCGACCCGGGCGAGCCAAGCTGCCGAACGGGATCTGGCCGCCGCCCTCGACGGCCTCACAATCGACTCGGTCGCCGAGGCTCGGCGGGTAAACGCCCGCCTCCAGGCGATCGCAGCAGACATCGAAGCCCAGCAGGGGGCGATCGACGGCCTCGGCGGCGACCAAGCCCACCGCGAACTCGAATCGCTCACCACCAAGATCACGAGCGTGGAAGCCGAGATCCGTCGTCGCGGCGGCGAGGGCTTGGATCCCGATCCCACGCCGATCGCGGCGGCGGGCTTACAGTCTTCCGACGGCTCCGCCAGCGATGCCGACCCGGCCGACACCGCGATCCGGCGGGCCGAAGCCGCCAAGGCCGCCGTACACACCCGCCTCGTCGCCTCCCACGCTGCCCGCGACCAGGCCTCCGCCGACGCCGCCCGTGCTAGCACCGCAGCGACCGCAGCCCGCAAGCGGCATGAGCAACTCACCGCCACCCGCAGGCAGGTGGCCGACTCAATCCAGACAACCCGCGGCACAATCGATTCGCTGGAAGCCCGCCGCGATCTGCTCGTCGAGCGGTTTGGCGTCGACCGGGCCGACGCGATTCGCCAGCGATCCGAGGCCGCCCGCACGACCGCCGCGGCAACCAAGGCCACGCACGACAAACTCACCGCCCTCACCCCAGACACGCTCGACCGCGAGCAGACCCGGCTCGAACGGGCGGTCTCCAACCTCCAGTTGCAGCGGCACGATGCCGAGATCAAGCGGGACGTGGCCAGGGAACAGCTCCGCCGCGAGGGCACGGTAGACCCGCGGGAAGACGTAGCCAGAGCTGCCGTCCGCCGCCGGATCGCCGCGGCCAAGCTCTCCAGCACCCGCCGCGAGGCCGACGCGATCAAGCTTCTATCCAAGTTGTTCACGGCGAAGAAGGAGGAGGTCGAGTCACAGTTCGTCGCACCGCTCACCAGCCGCGTCGCCGACTACATGCGAACGCTCTTCGGCCCCGACACAGCCGTCAACATCACCTATGCGGGCGGCCGATTCGAGAAGCTCTCAGTAGCTCGGGGCGAGTTTGGGAATGTGACCTGGGATTTTTCCCAGCTCAGCGGCGGCACAAAAGAGCAGGTAGCCGCGGCCTTCCGGCTGGCCATGGCGGAGATTCTGGCCGAAGGCCACAACGGCACGCTGCCGATCATCTTCGACGACGCCTTCACCAACGCCGACGACGACCGACAGCAGAAGCTCCAGCGGCTCCTCGATCTGGCCGCTGACCGCGGCCTGCAGGTGATCGTGTTCTCGTGCACCCCCGACGACTACGCCGGCCTGGGCGCGTGCCATGTTGTCCTCTCGAACCCGATCAGTCCGCGGGGTTTCGCCTCGGCCTAATGCGGGCAGCCGCTTTGCGGCGACAGCTGCATTGAGCACCACCTGGGACAACGTGTTTCATTTCGTAAAACACGCCGTCGAATGGGGCTTGGCCAATCGGAAGCTCTCGTCTGCCAGATTGATGGAGTGAAGCGGCTACTCTGGGTGGCCCAGGGGCGCCGCGTGCGGGGCTCCTTACGTGGGAGCACCAGGCTGGCCTCGGCTGCTTTGAATCTGACGAGCAGTCTGCCGCAGGCCAACCATAGCTGCCGATCGGCGGAGTTCGCTCGATGAAGTGCGCCGAGAGGCCGCAAGGAGCCAGAAGTGAGCGGTGAAATCGCCGACCGCCCCGGGATCAATCAGGTTTGGGCCGGGATCGAGGCCAAGCGATGGGACCTGATCATCGCCGAGGAGTCGAGCCGCCTCTACCGCCACCACACGAAGGCGGGCGAACTGTTCGAGTCGGCCGTGGACGCCGACGTGTGGGTGATCTGCCCGTCGGACTACACCGACACGCTCGACGACGACTGGCCCGACCGACCGCATATGTGCCAGATGCAGCACTCACGTTCGTTCTATACGCGGCAGCGGATCAGGCGGGCTCACGACGGCCTCTGGGCCCGCGGCGCCGCCGTTGGCAACACGGTCATCGGCTATAAGCGGCGGTGCACGGTGCCTGCGACGGAGACCGAGCCGGCGAAGGGCCCCTTCTACGATGAGATCGACGAGGAGAAAGCGGCCGTCATCCGGGAGGTTTTCAACCGGATCGCCGCGGGTGAGACGGTAGCGGAGGTGGCCGAGTAGCTCGACTCGATCAAGTTCGCCAAGGCGAAATGGTCGCGGCAGGCCAAGTGGACCACCTACAACGTCAACTCGATCATTCGCCGGACGATCTACCGGGGCTTCGAGACCAACCGCAAGAAGGTCGCCAAGCGGAAGCTCCGCACCGGCAAGTCCGAGTATGTCTGGAACGACGAGGCCAAGATCCAGACGCGGGAGAGCCCGCACCTGAGGGTCGTGCCCGACGCGCTCTGGTATCGGGCCAACGAGGTCGTCGATGGCCGGCGCATCAAGCACCGGCCTGCCCGTGGCGATGCCCACCCTCTCTCTGGCACCGCCCGCAATCGCAGGGGCCTTCTCTCTGGTGGCGTGTTCATCTGTGGCATCTGCGGTTCGGCGATGTACTCCCACGGAAAGAAGGACGGCACCTTCCGCTGCTCGGGGGCGACGAAAGGCGAGTGCTGGAACCGGGGCTATTGCCTCAGGGAACAGTTCTTTCCCGCGATCCTGGAGGCGGTCGTCAACGAGGTGCTCTCGCTAGAGGGCGTCCGCAGCGCGGTGCTGGCTCGGGTCCGTGAGCTCCACGAGACGGGTGGGTCGGTGGCCGCTGAGCTCAAGCGACTCGATAAGGACGAGAAGCGGCTTGTGGCGGCGCTCGAGCGGGAGCGGGAGCTGGCGATGGTGCGGGCCCGACACGAGGAGGTCCGGGAGCAGGCGGGCCGCAAGGGCAAGCTGCCGACCGCGGCCAAGCTGCTCGAGCACCTCGAGGCCGCGAAGGGCCAGTTGCTCGGCGATGAGGGCAAGACCTACAAGGAGATCGCCAAGGAGTGCGACCTCACGAAGTACCACATGGAGAACTGTGCTCGAATCACGCGGCTGATGGAGGAAGCGGGTCTGCCGGAGCCATACAGCCGGCTCACAGAGAAGCCCGACCACGTGCCGCAGTGGTGCAGCAATCACTGGCTGGAGGCGGGCCGCCGCAAGGGCGGCGGCAGACGCCGCCGTGCCGGATGAACGTCGTTAGCGGGAACATGCCGTGGTTGTCCCTTCCGTATCGAGGTAAGATTGGAGGCATGGCTCTCCCCGTTCCTCCGTCGTGGACACCAACAGCCGATCGGCTTCGCACCGCCGTTGAGCGGCTTGTGGCGGCAGCGCGGCCGAAGCAGATCATCCTGTTCGGTTCATATGCCCGCGGCGATGCTGACGACCACAGCGACATTGATCTACTCGTTGTCGAGCCAGCCGTGGCTGATCGCTACGAAGAGATGATCCGGCTCAATCGTGCCCTGAAGGGGCTCGTCATGCCGGTGGATCTGCTGGTCGTCAGCGAAGAGGAATTCGAGCACCGCTCGGCGACGCCCGGCACGGTCGAACACACCGCCCGCTACGAGGGCCGGGTGCTCTATGCCGCCTGATCGCCATGATGTCCTGCTCCGCAAAGCGCGTCAGGATGAGCT
>JBBEEF010000208.1:45874-66267 GCA_040880915.1 Pirellulales bacterium
CTATGCCGCCTGATCGCCATGATGTCCTGCTCCGCAAAGCGCGTCAGGATGAGCTCGTTGTGGAGCGGCTGCTCGGTGATCGTGACGTCGATGATGACACGCTCGGCTTTCACGCTCAGCAGGCCGCCGAGAAACTCCTGAAGGCTGCCTTGGCCGTCCGTGCCCTGGATTATCCGCGCACACACAATCTTGGTGCGTTGATCGAGTTGCTCGGCAAGGCTGGTGTGGTGCTACCGGCGGAGCTCGCGGATATTGATCGACTTACGCCCTTTGGCACCGTCTTTCGGTACGACGAGGTACTCCCGCAAGCCGGGCAGGATCGGTCTCGGTGGCTCGGGTGGATCCGCGCGCTCCGAACCTTCGTCGAGTCATACGAGCCTTAGGGTGTAACCCATGGCCGTACTGTTCCAAACGACGCTGCTGCTGATTCCAGCTGTAGCCAACAAATAGTTCCTACGGCTGCCGTCTCCTCGTTGGGCGGCAGGCTTTTTTCGGCTGAACGGATCGGCCGAAAAATCAGTGTTCGGCGCTGCGGGGCTTCATGGCCCGCGGCCACTCTCAATGTTCATCACGGCAGGGGCGGTGCCCTCGGGTACCGCCCCTGCCTTCTTTTTTTCACGGAAGGTTCCATGGTGAAGATCACCACATTCAACGACCGGCCGGTACTGCATGTGCAATACGTGCCCGACGGCACGGTCATCCTCAAACTCTACGAGCGTCGCCCCTCCGGCCGCGCTCGCCATATCCGCGTGTCGTTGGCCCAGTGGCTGGCCGGCCGCGGCATCTATCTCTTGGAAAGCCACGCCTCACGGCGTGCCCAGGCCCGACAGTTCGCCCGCCGCTGCGGGTGATGGAAAACGGCTAGATTTCAAGCACCATGAGCAACCGGGAATAAGTGCGTTTCCCGAACGGGTAACACGCTAATTCCCGCCTGCTCATGCCCCCGCTTTTCCCAGGCATTCGGCACATCACGCAAACCGATCCTGCACCACCACCTCTGACAGGGGCAGTTGACCGTCCTTTGGCCACGCGGGCTGCACCATCCCGCCGACGGTGACCATGAAGCTGATCACATGGTCGCTCGGTAGATTGATGATCTCGGCCACCTGCACCGGGTCAAACCCGATCATCGGGCAAGAGTCGTAGCCCATCGCCTTCGCTACGGCAGACATCCTCTTCGTCTGGGGCACGAGCAAGTGGCTGATGCCGGCGGTCTGGCCGCGTGATCGCTGGGTGGCCCCGGCCCATTGGGAATCAGCTTGAACTTGTGGCACGTGGTTGCCAGGCGGATCGTAGTGGCCCGGTTTGTGAACACCGGTCGAAAAGTGCAGCGCGGGTCGGGTCAGGCCGCGCGGATCAAAACTCCCGCAATAGCCGGCCGGCGTGAAGTGCGCGCGTGGTGAAGCCGTTTTCGCGCAGGGCATACCAGAGGATGGTTGCGTTGATGCCGAAGATGGGGATGCCGAGCTGCGGCTCCAACTTTTCTGCCACAGCGGTCATGCTCGTGTTGGTGCCGCACTGCACGACGGCATCGAGGTTGTTTTCTTTGGTGGCAAGCAGTTCGCGCACGGCCTTTTCTTTCGCGTCGTCGGGCAGGTGGGCGATCTACTGGACGTTGGCACAGGAAAATCCGAAGTTGGCCACCACTTCCACGCCCATGTCCTCAAACATTCTCACGCCGGACGCGTTGCCGTGCTTCTCCCACGGCGTGAGCACGCCGATGCGTTTCACCTTGTAGCGCTGGAGGGCGGCGCGGATCGCATCCTGCCACGTGGCCCAGGCAAGCAGACTGTAAGTCGCGAGTTCGGCCATTGTCTCGCGGATCGAATCCAGCCCGACAACGATGTGCTCAAGGCTCAGTCCCATGATGAGATACTGCGGGCGGGCCAGCAACGCCGTGCCGACCGCGCTCTTCACGCCGCCCAGAAATTCTTTCTTGAAAGCCTCGAGCCCCGCTTTGTCCGCCACCGCCGGCTTCGTCAGCACCGTGCTGATGTGGAGACCGATGCCATCGAGCCCGTCGTCACGGTTTTTCACCAGGATGTTCCAAAGCTCACTCTCCATCGTGGTGTTGGTCGCCGGAATGATCAGGCCGAAGCGGCGGCGGTAGCAGCATGCGTCGGGATGGCCGTCGGACAACTTCGCCACGTCGAAGAGATTTGTCGGCTCGCCGTTGTAAAATGGCCCCGGCGGCGCGATTGACGGCATGGGCGGGGCGTTGACGTCCGGGATGAAGATCGGACGGCCAGACAACGCGCCGGTGATGGTTTTGCCTGCTTCGCGATTCATAGGTTCAGCGCACGCCGTGAGCGCGGTGCCGGCGGCCTCGGCACGCCAGCCTGCGGCCACTACGCCCAAAGCGATAGCCCCGCCGGCAATCACCTTTCGACGCGTTATCGGGTCCGGTTGGGTGTGGGGAGAGATCAATGGGGCTGACTCTGGGGAGGGGTCATGGAGGCCTGCTTGCCGAAGACGGATCGGCCGTCGTGTCGCAGCTTCTCGTTGTTCTTTCGCGGGATCAACGGCTTGATGCCGTACTTCCGAAGCCAGTTCCGCACACGATCATAGCTGGAGTCTTTGTCGCCAGCCAATCGTGTTGGCCACTTGCGTGGCCTGCCCACAGGCAAGCCCAGTTGGCGTTGGGTGATTTTGGATGCCCCTTCTCCGTTTCTCTGGCCTCGCGCTCGTGTGTGCGTGCGCTCGTGTGCGTGCGCTCGTGTGCGTGCGCTCGTGTGTACACGCGCGCGCGTTTTAAGAATGGTCGCGTCATCACGCGTGCATGAAGCAGCCATCGCAACCAAAAAAGCGACGCGATGTCCTTGACGATCTGCTGATGTGGATCTAGTTGTTAATAAGGCGACGCCGCTGTCGTTGCCTTCCACCACGCACTTCACAAAGGAACCTTCGCCATGGTTACTGCCACTCACCACGACATCGTTCAGTCCAAAACACTTGTGATCGCAGAGAAGCCATCGGTGGCATCTGACATCGCCAAGGCGCTCGGTGGCTTTACGAAGCACGACGACCACTACGAGTCTGATTCACTTGTGATCGCCGCCGCCGCAGGGCACTTACTGGTTGATGTGTTGCCAAAGCCCTGGGCGCTCGCAGCCCTTCCGTTGCTTCCGGATGTGTTCGAGAAGAAGCCCGCGACGAAGCAGGGCAAGCGGCTCGCCGACCTTGTGGCGCTATTGCAGCGCGATGATGTGGCAGGTGTGATCAATGCCTGCGACGCAGGTCGGGAGGGGGAGCTGATTTTTCGGGAGATCATCGAGCACGCCGGCTGTGGGAAGCCTGTTCGGCGGCTCTGGCTACAGTCGATGACGTCCGCGGCGATCCGGCGGGCCTTTAATGAGCTCCGGCCCGCCGCGGCGCTCCAGGGCCTGGCAGATGCCGCCGTCTGCCGATCGCTTGCCGACTGCTGGCTCGGCATGAACATGACCAGGGCGCTGACGGGCATCATGAAGCGGGCCGGCCGTTACGACATGACACCCGCCGGCCGGGTCCAAACCCCCACCTTGATGATGGTTTGCGAGCGAGACCTGGAGATCGAGGGCTTTGTGCCGAAGCCCTACTGGCTCCTAGCTGGCTCCTTCACGCTGGCCGACGGCCGGATTATCGAGGCGAGCTGGACCGGGCGGGGGGAAGCGGCCAGCGAGGACCAGGGCCGGCGAATCGGCAGCCGTGAGCGGGCCGAGTCGATCATGCAGAAGGCGGCTGGGAAGACGGCGACCGTTTCGGCTCGACAGCGAGTGGACGTCAAGAAGCCGCCGCTGCTGTTCAAGCTCAACGACCTGCTCTCCGAGGCGAGCAGTCTCTTTGGGTACTCGGCCGACCGGACGCAGAGCATCGCTCAATCGCTCTACGACAAGAAGCTGATCACCTATCCGCGAACGGAGTCGCAATACCTCCGACCGGAAGACGATGTCGAGATGGTGCGGGAGCGTCTTGAGCAGATCGTCTCGTCGATGCCCGCTCTGGCCGGTCCGGCGAGCGAGGCGCTTGCCCGTGGTGTCGATCCAGGCAACACGCGGGTATTCGACAGCTCCAAAGTGGGCGACCACTTCGCGATCGTCCCAGCCGAAATCACAGCCGCGCTACCAAAGCTCAACGACGCCGAGCAGAAGATCTACGAGCTGATCCTGCGGCGGTTCGTGGCCGCCTTCCTGCCCCCGTCGGAAACAAGCATCCACACACTCTCGTTCACGGCGGCCGGGGAGACCTTCGAAGCTGTGACACGAACCATCCGGGTGCCGGGTTGGCGAGTGGTAGACGGCAAGGTGGCCGAAGCCCCGCCGGTGGGCCACGGGGAAGACAGCAGCGATTCAGTATCCGCCGAAACCGGCAGGATCGTGATGGAGGAGCGGGCGACGACACCGCCGCGCGGGCGTTTCACCGATGGCACGCTCTTGAAGGCGATGGAGACGGCTGGCAAGTTTGTGGACGACGAAGAAGCCCAGGAAGCGATGCGAGGATCGGGTCTGGGAACAGCGGCCACTCGCACGGGGGTGATCAAGAAGTTGTTGGCGGAGGGCTATCTCAAGCGGCAAGGTCGTGAACTCCATGCCACGCCCAAGGCGCAGTCGCTGAAGAAGGTCTTAGAGCGGCTGCGGCTCGAGGTGCTGACGAGCCCGGAAATGACGGGCCGCTGGGAAGCGCGGCTGGCGGAGATTGAAGCCGGCACTGGCGACATCGCGGCGTTCAAAGCCGATATCCGGGCACTAACGAAGCAGTTGGTGGAGAAGATCGTCTCGTCGCCGGCAGACCTCGTGCTCCAGGAGCTGCCGGATGTGCTGTTTCCCGGCACCGGGCAGCACTTCGTGGAGCTCCTCCAAGATTACGTGACCGTGGACGGCACGGTGCGGATCCCCAAGGTGATCCGCGGGCGGCATCTTCTGCCTGATGAACTGCGAACACTCCTCAAGGACGGGGTTGTGGGGCCGCTCGAGGGCTTTTACAGCCCGCGGACGCGGAAGACATACCCGGCGTGCATTCGCTGGGATGCGGAGTCAAATCGCTACGAGGTGTTTTTCGATGACGTCCGCGAGCGCTTTGAGCCTGCCGACCATCCCCGGATCGTCATCGGCCCGGAGGGTAAGCCGTCTTTCGAGTTTCCTGATTCCACGAAGCGGCCCCGTGTTGCGAAATAGTTGCCAACGATTGCTCCATCATGCCACCAAGGACTACCGCCATGTCGTTTTATCCGTCACCCGAACCGCTGTCCGTGGTGCCCGACCCCGCCCGCTACGAGCAGATGCTGCTTCGAGCTGCGGGCATGGGCATTGGCACCGACGCCCCGCAGACCTGGTCGATCGAAGACGCAGCCGCGTTCTGGCTGCCCGGCTGGAAGCCACCTTCTGCCGACAGCGATGCGCTTCCGGCCAATGGAATCATGGGGCTGGCCACGCGAGCGTTCTTCTCTTTGTATGGCGACCTGCCACCGATCGGGCCACTCCGCGCGCAGCTCGCGAAGCTGCCAAGGTTCGTCAGGGTGCTCGAAAGCATGCCGTACCAAGGCGTATCACCCCACGGCTTATGCTACGCCGCTCATCTGGCCTTCGCCCCCGATGGTCAGGCTATTCGCGAGACACTGCAAAACACAGGTTTTCGGGCACTCGCCGAGAAGCAGGGCGTTCGCTGCGACGAGCCTTCGTGCAGAGAGTCGGAGTCGATGCTTGGCCGGTGCATTCCGCACGCCGTGTTCACCAACGCCCGCCGTTCAGGGCTCCTGCTTCCGACCCGCAGGCTCGACGCCAGTCCGCTCACGCTCCTGATCACGCCGCTCAGCGATTGGCGGACCAAGCGACCATACATTGTGGTGCGAAAGAGCACGGAACACATCAAGTGCCTCTACGCTCCGTATTGGGTGTACGACGCAATCACGAATCTGGCCCGGCTTGTTCCCGCCCTGCTCACCGACCGCGATTGCCAATCGCTGATCCGGTTCACGGTCGCCAAGGGCCATGCCAAATGCATCGAGAATCTGCGACAACCCCTCAGCCAGGTCATCCGCGCGCGGGATTCAAAGACCGGCCAATACGGGCATGCCTACATCGATCGCGTGAGAGGAGCCGTTGGGCTCATTTGGCAACTCAGCGGAGCGACGTCGTTCGTAGACATCGATCTCGCTGAGCCGATCGAACTGTGGTTTGGCAAAAAGAACCTATATTGACCCCGCGACGCAACCGGTGGCACGTGCCTTGGAAGGTAGGACGACTACGACATAAGCCGAGCGTAGTGAGCCGAAGGCAGGCCCACGCCGGCAACCCCTTCACCGTTCCCCTGGCCCTTCTTGGGGTTCCCCGAGGCAGAGTGGCTCGGCGCAGTGGACTTTGCCTTGGCAGATAGCGATGAAGGTGCCAGCCGACACGCAGTACTTTGTGATCAGATTCCTGGTGGTCGCCGCCAATACTCGGGCCGGCGACTATGGTGGGCGATTGCAACCACGGTGACGTGATCGCCTTGGACCTGAAAAACGAGTCGGTATGGAAATCGTTTCACACGGGCCTGATGATTCACCGTCTCCACGCTGGCAAACCGCTCGGGATCGCGTGCCACGCGATCAAGACACCCGTGTATCTCGTCGCTGAACCGGATGGCAGCAGATTCGCTTCTGGCGGCGTACCAATCAAAGGCAGCGTCGAAGTCCGCCTGAGCACCGGCGAGAAACACAATCTCTTTCATCAGTCGCCCGGAATTCTCTCTGGCGTGCTCTCCGGCGACTTGCGGAGCCGTGCCATGGCCTGGCTACGAACGACTTCCCATGGAATCGTCTGAGCCGAGCCAGCAGCGAGATCGGCCGACCGCTTACGAATTTCGTTCATCCACTCGTCCGATAGAGGTGGCAGCGCCTCGTCGGGCAGCGTGTCCCAGAGGGCATCGATGAGTTCGAGGCGGTCTGTGACGTTCAGTTGGGCCGCATCGGCCAGCAGTGCGTCGATCGTGCTCATTGTGGGGACCCTATGACTCGGCGAAGTATACGGGCGTCCACTCTCGATGTCAACGCCCGGCCGTCGCTCGATTCTACCCGGGACCAAGGTTGACCCGCGGGTTCATGCACTGCCGGCATGCCGCCGGATGCCACATCACCGCTCCCCTGGCCCGTCTTGGGGTTCCCCGAGGCGGAGTGGCTCTGCGGCAACTCGCTCTGCTTCGCGATTTGAACCCCTTGCCTTCGGCCCGGGCTGCGGCAGCTGAGAGAATCCAGCCATCGATGACGTATCGGTCGCCAAACTCCGTTTCGCTGTGCGATTGAACCTCGTTGTCGATGGCGAGCCTCAACAGTTCGCCTCAAGCTAGCGAGGATCCGTGGGGTCGAAGCCCAGTCTCCGAAAAAACGCCGCCTTGGATTTTCCTCTGGGGTGCCGGTCGTTGAGCAGGTAGCCGAGCACCTTGGCTCTCGAGACACTCGCGCGGCGGGCATTCGGAAGATTCATGCGGCTTTGGAACCGCTGCATTGACAGGTGTACGGCTGTGTAGTTTTTGTCAAGCCGAACGCGAGCCGTGGTCGGCGATCCGCTGCTCGAGGATCCGGAGGTCGCCGTGGGCCTTCTCGTATTCCGCCGCGTTGGTAATCACAGCAGCACCTCCACCAGGCTTTGTCGATGACACAACAAGCCACGATCGAAGTGGCTCGTTGATACGCCTCGTGTCCATCGAGCTAAGCACCCCAACCCGCTTGAGGATCAATGACTCGTGAGCGGCACCACGAAAAAGTCTCGCGAACTGTGCGGGCCGCTCACGACGACGGCCGGCCGCACCTTCGAGCCCGTGCGATCCGAAAACGGGTAGGACACGAGTACGACGTCATTTCTCGAGAAGCTTGGCATACCCGTCGTCCTCGGGGTCGTCCCAGATCTCCGCGAGCGACTTCTGGCTGGCTTCCATCCAAAAATCCCGGTCGTCTTCCGGCAGGAGCGTCACGAGAACCTTCGCGCCCTCCGGCAACGTCGCCGGCTCGGCGAGCTCGATCTTGCCGTCGTGCACGATGGCTTTGAGGGTGACGATCATGGGACGCTCCTTGGCTAGCGGACGAGAGGAGTATACAGCCGTGCAGTGGATTACGGTAAACGCGCCTGGCAGATCCGCCTCGTGCTCCCGGATGGCGCGGGCGACGATCCGTGCCTTCTCATCGTTTGAAATACCATCGACGCGAACAAGCACGACACCCCGGTGATGAAGTCGCTGCCGATAGACAAGCTCACCGAAATCCTTGTCTTCGGTGATCAAGATTCTTGCATCCAGCACAGCCGCCTCGAGGACGACGCTGTCTTTGGTCCCCCCGAGTTCATCGGCCATCCATCGAACGTCGTGCCTGTCATCGCGGATAGCAGCAACGATCAACCCGTCCACGCCTTCGTCGGCGAGGAACCTCATGCCGACTCCCGATCGCCCACCGCGTGCACCGTCTCGTGGCTCATGGCTTCAGCCGCATATCCGAGTGCAGCGAGGACGGCTTCACGCGTGAGCCGGGGATGCGACTCGAGAATCTGCTCGACGGATTCGCCGCTAGAGAGCTTTCGCAGGATGAGTTCGACGGTGATGCGGGTTCCGCGCACAACCGGTTTGCCCAGCATCACGTCGGGATCAGATTGGATCAAAGGGTTGTCCATGGAACCCTCGATGGGGGTATTTCGCGGGCCTATACGCCCGTTCAGTTTTTTGTCAAGGGGCCCAGGTCGATCCTGTGTCAGCGATTCTACCCCGGACCAACGTTGTCCCTCTCGCCCGTAGACTTGCGGCCATGGTTTCCTTCACGTTGCCTGCCTCGCCGTTGGTTGGGTCCTTCGCGCCGCCGCCGGCAGGGGCGGGCGGGGCCCACGCCACCTACAAGATGGTGGTGCTCTGCGTGTTGCTCGACCGGGATGCGGTCTGGGACGGGATGGGGATCGACGACCTCGCCGGCACGCCCAGGGAAAACGGTGCCTGCACCTATTTTCACGCTGGACCGAACCACTCCGATCGAGGTGAAGAAAATGGTGGCTGGCACGAATGGCACGAAGATAGCCGTAAGACCTTTCGTGGCGACCGCATCGCGTGCCAGCACATCGACGCCAGGATCGCGTCGTGGCGGGTGAGCGAGACCGGTCAGCGCAAACAAGAAGACCCCAGGGCGAGAATGGAGTTGTTCAAAAGCGACACTCCCGCGCAAGAGGTCTTTTATGGGCTCAAGTATCGAGCAGTTGGTCATGCAGTTCAAGCATGACGTCGGTCGCGCGTTCGACCCTGCGGCAATCCTCGCGTTGTGCCGCTCGGTCGGGCATGCCTGGCGGACGCGGCAACTCGATCCCGTGGTGACGCTGCAGGCGTTTTTGCTGCAGGTGCTGCACGACAACACGGCATGCAGCCACGTGCCCAGACTCCTGGGCATAGACGTGACCGCCGAGGCGTATGGCCAGGCGCGAAGCCGCCTGCCCCGGGAGTTCTTTCAGCGACTCCTGGAAGAGGTGTGCTCACGGCTGAGGGGCAGCATCGATACCGCCTCGAGCTGGCATGGACACCGCGTCTGGGTCATCGACGGATCGAGCTGCTCGATGCCCGACACGCCGGAATTTCAGCAGGCCTTCGGCCAGCCGAGCGGTCAGGCCCCCGGGTGCGGCTTTCCGGTGGCCCATCTGATGACGCTCTTTCACGTCGGCACCGGCATGCTGATGCGAATCGCCACGGCGCCGTGGCGAACGCACGATCTGTCGCAAGCCCGCCTGATGCACGGCGGCCTGGCCACGGACGACATTCTGCTCGCGGACCGGGGATTCTGCTCGTCCCGGGCTCTCGCACCAGATCGATCACGCTCGTGACCAGCCTGCTGGATGCGAAGGCGTATCAGGCTGCCGATCTGGCGGCGCTCTACGCGAGGCGCTGGGAAGTTGAGACGAACCTGCGGCATCTCAAGCAGACCCTGGGAATGGATGTGCTGCGTTGCGTTGGCCAGGGAGACTCGCTACGACCGATTCGCGTCGTGCCGGAGCGGCCGGGCAGGCACGACCCGCGAGTGAAAAAACAACGCCCCAAGAACTACCAGCTGATGACCAAACCACGTTCCGACTTGCTCCAAGTCTTGGCGACGCAAGCCTTATCGCCTTAACTTCGTGCCATTCAGTCCTGACACCTTTTCCGCGACAATGCGGCGATCGGACCAAGGTTGTTCCCGTCTCTCCGTTACATCTCTTCGAATCTCACTTCGACGAGGCCGCCGGCTTGCACGTGTTCGATTGCTGCCGCCACTGCCGCAGTGTTTTGACTGATGCGTGGCCATGACGTGGTCAGCAGCACCACGATTCCGAGACGGACGCGACGCAGATCCTGCTGATGCCGGAGATTCGGGTCGGTCGAGATCAGAATCTCGTAGCCATTGAGGATGGCCACTGCGAGGACGTCGCCGTTGGTGAGGCGATCCCAGCCCTTCTCGAACACTGTGTGGATTTCGTGGCCGTCGAGATGCCGTCGCAGCGGAACTGGCGTTCCCTGGTCCAAGAGAATCTTCATGCCGACGCGTGCAGCTCGAGGCTGGCGGCGGCGAACTCGAGCACGGCTTCCACCTGCTCCCGGGTGACTCCCGGAAACCACTCGACGAACTGATCGACGGTCGCGCCGTCTTCAAGATTTTCAAATAGCGCCCGCACGGGCACCCGAGTGTTTGCGAACACCCATGCCCCGCTGACCTTGGCAGGGTCGCGTTCGACGGCTCGACAATCTTCCCAGGAACTCATGGCCAAATGCCTCGGGCGGAGCTTGCGACGGGAAATATACAGACGTTCACTTTGTGCGTCAAGGCCCTGCCGGTCGTCCCAATTCTACCCCGGACCAAGGTTGTCCCGGTCGTCGCTAGACTGCCGCCATGCGGCCGGATGCCACATCACCGTTCCCCTCGCCCTTCCTGGCGATCCCCAAAGCGGAGTGGCTCTGCGCGAACTCGCTCTGCTTCGCGATCTACGATCGGTTTCCGGTTTCGCCCGGGCACGTGCTCGTGATCACGCGGCGGGTCGTGCCGACTTTTTTTGAGTGCATGGCGGCCGAGCAGGCGGCGGTGATGGAGCCCGTCGGCACAGTAAAACGGCTGCTCGATGAGCGGCTCGACCCGAAGCCCGATGGATAAAACGTCGGGTTAATCCAGCCATCGATCACGTAACGGATGCCAAACTCCGTTTCGGTCTGGGGTTGGATCTCGGTATCCACGGCGGGCGACGTCACCGTGGCGGGGTATCGCGTGCTGCGGACCGAGCGAACGCGACCTAGCGGCGGATGAGCAGGCAGCCGCGACGAGGTTTTCCGACTGGTTCACGATGCTCCAGCGCACGCAACTCACAGCCGGCGTTGCCACTCCGCTGGATCACGTGAGTCGTGAAACACCGCGAGCACGTCGATCCTCGCAGGCGTCACCCGATAGAAAATGCTGTATGGAAAACGCCTGACAGCCGCGCGGCGGATGTCCTTGAGCACGATCCCGTGGAGCTCAGGGTGAATCGAGATGCGATCAATCACCCGCCTGACCTCATCGATCAGCCGGATGCTCAGGCCCTCTCGCTGGCCCTCGAGATAGTCGCACGCGGCCAGCAGTTCCTCGGCGGCTTGGTGCCGAAGAACGACCGCTAGGCTCATCGCTTCGCCCGCGCGCGAGCCTCGGCCTCGACATCGCCCCACGGCCGCACGGCATTGGGGTTGGCCATGCTATCGGCCAGCCGTCGCTCCAACTCGGCGCGCTGCCACTCCGGTAGCGGCGACGTCTCCACGTCGTGAACCACGCTGTCCCAGATCGCGTCGGCAACCTGGAGCCGCTCTTCGATGCTGAGACGGTCGAGCCCCAAGTCGCGAAGTGAAACGCTGTCCATGACTGTGCCTCCGAATCGGTATCACCAAAGGCGAGGAATATACGCCTGTTCAGTTTACGCGTCAAGCAGTCTCCGCGGGAGCCTCGGTCCGGGATTCTACCCGGGACCAAGGTTGGCCCACGGGGTCGTACACTGCCGCCATGCGGCCGGATGCCACTTCACCGATCCCCTCGCCCTTCTTGGGGTTCCCCGAGGCGGAGTGGCTTTGCGCTAACTTGCTCTGCTTCGCGATCTACGACCGGTTTCCGGTGTCGCCCGGGCACGTGCTCGTGATCACGCGGCGGGTCGTGCCGACATACTTCGACTGCACGGCCGCGGAGCAGGCGGCGGTGATGGAACTCGTCGGCGAGGTGAAGCGGCTGCTCGATGACAGGCTCGACCCGAAGCCCGATGGCTACAACGTCGGCTTTAACGCCGGGGCAGCCGCCGGCCAGACCGTGCCGCATGTGCATGTGCATGTGATCCCGCGATACGCAGGCGACATGCCAGACCCCCGCGGCGGCGTGCGGCATGTGATTCCGGAGAAGGGGAACTATCTTGTGGGGCCGGTTGCCTCGGCCCGGCTCTCGCTCACCACTGGCCCCGATCGCCCGCTCTGGCCGCGGCTCGCCGATCGGCTGCCTGGCGCCAGCGAGATCGACCTGCTCGCGTCGTTCGTTCAGACCTCGGGCCTCGACCACGTCCGCGAGGGGCTTTTTAGTGCGCTCGCCGCGGGCGCGAAGATCCGGCTGCTCGTGGGCGACTATCTCGGCATCACGTCGCCCGACGCCCTGCGGCTACTCCTCGGTTGGAGTACCGCCGCCCCCGCGTTTGAGGCCCGGCTCGTGGAGCTCGACCGGCTTCGTGGTTCGCCAGCGTCGTTTCACCCGAAGGCTTGGCGGATCGCCGACTCGTCGGGCGGGATCGTGGTCGTGGGCTCGAGCAACCTGTCGCGGGCGGCGCTCGTGTCGGGCGTGGAGTGGAACCTCATCGGTGAGACGTCGGGCGACGACGCAATCGACCGCGAACTCGCCGCCGCGTTCGACGACCTTTGGCAGCAGGCCACGCCGCTCGATGCCGACGTGGTCGCCCGCTACGCCGCCCGCGTTACAAACAACGAGGAAATCGGTGCCTGGCACAAAGGCTTTACGGAGTGCCAGGCACCGTTTTCCGGCGGAGTCGCGTTCACGCCCCGCCCTTGGCAGCAGGCCGCCCTCGACTCCCTCGCCGCGATCCGCCGCGACGGCTACTCAAAAGCCCTCGTCGCCGTGGCCACGGGCCTTGGGAAAACCTGGCTCGCGGCGTTTGATGTTGTGGCCGTCGGGCGGGCGCTCGGCCGGCCGCCGCGGGTGCTCGTGATCGCGCATCGGGCAGAGATCCTCGCTCAGGCCGAAGCCACGCTCCGGCAGGCGATAGAGGCCGAGTGGGGAGCCGACGCGTTTTCCCGTCGCTTGCGCTCAGGGCTTCCTGAAGATGGAGGGCGATCGGAACTCTCTGGAGGGGCCACGTGGTTTGCTGACTCATCCGCCGATCTCTCGGGCACACTCGTGATCGCCTCGATCCAAAAGCTCTCTCGGCCCGACGGCCTCGCGGCCCTCGATGCGGCCGAGCCCTTTGATTACTGCGTGGTCGACGAGGTGCATCACGCCGAGGCCCCCAGCTATCGGCGTGTGCTCGCGCGGCTCAGGAGCACATTCACGCTCGGCCTCACGGCCACGCCCGAGCGGACAGACGGCGTCGACGTGGCCACGCTCTTCGACGACATCCTCGCGGCCCAGGCCACGATCGGCGACGGGATCGCGGAGGGGTCGGTTGTGCCGTTTCGGTATCGGGGGCTCAAGGACGACGTCGACTACGACACATCAAAAATCCCCTGGCGCAACGGCCGCTTTGATGTGGCCGCGCTCGAAGCCGCCTTGGAAAACAGCGCCCGCATGGAACGTCTCTGGACCGAGTGGCAGGCCGTGCCGGCCGGGCGCACGCTCGTCTTTTGTTGTTCGCGGCGGCATGCGGTGTTTGCCCGGGATTGGCTCGTGAAGCGGGGCGTGGCCGCAGCCGCCGTATTTTCGGATGGTTCCGCGGCCACGGGCGGCCCCGTCTCCGACCCGCGGATGGCCTCGCTCGCCGCGTTCGTGGAGGGCCGCCTCGACGCCCTCTGCGTGGTCGACCTCTTCAACGAGGGCGTCGACATCCCGCTGGTCGACCGCGTGGTGATGCTCCGGCCCACGGAATCCAAGATCCTGTTTCTACAGCAGCTCGGCCGCGGCCTGCGGAGTGCGGAGGGCAAGAGCCGGCTGGAGGTGATCGACTTCGTGGGCAATCACCGCGTGTTTGCCAGTCGGCTCATGCATCTCTTCGCGCTCGTGCCGGCGGCCGACGACGCCGCGGAAGCGACAAACTGCCATGCGTTCTTGAAGTCCTTTTTGGCGAACGCGCCGCCTGCCCTGCCGCCGGGGTGCCTCGTAGACGTGGACCTCGAGGCGAAGGACCTGCTCGCGCGGCTTGCGCCCCAGACGGGTTCGCGGGTGGTGGAGGCCTACCGCGATCTCCGCGCCGACCTCGCGCGGCGGCCCACGATGACGGAGCTCTTTCACCGGGGCTACAACCCGCGCACGCTGCCGCCGGAGTGTGCGACCTGGTTCGACTTCGTGGCGGCCGAGGGCGACGCGACGGCTCTCGAGGCCGAATGTCTGGGCCGGTTCCGCGACTGGTTCGTGATGCTCGCTACCACGCGGATGACGAAGTCGTTCAAGATGGTCCTGCTGCGGGTGTTGCTCGACAGCGACGCGGTCTTTTCGGGGATACCGATCCCGGAGCTGGCGGCGAAGTGTCGGGAGTTTCTCATGGCCCACGAGTTTCTCCGCCGCGACATCGCCGACGCCGCCTCGGGCCAGCCGGTGGAGATGTCGCCGCGGAAGTGGCTCGCGAGCTGGCGGAAGTTTCCGATTGCGATCTGGATGCAGGAGCAGGAGGGCCGTAGCTGGTTCACGATTCACGACGACTCCCTGCGCGTGGCTTTCGAGTGCGACGAGCGGCTGCGGGCGACGGTCGAGAGCATGAGTGGCGAGCTCGTCGATTTCCGGCTGGCGGCCCACGCCCGACCGCGGGCGAGTGCGACTGGGTTTCTGGCGAAGGTGATTCAATCCCGAGGCAAACCGTTTCTGAAGCTGCCCACGGTGGATGAAGAGCCGGGTCGGCCAACCGGGCCGGTGCTGGTGCGGCTGCCGGATGGTCGGGAGTGGGAGTTTCGGTGTGTGCGGATCGCCTGCAACGTGGCTGGCCCGCGGGATACAAAAGTGGGCGACACAATTCCAAATCAGTTGCCCGCGCTCTTGCGCGAGTGGTTCGGCCCCGACGCCGGTCTCCCCGGCACGAGTTTTCAAGTGGAGTTCCACCGCGACGGCACCATCTGGCACGCCGCCCCCGTCTCCTCCGGGCAGCCCCAAGCGCAAGCGCGGGGAATGCGGGCTACCTCCCAACCACCATCTGCAAACCCCACCGCGCCGCCTCTGCCCCTCCTCTCCTCCCCGCCCGCCGCCGCCCGCTACACCACGCACGTCCCCGTCTACGACCTCGCCGCCGCGGCCGGCTTCTGGGGACCGGAGAACGTGCCCGAGGAACTCGGCTGGACGGAAGTTCCGGGCGTCGCTGTGAAGCCCGGCATGTTCGTGGCGCGGGTAACGGGCACATCGATGGAGCCGCTCATCCCAAACGGATCATGGTGCCTGTTCCGCCCGTGTCCGGCGGGCTCGCGCGAGGGCCGGATCGTACTCGTGCAGTTCGCTTCGCTCGGCGCGGGTGAGAACGGCGGCCGGTTCACAGTCAAGAAGTATCACTCGGAGAAGACGGTCACCGCCGACGGCTGGCGGCACGATTCAATTCAGCTCCTACCGGTGAATCCCGCGTTTGAGCCGATCACGCTTGAGCCGGAGGATGCGGGCGACCTGATGATCGTCGGGGAATATGTGCCGAAACTCATTCCTTTTACAGGTCCGTCGCAATGACCCCCAAGTCCCGCGGTATTTACGAAACACTTCTCACCGAGGCGCTCGTCACCGAACTCACCGCGCTGGCGGCGGGCCTGAAGGAAAGTCGCGAGAAGCTACGGTCGGCGGAGGCTGCTGACCGGCTGTCGTTGCACGTTGCGCGGATCGTCAAGCGACTTGTAGCGGCGGTAGATGAGAAGGATCGGATTCGGCTCGGCGTAAAGATCACGCGGCACCTGATTTCTGTGCTGGCGAAGGTCACCCGTGCGAAGTTACCCGATGGTGCGGCTGCGATTGACCTCGGCGACCGGCCAGTACAGCCCGGCACGATTCTCCAGGCGATCAATCGCGTGTTGCCCGATGGAACGGCCGAAACGATTCGGCCTCCCCTGATTCCGCTCCTCGATACGGCGATCCTCACAAACGCCCCGGGAGAACCAACCGTCGGCAGCCAGGTGATCACCGAAATCCACTCAGCTGATGCGATCGATTTGGTGATGGCGTTCATCCGCTACACAGGCATCGCTCCTATGCTCGACACGCTCACGGAGCACATGCAGGCGGGCCGCAGGCTCCGCGTGCTCACAACCACATACACCGGCTCAACAGAGCCCCGAGCGCTCGATGCTCTCCAAGAGGCCGGGGCCGATATTCGGGTGTCATACGACACCGGAACCACTCGGCTCCACGCGAAAAGCTGGCTTTTTCATCGGCAGTCGGGATTCTCAACGGCCTACATCGGCTCTTCAAATCTCACGTATTCGGCGCAAGTGACAGGTCTCGAGTGGAACGTTCGCGTCTCTGGGGCGCGTAACCCTGACGTCATCGATAAGGTGGCCGCCGTCTTTGAGAGCTACTGGAGCGGCGGCACCTTTTTGCCATATGATCGCCAGCAGTTTTTCGAACGCAACGAATCGGCCCGCACCGGCCCAACATTCGTACTGAGCCCGATCGAGATCCGTCTTGAGCCGTTTCAAGAAGATCTGCTTGCGAAGATCGCTCTCTCGCGGTCTCAGGGGCATCACCGAAACCTACTGGCCGCCGCAACTGGCACAGGAAAGACTGTGATGGCCGCGGTCGACTATTGCCGGCTGGCGGCCGGGATGCCGCGTGCCAGGCTGCTTTTTGTGGCCCACCGCGAGGAAATCCTGACTCAGGCCCTCGGCACTTTTCGACACGCTCTTCGGCAGCCGACGTTTGGTGAACTCTGGGTTGGCCGCCAGAAGCCGCAGCGGTTTGAGCACGTGTTCGCATCCATCCAAAGCCTTGCGGCCACTGGTCTCGAACACCTCGGCCAGGACCACTTTGATGTCGTCATCGTCGATGAGTTTCACCACGCCGCAGCAAAGTCGTACACAGGGCTCCTGAACCACGTAGAGCCTGTCGAACTGCTTGGCCTTACAGCAACCCCCGAGCGGAGCGATGGCTTGCCCGTCCTTGCGTGGTTCGATGACCGCATAGCCGCTGAACTGCGGCTTTGGGACGCCATCGATCAGCATCGCCTAACACCCTTCGTCTATTACGGCATCCACGACAACACTGACCTTCGCGACGTGCCGTGGCGTCGGGGGGCCGGATACGACGTGGAGCGGCTCACGGAGGTCCTCACAGTCAACGACGCGTATGCCCGTGTTGTTCTCAAGGAACTCGATCGCCGCATCGGCGACCCGTCTCAGATTCGTGCCCTCGGGTTCTGCGTGAGCATCAAGCACGCCCGATTCATGGCCCGGGTCTTCAATGAGGCAGGTGTGAAGGCAACGGCTGTCTGGGCTGATACGCCGGACATCGAGCGCGCGGCGGCCCTGCAGGATCTCAAGCACGGCCGGACAAACGTGGTGTTTTCAGTCGATCTGTTCAATGAAGGCGTCGACGTGCCCGCCGTCGACACAGTTTTGTTCCTGCGACCGACTGACAGTCCGACACTATTTCTGCAGCAGCTCGGCCGCGGCCTACGAAGGCTCGACGGCAAGACTGTTTGCACGGTGCTCGACTTCGTAGGGCAGCATCGAAAGGAGTTTCGCTACGACCGCCGGTTTCGGGCTCTCCTCGGCGGCACCCGTAAAGACCTCGAACGACAGATCCTCCATGGGTTTCCATTTTTACCTGCCGGCTGCCACATGGAACTCGACCGCGTGGCAAGCAAGATCGTGCTTCAAAATGTCAGGCAGGCAGTTCCAGCCCGGTGGGCAGCGCGGGTTGCCGAGCTGAAAAGCATGGCAGCTGGTGGCAAGGACGTCGCCCTCGGAACGTTCCTTGCGGACACCGGGCTTGAGCTTGAAGATCTGTATGCAGGGGGACGGTCTTGGACTGAACTGAAAAACGCCGCTGGGCTCCCGATCGCCGTCGCCGGCATGAAAGACGAAAACCTACTCCGTGGCTGCGGAAGGATGCTACACGTCGATGATGGCCGAAGAATCGCAGCGTATCGGCGTTTTCTTAAAGAGCCCGCCGCAGTGGATCTCGCGACGATCTCAACGACAGACCGCAGGCTAGTGCAGATGCTCGTGGTGAGCATTGCCGACAGAGTTATCGCCACAACGACTTCACTCGCCGAAGGCATCGCGCTACTGCGAGCCCACCCCAGAGTGAGGGAGGAAATGCTTGCGGTTCTCGATTTACTAGAAAAAAGAGTTTCCCATACAACGCAGCCGCTCACATCACATCCAGACGTACCGCTCGGAATCCATGCTCGTTACTCACGGCTGGAGATTCTGGCGGCATTTGGATTACGTGATGGGGCGAAGATGCCACTCTGGCAAACCGGAGTGCGGTGGGCGGAAGGCGCCAAGTCGGATCTTCTTGCGTTTACGCTCGATAAGACAACCGGGGGATTTTCTCCAACAACACGCTATCGCGATTACGCGATGAGCCGGGACCTTATCCACTGGGAAAGCCAGTCGACGACCCGCGCCGAAAGCGATGTCGGACGGCGGTACCAGAAGCATGCAAAAGCAGGGACCTCAGTGATGCTATTCGCTCGACTGAACAATGACGATCGTGCATTCTGGTTTCTTGGCCCCGCTACGTACGTTAAGCACGAGGGTGAGCAGCCGATGGCGATAACATGGGAACTCAATCACGCGCTACCGCCTGATCTCTATACTGCGTTTGCCATAGCAGTCGCTTGATCAAACGAAAATGTCTTGCAGTGACTGCGGCTGGCGGCAGCGTCGGTCCACTTCGCCCCCCGGAAACTGTGAAAGCTCCAGTCGCTCCCCGACGAGCGTCAGGCGGCGTCCCACGTGACTTTTCGTCCAGTCGAGCTCCAGCCCCTGCACCTGAAACTCCGTTGCCGCGTCTTCCAGATACAGCGATGAGCGAGGGTCGCTCGGGGGATCCAAAGACCAGTGCACCGCGTCGATGCTCACCCCGGATGTCGATCGGAGGAATCACGGTCACCATAGCCGGGAGGATACCAGCCGGAGGGCCAACCCTCGTCCACCGCGGGGGCTTGACCAAATACGGTACGCCTGTACACTCACCAAAGAGCCTGAAACCAAGGATGCGTCGATGCCTCGCAAGATTCGCGAACTCGTCAGAGATCTCGTGAAAGCCGGTTTCGAGGAGCGTCGCGGCAAGGGCAGCCATCGAAACTACACCCATCCCCTGGTTGCCGAAGTGGTTACGATATCTGGCAAGGATGGTGACGATGCCCGGCGGCATCTCGAGAAAACGGTTCAGAAGGCCATCGACGAGGTGAACCAATGGCGAAAGGCGACCGATACCTGAAGGTTGTCGCGTGGTCGGACGAAGACAAGTGCTTCATCGGCACCTGTCCGCAGTTGATGTACGGCGGATCCTACGGCGACGATGCACAACAGGTGTTTGCGGAACTTTGCGAACTCGTTGAAGAGGCGATTGAGACGCTGGTGGAAACCGGGAAGCCGTTGCCCCAACCCCTGTCGCTGCAAGAACTCGAAAACGTGCTGCGGCGGGATGCACGAGGGCTGGTCACACCTGCGGCACGCCCAAGTCCGTGAGATACCGGTTCACCCCGTCGTAGAACCCCGGCCGTCGCGTGCGGTCGCGCTTCGCCCCCGGCGGCGACGCTCGACGCGTTCCACGTCCGTCGGCCGATCGATCGCTGGTTACAAAACCTCGGCAAGCACGTACCCTTTATCTGTACGCCAACCGAGTTGATGAGGAGAGGCCATGGCCGATGAAACCAAAGCCGAGGAGCAGGACGACCCGATCGTCGCGGAAGTGCGGGCGGCTCGTCTTTATCTGCTCGAAAAATACGGCGGCCTCGAAGGTTATTTGCGGAACCTTCGCGAGGTTCATGCGCAGCGGCTCGAGCGTGAAAGAGACGAGGCCGAACGGCGCGAGGCGGCGGAGCTGGGTAAGTCGGCCTAAACGACTCGCTCACCTCAAACCTTTTCGACGTGTGCTTCTGTCGGCGTTAGCAGGCCGTTGCCCGACAGGAAGACGGCATGGGCCGCTTCGCCCGAGCTACTGTGCCGCCTCGATGATCGTGGGCGTGGGGGAATAGGAGCCACGGGACCAGAGGGAGGCACGCAGCATCGGCAGCTGCAGCCGCCACGCCGCAAGCTGCCTTAGCGAGAGCGCCGTCGCTGCGGCGCGCGTGTAGCCGCGGGGGCTC
>JBBEEF010000209.1:0-13011 GCA_040880915.1 Pirellulales bacterium
CACCGGGTCGAGTGCGGCGGTTGGCTGTGGCCCGGTCACGGCGTGCCCGGACTACCAAAGAAAAGGACCCGTGGGGTTTAACCCACGGGTCCGGTAGCGGCTCTAGATGTGTGGGTCTTTGGGGGGGGGGAACAGCCGCTGAAAAGAATCTGTTGTTTTGTGGGGCCGGCAGGGATCAGGGTGATGCCCGCCGACACAAGAACTATACATCAAGGATCCGCGTCCTGTCGACTCCGGGAAATATTTTTTTCCGGTGAGCAACCCCAGACGACCGCACGACCTGCGCAGCCGCTGCGGTTTCACATTCCTGTTACCTGCGGAGCTGGCAAAGGCCGCTTCTCCGGCCCCCGCGGCTTCCGGTACGCTACGAGAGGTCGGTTCACAGCCAGCTCACAGCCAGCAATCGACATCCCGCCCATCCCCCCTCCTTTGAGGCACCCCAGGCGTTGCCATCCATGCCATCCATGCCATCCACCCCGGCCAACCCGTTTTCCTCCCGCAGCACCTTCGAGACCGGCTCCGGTCCGGCCACGTTCTACCGCCTCCGGGCGCTCGACGATGCCGGGGTGACGAATACATCCCGGCTGCCCTACTCGTTGCGGATGGTGCTCGAGGCGCTCCTGCGGACCTGCGACGGCTATGAGGTGACCGAGGACGACATCCGCACGCTCGCCACCTGGAACGCCGCCCGGCCGGCCGAGAAGGAGATCCCCTTCAAGCCAGCCCGCGTGGTGCTGCAGGATTTCACGGGCGTGCCCTGCGTTGTCGACCTGGCCGCGATGCGGGCGGCGATGCGGCGGCTCGGCGGCGATCCGGCCAAGATCAACCCGCTCGTGCCGGTCGATCTCGTGATCGACCACTCCGTGCAGGTCGACTTCTTCGGCACCGCCGACGCCCTGGCCAAGAACGTCGATATCGAGTTCGCCCGCAACGCCGAACGCTACGCCTTCCTCCGCTGGGGCCAGCAGGCCTTCCATAACTTCCGGGTCGTGCCGCCGGCCATCGGCATCGTCCACCAGGTGAACCTCGAATACCTGGCCGGCTGCGTGTTCCTGCGGGACGATCCGGCGGGGCCCGGCGGCCCCAAGGTGGCTGTGCCCGACACGCTCGTCGGCACCGACAGCCATACCACGATGATCAACGGCCTCGGCGTTGTCGGCTGGGGCGTGGGGGGCATCGAGGCGGAGGCGGTGATGCTCGGCCAGGCGCTCTCGCTCTTGCTGCCGGAGGTGGTCGGCTTCGAGCTGACGGGCGAACTGCCGCCGGGCGGCACCGCCACCGACCTTGTGCTGACCGTCACCGAGATCCTCCGCAAGGCTGGCGTGGTCGGGAAGTTCGTGGAGTTCTTCGGCTCCGGCCTCGCCCGCATGTCGCTTGCCGACCGGGCCACGATTGCCAACATGGCGCCCGAGTACGGGGCCACGATGGGCTTCTTTGCGATCGACGACGAAACGCTGCGATACCTCCGGCTCACCGGCCGATCCGAGGAGCAGGTGGTGCTCGTCGAGCGGTATATGAAGGAGCAGGGGATGTTCCGGACCGACGCAGCTCCGACGCCAGAGTTCACGACGCGGCTTGCGCTCGACCTCGCGAGCGTGGTGCCGAGCCTGGCCGGCCCCAAGCGGCCGCAAGACCGCGTGCCGCTCACCGCCGTCAAACAGACCTTCGCCGAGGCCCTCGCCGCGCCCACCGCCAAGCGGGGCTTCGCGCTCGAGGGAGACGCGCTCCATCGAACGGCCACGGTGCAAGCCAACGGCCACGCCGAGACGATCGGGCACGGCTCGGTCGTGATCGCGGCCATCACCAGCTGCACCAACACAAGCAACCCCAGCGTGATGGTGGCCGCCGGCCTGGTGGCGAGAAAGGCTGTGGCGAAGGGACTTTCGACCAAGCCGTGGGTGAAGACGAGCCTCGCGCCAGGATCCCGCGTCGTCACCGACTATCTCGAGAAGTCGGGACTCGCCCGCGACCTCGACGCCCTCGGCTTCGAGACGGTCGGCTACGGCTGCACCACGTGCATCGGCAACTCAGGGCCGCTGCCCGAGCCGGTCGCCAAGGCTGTTGTTGAGGGAGATCTCGTTGCCGCCGCGGTGCTCTCCGGTAACCGTAACTTCGAGGGGCGTGTGAATCCGCTCGTGAAGGCCAACTGGCTGGCGAGTCCGCCGCTCGTGGTCGCCTACGCGCTGGCCGGCACGACCGACATCGATTTAAGCACCGAGCCGCTCGGGACCGGCCGCGACGGCACGCCGGTCTACCTCAAGGACATCTGGCCCACCGCCGATGAGGTCCGCCGCACCGTGGCAGACAACGTGGTGCCGGCGCAGTTTCGCCATCGCTATGACAACGTCTGGGAATCAAACGAGCGCTGGAACGCCGTGCCCGTGACCGCCGGCGAGCTCTACGACTGGGACGCGACGAGCACCTACATCCAAGAGCCACCGTTTCTGGCAGCGATCTCCCGCGTGGCCCAGCCACCGGAGAGCGTCCGCGGAGCCCGCGTGCTCCTGGCGCTTGGCGACAGCGTGACGACCGATCACATCTCGCCAGCCGGTAGCATTGCCAAGGCCAGCCCGGCCGGGAAGTATCTCGTGGAGCATGGCGTGCCCCCCGAAGACTTCAACAGTTACGGTGCCCGGCGCGGAAACGACCGCGTCATGACCCGCGGCACCTTCGCCAACATCCGAATCCGAAATCTCCTCGTGCCGGGAATCGAAGGGGGCGTGACACGGCTTTTGCCGGGCGGCGAGGTGCTGCCGGTGTACGACGCGGCGGTTCTCTATCGCGAGCGGGGCACGCCGCTGGTGGTGCTCGCCGGCACGGAGTATGGCACCGGCTCCTCCCGCGACTGGGCGGCCAAGGGCACGATGCTGCTCGGCGTGCGGGCCGTGCTGGCCGCGAGCTTCGAACGGATCCACCGCTCAAACCTAGTGGGGATGGGCGTGTTGCCGCTTGTGCTACCCGACTCCTGGCAAACCCTCGGCCTCACCGGCGAGGAAACCTTCGACATCCCCTTTGCCGGGCTCACTCCGCGGGCCACGCTTGTTGTGCGGGCAACATCGCCCGACGGCGGCGTCAAGGAGATCTCCTGCCTCGTGCGGATCGACACCCCGGTAGAACTCGACCAGTTCAACGCCGGCGGGATTCTTCCGTTTGTGCTCCGGCGGCTGCTCGCAGACTGACTATAATCGGGTTTGAAGGAACGATCCCACTTTCCACCGCAGGCCGCAGATTGTTCCGAGACCCGCCTGTGACCGGTGAAAAGCCGACTTGTCGGGCAATGTTCTGTGTGCAGCGATCGATTGGCCCTCAGGCAGGCGGTGTTGGTAGCCGATCGCTTCCGTATAGTGATCTGCCGAGAGACCGCCGCACTCACTGTGGCAGGAGGACAGCGCGATGATTCGACGCATATTCACTGGGTATTCGGCCGCGGCAGTCGATGAGGGAGGCGAGCGGGATCTGCCCGGAGCCCACACCCACGAAGCCATTGCCGGAGTGGTGATCGGTGAACTTGAGCGGGTGATGCCCTCCACGACCCGCCGGCCGCTGGTACCGCGTCTGAGTCTCGTGGCCGCCGGGATCGACGAGGCCGCGCTCGGGGATGCCGTGGCCCGAATCGAAGGCCGCTATGGGATGCGGTTTCACGCGGAGTGGATCGCCGCGATCAATACCTGTGGCGACCTGGTCGACTGCGTTGCCGAACGGATGTTTGACGCGGCCGACCGCAGCGAAGACGACGACAAATCTGGCTACGAGCCTCGCGACGAGGCCATGCCGGAACGGGCTGCCGCGGCCCCCGTTGCCGAGGATCCGTTTCCGGAATTTGCCGCGCTCGAAGCGCGGCTCGCCGGCCTCCAGGAAGCCGGGCTCACCAATCCGTTTCTCCTCGCCAACGAGCGGGTCAACGGCCGGACGGCCCGGATCGCCGGGCAAGAGGTGGTTACCTTCACAAGCTTCGACTACCTCGGCCTGGCCGGGCATCCCGACGTCACGCGGGCGGCGAAGGAAGCGATCGACCGCTTCGGCACGAGCGCCTCGGCGAGCCGCATGGTGGGGGGCAACTCGACATTGCTCGACGAGCTCGACGTGGAGCTGGCCGCCTTCATCGGCACCGAGCGGGCCACGGTGTTTCCCTGCGGCTACGGCACGAACGCCTCGCTCTTCACCCACCTCTTCGGCGCCGGCGACCTCATCCTCCACGACGAACTGGCCCACAACAGCATCGTGCAGGGCGCGTCGGCCTCGAAGGCCGGCATGCGGTCGTTTCGCCACAACGACGCCGACCAGCTCGATGGGCTTCTGCGAGACCTCCGTGGCAACTATCGCCGCGTCGTCGTTGCCATCGAGGGGGTCTACAGCATGGATGGCGACTACCCCGATCTGCCCCGATTCATTGAGGTGAAGCGGCGGCACGACGCGATGCTCTATGTGGATGAGGCCCACTCGGTGGGCACGATGGGCCCCGAGGGCCGAGGAATCTGCGACTTCTTCGACGTCGATCCGAGCGCGGGAGATCTATGGATGGGAACCATCAGCAAGGCGCTCGGCTCCGGCGGTGGCTACCTGGCCGGCTCGCGGCGGCTCATCGACTACCTCGGCTTCACGACGCCGTCGTTCGTGTTCTCGACTGCCTGCTCGCCACCGAACGCCGCCGCCGCACTCGAGGCGGTGCGGGTTATCCGCCGCGAGCCGTGGCGGGTGACGCGGCTCCGGGAGCGGTCGGAACTGTTTCTCAAGCTGGCCAACGACGCGGGGCTCGACACCGGTCCGAGCAGCGACACGCCTGTGATCCCGATCATCGTCGGCAGCTCTGCCCGGGCGATGGCGGTCTCGCAGCGGCTCCTCGAACGGGGCATCAACGCCCGGCCGATCCTCTACCCGGCCGTGCGGGAGTCGGCCGCCCGGGTGCGGTTCTTCCTGACAAGTGAGCATTCCGAGGAGCAGGTTGTGCGGGCCGTCGAGGAACTCACCGCCGCCGTCGCCGCTACGTGACACGAAGCGAGGGCAGGCCATGAGCCCGCTCCAGTTGCGAACTCGAATTCGAGCTTGAGCGTGGGCTCGCGGGTGAGCCTGCGAGTGGGCCTGAAAGTGGGCCTGAGCGGAATCCGCTCCGCGGCTCCCACGCCGTCAGCTGCTCCCCGGCGGGGCGGCACCTGGTTTTTCCTTCTCCTGGCCTTCCACGAGGTGGAGTTCGGCGGGATCGCAGATCCACCCTCGGCAGGTGGCCGCGCCGCAGCGGCACGGAATGGCAGCATCGGCGGGCCACGAATAGTCGATGAGCAGTTCCTCGTCGGCCTCGATCGCACGGATCGTCTGCAGCCAGAGCCTGTCATCCTGGACTTCCCCCGGCTCGACCTCCCAGTAGAAGATCTCGCAGTTGGGGTCGCAGCTGTGGTTCACAAACCGCAGCGGGGCGGCCGGCTCGAGAAGCTTCTCGCTCGGCAGTTCCATGACGTAGCTTGAGTCCTCGGGATGTTCGTTGAGGATTTCCCCGTGGATCTCTCCGAGCAGCATGTCGGCCTTCAGGCGGCGGCGGGCGAAGACTCCGCGGCCGACGTGGGTCTGGCCGGTGCGAACTAGCCGATCGAGGCGGGGGGCCGACGAGACGGCGGCCGAAGAATCGTGGGGAGGCATGAGGCTCCTGACGGGACGGAAGGGACTTGTCGGGGGGCCGGGGGTCGGAGAAGTGGAGCCCTCGTTGGCAGCGAAGCTGGCAACGAGAGGCAACGCGTTCACCGCCCACCGTGGCACGGTGCCAAGGGGTGCGTGACCCCTGGAACTCTAGCGGCCCCGGTTTCGATCGGTCAACGGTCGCTCGTCATTGCCACCAGCCACGCAGGCGGTCGAGCATCCCCTGACGCGGCTCGGGAGCCACAGGGGCCGCCGCCGCCTCAACCGCCGGCCTGTCTCGCTCCCGGGCCAGAGCGGCCACCGCCTCGTCGCTTACAAACGCCTCCAGGAAGGCGGGCCAGTGGCCTTCGAGTTCCACAACCGCCGTGCCGATGTCGCCCGACTTGAAGCGATGGTCGATGCGGGCGAGACGCCGCGCGATCTCGGCCCGTTGCGACTCGTCGAAGGCCAGGTCGAAGACGCGGACGTCATCGATCTGAACGCTGCCCGGCCCAAGCAGGTCAAAACGCACCCGCAGCGACTCGATCGTATCCGCCGGCAGGTCGTCTACCTGGAGCACAAACAGCGACCACTCCCCCGTGAGCGGCCGGCCGCCGGTGAGCCCGCCGATGGCGGCAAATCGGTAATATTCTCGGCTTCCCTCGACACCCTCGATTGCGATTCGCAGCGGCGGCTGCGGACTGTTGGGCTCGAGCCGCAGCCAGGCGGCGACGCTGATGCGGCCTGTGGCGGGCGGTGGGAAGGGATTGCTCCGCAGCGTCGAGAGCCCGTTTCGCGAGGCGAACTCGAGGCCCCGGCCCGCGCCGGCAGGTCCGGGCAGGCCCGCGACCAGCGCCAGCGAGCCGCGGCGTGGCTCGAGCAGCTCCCAGCCGCTTACCGCCGGGGCCGCAGCCACGGGCCTCGATTCCGCGGGGCCGAGTTCAAATCCCGGATTGTCGAGCACGTCGAGCGCGGCCGGGGCTGTCAACACGCCGAGCCTCAGCCGCAGCCGTTCAATCGCGGCGGCGGTCGTGGTTCGCACCGGCTCGGCATAGTCGATCGTCGCCCCTTCGACCCGCCCGGCCCCGTCGAGGACCAGCGGCTTCATCTCCCAGGCTGCCAGTGGCACCGCCACGCTCTCCCCCTCCATCGCGAATGTCTCGCCGGTGCGGGCATCGACCAGCGTCGTTGTGGGATCTGTAAGACGGAGGAGCGCCCGCGCCGGAGCAGGCCCGGCGTTCACGACCTGCACCCAGGTGACGCCGTCGAGCGGGTGGCTGCGGACCACGAGCGGTGGCGGCAGGTTGGCGAGCGGCTCGAGCCGAACGGCCGGCAGTAGTTCATGGCCGCGGGGTTGGCGGGGCGACGGCGCGGAGGTGAGGAAGGGCCGCATGTCGAAGATGACGCTGGCATCGACACTGGCGAGCGATTCGGCGAGGTCGCGATCGCCTGCGGCCGCCGCCCGGACGATCCGCAGCGGGCAGGGGGGAGGGGCCGCAGCGGTCGGGAACGGGCCGTGTGGCACGATCTCGGCGAGCGTCACGGTGAGCGGTTGTTCGACGAAGACGGCACCGTGACGGCCGGTGGTGAGCGACAGGGCTCTGTTGGCGGTCGCTCTCGTTGATCTTTCGGTGAGCGTGCCGCCGGCAGTGTGGACGTGCGGCGCGAGGAAGACCAGCCGCTCCTGATCCGGTCCTGCGGCTGGCAGTGCGGCGACGAGACCGATCTCTCGCAGGAGGTCGTTGTTGTCGGGGCCCGCGGCCAGTGTGGGACCGAACCTGCCCGCGAGGTCGCCGGCAGCGAGCAGGGTCGTGGGCACGACAAACAACTGCCGCCGCTCTTCGTCGGCGGTCGCTAGAGCGGTGAGCCGGGCGTAGAAGGCCGTGAGTTCGCCTGTCCGCCAGGCGAGCCACTCTTCCCGGAGGTCGCCGGTCACGAGCCTGGCCCGCTCGGCGAATCGGCCTTCCCCGGCATCGGCCTCGGGCGTCGCGGCTACTCCACCGATCGCGACGAGAAACCGCGCGAAGGTCTGGTCGTCGAGGCCCCAGGCAACGCCGGGCAGATGGAGCCAGCCGTCATGCGCTAGCACGAGCGCCATGCCCGCGGCCCCGGGCATGCCGCGGAGTCGTGCGGCGGCCTCCGCAATGATTTCCTCCACGGCCCGCTGCACCCGCGGATCGAGGATGTTGTAGTGCACGCCCCCTGGCAGCCGGCGGGTCCGGCCGTCGGCTCCGACGCAGGCGATGCCGGTGGCGTTGTCGCCGCCGCGGATGATCTCGAGCGCGGGGATGGCCCCATCGAAGCAGAATGCGGGGATGAGCGCGAGCCCCTCGCGGGCGTAGACGATCGCCGTCGCGGCCAGCAGGTCGTGATCGAGCCCCACGGCGGCGTCGCCGGCATGCCACCGGGGTGGCGACCGCGTCAACCGACTCGGCCAGGCAGCCGCCCCACCCGCGTAGACCGTCACTACGCCTCCCGCGAGCCCCTCGGCTGCCAGGGCATCGGCCGAATGACGAATGGCCTGGAGGTGTGCAACCCAATCGGTGAGTGCCCGGCTCCGCTCCGCCTCGACGTGGCCGCCCCCGCCAAACGCCCTGGTGAGATCGGTGTCTGGCAGCAGGGCGAAGGTGGGCCGGGGCTGCGGGGGGCGGGCGGCGGCCACCGCGGCCGGTTGGGCGCGGGGCAAGCGATCGGGTCCGGCCAGCACCCGCACGCGACCCACGAGCATCGGGCCAGAGGTGACCGGGTTGGCGATCACGAGCAGTGGCTGGCGGGTGGTAGGCCAGAACACGAAGCGGTGGGTGTTGAGCCGGGCTGGCCCGTCGTGGGGCGTCGCGGCGATCTCGACGCCACCGCCGTAGCGGACTTCCACAACGGCGTTTGCCGCGTCGGTCTCCAGCACGCAGAGGCCGATCGTGCCCCGCTGATCGGTCGGGTAGTCGACCTCGACGAGGTGCGGCGTGCCCGGCCGGGTGTTGGCGATCACGATGCCCTCCCAGGAGGGGCTGGCTGCCGAGAGAGCTGGCGGCAGGCGGAGCATCGGTCCCAGTGGATGAGGAGAAACGGCCGAGTGCCCGCTGGCCAGCATGCCGCCGAGCCTGGGCACCAGCGACGACACGTTCGGCAGAGCCATGGCGGGCAACGGAACACTCGGCATCGCGGGCAGGGGCACCTCGGGCATGCGGGGCATCTGGATGCCCGTTCGCGACAGGCTCGGCATCGGCATGGCCGGCAGGGAGATGTTGGGCCGGGGCATGTTCTGCAGGCCCCGAGCCGGCAGCCGGCGGAGCCGCTCGTGCAGCCGCGGACTGGCAGGGTCGAGTTCGTAGATGAGCTTCCAGGGCTCGACGTTGCCCCGGGCCGGCGGCTCGACCGCGATCGCCACAAGCTGCACTCGGCGCGTGGCGAGCGGTCGATTCCAGCGCAGGCCGCGCCGTTCCACGGCCTCGAGCAACACGTCGTAGGCTCCCTCCTCATCATCGGGCAGAGTCAGTTCGCAGTCGACCGGCTGGAAGGCCGTGGGCACCTGGTCGATCGCAGTCGCCTCGACCGGGGGCCGCGGGGCGGGCTTGAGCGGGATCACACGCGTGTCGAGCGACGTTTCCTGCCGGGCTGGCGACAATCGCACCCGAAGTTCGACGTCACCCCCGCCGGGCTTCATCAGGATCAGCGGGCTGACCCGCAGCCGGATCGGATCGCCTGGTCGCCGCACGGTCTCCCCGACGAGGGGCGTTCCTCGACCGACCGCGGTGGCGAACTCGACGTGGAGGGCATCGCCAGGGACCTGCTCGATGATGAGGCGGTTGCCCTCGCCATCGAGTGGCTGCTGCTGCGGCGTCAAGAGAATCTGTTCGAGCGTGGGCTCGAGCCTGACAGCCTTCGCTCCGGTGGCCGCGGTTGCGAGGGTGACTGCGATCCGGGCATGTTGCCAGTTGGAGATCGTGAGTTCCACGCCATCCTGGACGATCGGCCGGGACTGATGGATCGCGATCCCGCCGTCCGTGTCGTGGACCATGGCGGCGGTGTCGGGCTCCGTGGAGAGCGTTCGCCAGGTCGTGGTTGGACGCGGCTCTCCGGCGATCCCGCCGACCTCGATTCGTCCGCTCCAGGCCTGGGGCGTGCCTCCCCCCCAGCGAACCCGGACCGTGACCGGCCGGATCGCGTCGGCACCGCGCACTGTCTGGTCGCTTGCCGCGACCGCCGTCACGGCGACGATGGCGATGAGCAGCAGGGATGACGAGCGGGGAAACATGGGTGTGGCCGGGGCGCTCGACCGCGGGGGGTCGCAGAGGTGACTCGGGGTGGAATGGGGGGCGGATCGTAGCGGCCGTGCGCCGCTGCGGCAAAGCGTTTTTTCCGCGGCCGCGGAGGGGCAGCCGCGTCCGTTCGCCGAACACCCACCGCCGCCGGCCACTGCCCGCACGGTCGCTACACGCCGCTCCGGGCGGCGTTTGACAGCGGCACTGTCCACGCCTGACTGGGGTCGGCCCCCGCCAGGGCGGCGAGTTCTTCGGTGACCGCCGGGCACCGGTCGGCGACGTCGTTGAGTTCGAACGCGTCGTCGGGCTTGGCAAACAGGCGCGGCCGTGGCGGCTCGGCGCCGGTGTGTTCGGGCAGGACGAGCTGCCAGGCGGGGGTGGCCACGGCGCTGCCGGCGGACCCGTGGCAGATCACGCGATCCCGCTCCGTGAGCTGCCAATCATCGAGGAGGCTGGTGAGATCGCGGCCGCGGTAGGGGGCGTTGTCGCTGCTGGGGGCGATGCCGGCAAGCGACGCGAGTGTGGCCCCGAGGTCGGCCGGCAGGATGAGGCCGCCATATCGCTGGGCCGCCATCCGACCGCTGTGATCGACGAAGATCGCCGGCAGGTGCACCAGTTCGCTGTATGGTGGCAGGGGCCCGCAGCCGATGCGGCCGTGCAGCCCGAGGCCGATGCCCCGCACGCCGGCGACGAGGACTGTCCACTGGCCGGGGCGACCGGCGACGGCCTCGAGAAGGTGGCCCAGGCAGGCATCGAAGAGTGTCAACTGCCCGGCCATCACCTGACGGATCCCGACCACGAGGTCGGGGTCGGTGTCGGCAGCGACCGCGATGGTGGGCACGGCGGCCGTCGCTGGGGGGGGCGGATCGTCGGGGTCGGCGTAGTGATCGCGAAACCGTGGCGGCGCATCCCAGGCCACGCCGAGGCTCGTGGCATGGCACCAGACGAGCCGATGGCCGCCCGTGGCGACGGTCTGGGCAGCTGCGGCGAACAGCCGGCCGAGGTTCGTCTCCGCCTCGGTCGCGCAGGGTTGCGTGGCGGCGAGGGCCGGGACGTGATGGACCGCGGCCACGGATGCCGCGGCGTCGGCGAGTGCGGCGTCGTCTGTGATCAGCGTCGGCGACCACCCTGCGGCGGCAAACAGTGGCCAGGGGACGTCGCTCGGTGATCCGGCTCGCTCACCACCCCAGAGAGCCGCGAGCACCGCGTGGGGATCGTCTGAGTGGGCGATCACCCGGTCGAAGACGATGCCACGGGCGGCCAGCGAGTCGAGGACTGGCATCCCCACCCACGTGCAGCCCGACGCCGAGAGCATCCAGCCCGGCAGGCGGTCGAGCGTGACGATGAGCATCCCGTCGGGACGCGGGGCGGACTGGCTCATGGGGCACGGCAAGGGGACACGACGCTCTTGACTATTGCCAGCATCGTACCTGGATCAAGCCCCACCGCACGCTCAAATGCCCTAGCCAGGCGGCCAGCCGAGTGGCCGGCCGCCGAGCAGGTGGACATGGAGGTGGTCCACCGACTGGCCGCCATCACGGCCGCAGTTGACGACCAGCCGGTAGCCGTTGTCGAGCCCGAGCGTGCGGGCCAGTTGCGTGGCCACCACGACAAGGTGGCCGAGCAGGTCGGCGTCGGTGGCCGTTGTCTCGGCGAGCGAGGGGAGCGGCTGTTTCGGGATCACCAGCACGTGCACCGGTGCCTGCGGGGCCACGTCATGGAAGGCGAGGCACCGGTCGTCGTCGTGGACGATCCGCGCGGGCACCTCGCCGCGGATGATCCTGGCGAAGATCGTGTCAGCCATCGACAGCCCGCGACTCGGACGTCGCGTCGGTCTTGCGGCGGCGACGCCGGGGGGGCTTCGGCGTGGCCCATACCTTGGTGAGCGCCTCAAACACCTCGGGTGTTTCGTAGCGGACGATCGTGCGGCCCTCGGGCATCGGTCCGATGAGTTCGCGGAACACGGGCGCCCCGCGGAGGTCGAGATCGGTCGAGCAGTCGTCGGCGCCGATCTGGAGATGGGTTTTGAGGATCGCCTCCGGGGAGTCGAAATCGTGGATGACCAGTTCGCCGTCGGTGCCACGAGTGACAAGCCGCCAGGTTTCTTTCGCCATGAGTCAAGTTCCTCCGAGCAGGGCGACGGCCGGCCAGGGCGTCGGGATCCCGCAGCATAGGGAGGGTATCGGCAGCGCTGCCACGTGGCGGCGAGCGGCGGCCCGTGCGGACGGCGCCGCCGGCATGGCTGGCGCAGCCCGCACGGCGAGATTGACTGTTACGAGTAGCGCTTCCGGCCCGGGACTCGGAGCCGGATGGCTCGAGGACGCGCTACCTCTTTCGTAGCCCGGTTCCTCCGGAACCGGGTCGCGCGGAGTGTTTTGTCGTGGGTGGTCTGGTCACGGCGTGCCCGGACTACGGGCCATGACCTTGAGCACCGTCGACGATCGATTTAGACTCTTCCCCGGAGGGTAAGCGAATGGCTAGCGGTCTGACTCGAAATCAGATGCCGGGTAACCGGTTGCGGGTTCGACTCCCGTGCCCTCCGCTTCTTCACGCCTGCGGCGGCATCCTGTCCGCCGCAGGCTGATGCTCGGGCGATCGCCATTCAGGCGGGCGGCTAGGAGCTGCGGCAGCGACCAGCCCGCCGCAGCCCGCCGCATAGCCCGCCTCAGACCGCTCGGCTGCTTTACTTCTTGTCGGCAGGCTTCTTCTTCTCCTGCTTCGGCTTCATGCCCTTCTTGTCATTCTTCTGCGAGTTGTTGCCCTTACCCATGTTGTCGCTCCTTCTGGTTCGTGTCCAAGGTTGCCTACCCGTGAGCCATTCTACCGATTCAATCGACACAATCGCTGTGTACGTTCAGTTCTGAATGTCGGATTTCTTTGCTGGACTGCCTGTCTTCTTCGGTAGGTTACTCATGCTCCCCGTAAACATGGGCTTCGCCGTCGGGATCGATGTCGACGTGCAGGCTCATGGGGTGGCAGCAGACCGGGCAGTCCTCCACGTAGTCCTGACGCGAGCCGGCTGAAATGTCCACCGTAACGACGATCTCCTCGCCGCAGGAGTCGCAGATGTAGACAGCCTCTTGATCCGCAGCGACGCGGGCTCGTCGGCGTTTTTTCTTGGGCTTCTTCTTGTTGGGCATGTTGG
>JBBEEF010000210.1:0-12960 GCA_040880915.1 Pirellulales bacterium
CGCTCATCAGCTCGGCAATGGTGGCGGAAGTGCCATTGGCCGGGCTATCCTTCGGGCCGAGTGACCTCGAGGACCGGCGGCTGTGGGACGACTTTCAGGCCGCCTACGAGGATGCCCTCACGCTCTGCAACACTGCCGAGGCACCCTGGTATGTGGTGCCGGCCGACCGCAAGTGGTATCGCAATCTCGTCGTGGCCCGGCTCCTGCGGCAGACGCTCACTGCGCTCGATCCGCAGTTCCCGAAGTTCGATCCCGGCCTCGTCGAAAAACTGGACTGACGGCGGCCCGGGAACACCACGTCCGTCGACACGGAATCCTCGCATGAATGGCGCCACCCCCCTGCTCGACCTCGACGCCTGCCGGCAGCGGCAGGCCCGGCTCCGTGAGCGGCTCGCCGCCGGCCGGGCCGACGCGGCGGTGGTTGTGACGCCGGAGCACGTGGAGTATCTCACCGGGCATCGCTGGGATTTTCGCTTCGCGCCGCTCGCGGCAGTGCGCACGACAGGCGAGGTGTTGCTCGTCTGTCCGGACAAACCGGTCGAGCGGGCGGCCGCCGACGAGGTGCGGACCTACGAGGCCAAGTGGCGGTCGACGTTGCGGAGCATCCCCGACCAGCGGGCCGCAGCGGCGGCCGTGCTGGCAGACTGGCTGGCTGCGCAGCCGGGCGTGTCGCGGGTCGGCATCGAGTGGTCCGCCTGCCCGCGGCAGCTGACCGACCGTCTGGCCGACGTCGATTGCATCGACGTCGAGCCCGACCTCTCGCGGCTCCGACGCCGCAAGGACGCCGATGAGCTGGCCCTCCTCCGCCGCGCGATCGCCGCGGGCGGGGCCATGGTGGCGCGGGCCCGCAAAGTGGTCGGGCCGGGTGTGAGCGAATTGGAAGTCTTCTCGGTGCTCCAGGCGGCAGCGGTGGAAGCCTGCGGCGAGATGCTCACGGCCACCGGCAACGATTATGCCTGCGGCGTTCGCGGCGGCCCGCCACGCGTCCGGGCCTGTCTCGCCGGGGAGCTCTACATCCTCGATCTCGGGCCCGCCTACCGGGGCTACTTCGCCGACATCTCCCGAACACTCGCCGTCGATCGCCACCCGACCGCCGAGCAGCTGTCGGCCTGTGAGCGGGTGTGCGGCGGGCTCGCGCTCGTCGAGCGGATCGCGCGGCCCGGCGTCTCCTGCCGGAGCATCTACGAGGAGGTGCGGGAGTGGCTCGGCGGTGCGGCTGTGGGCACCTGGTCGAGCCATCTGGGCCACGGCATCGGGCTGTCGGTGCACAAGACGCCGCGGCTCAATCCCCACTGGGACGACGTGCTCGAGGAGGGCGACGTGATCTTATCAGTGGCTGGCTGGCAATCCTGGCAACTCAGCCAACTTAGCCTCCTGCCTTACCTGGATTCGGTGCCCGGCACCTTATCGGTCGAGCACGCGCGGTTCCGCCGCTGCCGGCAGGGAATCGAGCGCGACCTGCCAGCGGCGGTCCGCGTTGGCTGTGGCTTCCTTGACCTGGCCGGCGAAACTGACGCGCACCTTCTGCCCGGCCAGCGCCGTTCCCCACACGTTGATCGGCTTCTCCCGCTGCAGCACCATCGAGTCGGAAAATGGCGCACCCAGCGAAAAGCCGGGCAACGTCACCGAGCTGAACACGATCTCGTCGACCACGATGTGGCCCCAGCCGCCGGGGCAGGTATCTTCGATCACGAGGCGGCCGGTCTCGCCGGCAAATTCGCCGACGTCGGTTGCCATCCGCACCACCGTGCCACCGATTACCAGATGGATGTTCGTCGTCTCGGGCTCACACCGCGGACGCTTGCCGCCGCCGAGGAGGAAGGCGAGCACCGGCTGACTGATCACGAACTCCGGGCTTGTGAGCCGGCCTGTAGCGCCGTCACCGCAGGCGACGTATGAGTTCGCCAGCCCCCGGCCGCGTGAGCCGGAAATGCGCTGCACCGCAGGGGCCGGCCGGGGGGAATTTTTCGCCGAACGCGGTGCCCTCGGCGGGCCACGGGGCGAAGGAGTCGCCTTCGAAGTCTGCAAAGACCTTTCAGAGCGATAAGGCTTCGTCGGCGCGACTGTCGGCGAGCATGCCGGCGAGGGACAGGGCGAGGGCGAAGGACGTGGTGCGTGTCATTGAGACTACGACCCGAGTTTGAACGTGAATGTATTTGGCCCCTGCAGCTTCACTTCCGCCTCGAGCGTCGATTCGGCGTTGTAGCGGGCCGGGATGTATTGCTCGCGGGGCTTCGCGCCCGGCGTCAGTTCGACGCCGCCCGCTTGCGGCCGTGTAGCGAGAATCTCGACCCGGTAGCGGCCCGGCCGCGTGCGGACGGAAAACCTCCCGGCCGAGATCTGCCCGCCCTGCGGGGCGATCGTGGCCTCAAGCGGATGAAACGAAATGGCCCCGTCGGCAACGGGCTGGCCGTCGTACAACACGCTGCCAGTGCTCGTGATCATCCCGTCGCCGGAACAGCCCGCCGCGAGGACCGCCAGCCAGGCCCAGCGCAACCCTCCGCGACGCTCATTCGATTCCATTGGTCGGCTCACTCCCATTGCGGCTCCCGGCCGCCCGCCAGACGATGGGATCGACCTGGTCGGCCACGAACCTGGTCGCTCCATCGGCCAGCACCGCATTCACGCCGCCGGTGTGATGGCTGCGGACCGAGATCACATGGTTGATGCCGCCTCCCCCAAGACACGGCGCCAGCGGCTGGGCATTGGTGCAGTAGGGAAGCCGATCCCTTACCGTCGTTTTCGGCGGATTGAGCGTGCTGAAGTTACACCCCCCGTGGATGTTGTTGTGGTAGCGGCCGCGAGTGTCGATCATCGAGTGGCCTCCTCCGATCGGCTCCGGCACGAGCATGATCTCGCTCGCGGCGAGCGTGTTCGACAGGCCGTCGCGGACGTGTGCAAAGCGAACGGCCGAGAGCGGAAAGGAAATGCCGTTGAGCTGCATTGAGTTCTGCCAGTTGGTGCCGAAAGCCGTGTTTCCGGCGCACAGCACGTAGTTGCCATGGAATCCCTGATTGTTGCCAGAGGCCGGGCCGTCCTGGCTGTTGAGCTTCGGGTTCGCTGGATCCGAAGGGCACATGAAGCCCGCGACCGGCATCGTGTTGTTGGGTAGGGCGGCGTAGGAGAGCGATGAGTTGCTGGTGGGCCAGTTTTGCCAGGTCGAACTCTGGTAGTGAATCCACTGGCTGTTGTAGAGCGCTCCCTCCCCGGCGTGGAACAGGACGTAGACAAACCACGACCAGCGGCGGTTGCCGAACGTGACCCCATCGACGATGGGGTAAGGGCTGTCCAAGGCCGTCTGTGCCCCCATCGGAAACGTGCCCTGCGTCTCGACGCAACCCTGCACGGCGAGGCCGAGCTGCTTCAGGTTGTTTTGGCATTGCGACCGGCGGGCCGCCTCGCGGGCACTCTGGACCGCCGGCAGCAATAGGCCAATGAGTAGGCCGATGATCGCGATCACGGCCAGCAGTTCGACGAGGGTAAACCCGCTGCGTAGCTTAGTGGCACTCATGGTGTGCGTGGTGATCTGGAGCCGTAGATTGGTAAACTGCGGCCTCTGGCGATCTGTTGCGGGCAGGCTGCCGGCCTGCACCTACTTGTTGCGGCGACGATAGGCCAGGCAGCCGGCGAGGCCGATGCCGATACCCGCCAGGGCGATCGCGCCCGGCTCGGGCACGATCACAAACTGCGTGACGCTACCGGTCACTTCGCCAGCGCCGAAGTCGGTGGTGCGACCGATCGCGTTCACCGTTACCCCCGTGATGCCCTCCAGGCTTGTGAGCGAGGCGTAGTTCACTCCACCGAAGACCGTCGCTCCGCCGGCATCCTTGACCCAGTAGCGGAAGGTGCCGTCTTGCACACTGGTGAGGAGATCCCCAGCCGACAGGCTGGTGAAGAAGCCCCCCTCGAAGATGTCACCGCTGGCGATCGAGTCGATGTTGAAATAAACGTCGATGGTGTTCGCGGTCGCCAGGCTGCTCGCGAAGGGGCTGACGTTCGTGAGCCGCAACACGTCGTTGACGCTGGCCGATGGGACGTTGTAGGTGGGGGCGAAATTCGTGAACTCGAAGGCGGCGCCAAGGCCGCCGGTGGGGTCGAACTGGCCCGCCGTCAGGATGCCGGGCGAGTTGCCCGGGCTGACGATGCCGGCCCCCGACAGCACGCCGTTGATCGAGCCCGAACCGCCCAGGAACGCCCCGCCTCCGACAGCCACGCCTGATGCCAGGGTGCCGTCCACGGCCAGCATGCCGGCTGAGATCGTGGTCAGGCCGGTGTAGGTGTTCGCCCCGGAGAGCGTGAGCGTACCGGAGCCGGATTTGGTGAGACCGCCCATACCGGCGGCGGTGAGCAGCGCGGAGATGGTGATGTTTGAGGAGACGGTGTCGATGGTGGCGCCGCCGTTGCCCACGTTCACCGTGAGGCCGGCCGTCGCGTTGAGGAAGTTTGTCTCATTTTGGCGAGCCCGCAGCGTGCCTCCGTCGAAGGTGATTGTCTTCGTGCGAAGCCGGGCCGGATCGCGGCGACGGCGAGCACGCCCCCGGTGTTGAGCGAGATCGACGTGTTGCCAGTGGTGGTGGCATCGCCCGAGGCGCCGTTCATGAAAAGCGAACCATTTGAGCCAGCGTCACTGCCGCCCCCGACCGTGACGGTGCCGTTCGTGATCACGAGCGAAGCGGTGGCATTGGTCCCAGCGCTATTGATGAACCTCCCACCAAGTTTCATCCATGTGCCTACATTGAGGGCACCGCTGTTGACGGTGATTGCGCCGAGGCCAGTGTCCGAATTGGAGCCAACATTGAGATACCCGTTGCCGGTGCCACCGGTGGCATTATTAAAATTCGCCGTAGCGCCGCCCGTGAGAGTCAGCGTGCCTCCCGCGCCGGTGGCTGCTCCCACGCCGACGTAGTTCATGAAGCTACCGTTATCGCCGCCGAAGGTCATCGCGCCGGGGCCATCGAGCGTAACGGCTCGCGCGCCGTTGTTGGCGATCAGCAGCCGCCGGTTGGTGACGAAGGACCCGTCGGTCCCGAGGTTGACCGTGCCGGCGGGAAGCCAGTTATTATCGCCAGCAGCCGCGTTGTTGCTGGTGAGCGTGCCGCCGGTGAGGGTGGCCCCGGCAGCAAACGTGACGACACCCGTCGTCGTCTGACTGAAGCCGCCGAGGTCGAGCGTGCCGCTTGCGCCAATGGTGATAGCGCCCGCTGTTGGTAGGCGGTCATTGCCGCCGGAGACGGCAAGTGTGCCCGCTGAAATGGTGGTCAGCCCGGTATGGGAACTCGTGCCGGCGAGGACTTGGGTGCCCGCCCCGGTTTTTGTGAGGGTCATTCCTGCGGCGCCGTCGGTGATGTTGCCCGAGTAGGTATGGGTTTGGCCGACGCCCGGGTTGAGTGTCAGCGCGGTCACAAGGTTGTAGTCGCCTGTGATTACGGAAGAAAGGTTGGTGCTGCCGGTGAGTCCTCCGAGGGTCGGCGTGGTGATGCCTGTGCCCAGCGTGACACTGCCAGCGTCCGCAGTGTTGAGCGCGCTGTTTTGCAGCGCGAGGTTGTTGGACAGCGCGAGTGTGCCCGCGCTGACCGTGGTCGCACCGGTGTGGGTGCTCACGCCAGTGAGCGTCAACGTGCCGATGCCGGCTTTGGTGAGAGCTCCGGTGGTCGTGGTGCCAGTGGCGCCGGCAAAGCTGATGTCGTTTGTCGTGTCGATCGTGGCGGTCTTGCCTGCGTTGATCGTGAAAGCGCGATTACTCGTCGCGCTGACGCCGGTGTATTGCAAGGTGCCGCCGTCGAAGACGAGGTTGGTGGCCGTGGCGGCAGCCTGGCCGAGGTTACCCGCCACGCCTCCGTTACCGATGGTGCCCACGCTCAAAACGCCGTCGCTGATCGTCGTCACCCCGGTGTAGGTGTTGGCAGCGGAGAAGGTGACCGTTCCGAGACCGGTCTTGCCGACCGAATTACCACCCTGCAACACGGTGTTGATGGTCAGGTCCGCAGCGGAACTGCTCGTCACGTCGGCGACATCCAGCGTGAGGGTCCCGTTACCCGTACCGCCGACGCTGATCATATTGTTGCTACCGCTGCCGACGTTAATCGACGAAGCGGAAATCCCGGTGACCGACAAAGTGCCTGCAAGTCGGAAGGCGGGGAAGGTGGCGTTGGCACCGCCATTGGCGAGGAGCGTGCCGCCCGCGAGATTCAGGTTCCAGATCGTCGTGAAATTGGTGGCCGACCGGAGCGTGCCGCCCGTGTTGATGGTGATCGCCGGTGACGAAGTGATATTAGACTGGCCGAACGTGTCGTTGCCGGGGAAGGTGACTGTACCGCCGTTGATGGTGAACGAGTTGGTATGGGCGTTGTTCGGCAGCACGAGCCCGGCCCCCGCATTCCAGTGCGCGGTGTTCCAATTGTTGTTCGTGCCATCCCAAGTGTAGGTGGCGGCATGCGCGGAGAACGCGCAGAAGAACGGGGCGAGCCAGGCAAGATAACAGGTAGATTTCATGAAGAAGGGTCGGAGCTTCTTATGTGAAAAAGGGCCGATTATGTGAAAAAGGGCCGGATGATCGGCCTGCACCTACTTGTTGCGGCGACGATAGGCCAGGCAGCTGGCGAGGCCGATACCCTCCAGGGCGATCAACTCGAACGGGCCCTTTAAAAAGGTGTTTTTCCCGGAATTCGGCCCGGAATCTCGGGCGTGGATGAGTTGCGGTGGATAGGCGTCGAATCCCCCGCCACCGTTGTATGTCTTCCGCGACTCCGATTTACCGATCTTGGCTCTGGCCGGGGTCGTAGAGCAGTCAGTTTCGTCTGGCAGGCCTGCCCTGCCGACCGTTGCTGGCCGGCGGCTTTTTCGCGATAGACTCTGGACATGGACGCACCATCGCCCGACCGGCAAGCCGATTTTGTCGGCCTGATCACAGCGAGCCATTCCCGGCTGCTTGGCTATTGTCTGTCGCTCGTGGGCCGGCGGCACGACGCCGAGGACGTCCTGCAGAAGGCGAGCCTCAGGATGTGGCAGAAGTTCGACTCGTTCGCCTTGGGCACCGATTTTCTCGCTTGGGCGACGACGATCTGGTTCTACGAGGCAAAAAACTTCCAGCGGCTTGCGGCCCGCGGCCCGCTCTCGTTCGACGACCGCCTGCTCGCCCTCCTCGCGGTGGAGCGGCTCGACGACCTCGAACACCACGAGGAGCGGCTCGCGGCGCTCGACGCCTGTCTCGGCGGGCTTCCCGAGAAAGACCGCGCACTATTGGAGGCGGCCTACGTCGCCCAGTCGGGAATCGTCCGGCTGGCCGAGCAGCTCGGCCGCGCCCCGCAGACTCTCTACAACCGCCTCAACACGCTCCGCAGGGTGGTCGCTGTCTGCGTCGAGAAGCGTTTGGCCGCCGGAGCGGTGTAGGGCCCGGAAAATTTGCCGGCCCCGTCAGGAAACGAGCCGCCTCAGAGCGCGGGACTGAGGGCAGCAGGGGCCGGACAACCACTCAAACTGTCGGAAACGGCAGCGGCAACCGTCCGGCAAGGGCAAGACGTCGGTCGAGGGGCGGCCATCACCCGCCGGTGCCACGGCCCGGAATCGCCGGATGGGACCGCGCCGGTAAACCTGCAGTGGGGGCGACGTCCATAAGTAGGCTCTCTTAGGAGGCTTTCTTATGCCCCTCACCGCTTCCAATCGCCACCGTCTCCACGACCTCATCAGCCGTCAGGCCGACGGTCTGATCACAGCGGAGGAACATCGTGAATTGACCACGGCGTTGGAGACCGATCCGGAGGCGCGGAAAGCATGGTATCTGCGGAATGATATTGACCTCGCGCTCGCTACGAAGGCAGCAGGACGCCGTGAGGAGTTGCTCGCTCCGTTCTCCGTCGTGAATCCCGGCTTTGCAGCAAATCCCGGCGGATTCTCCAAGCGATTCCGCGCGGCGGCTCTGGCTGGTCCTGTCCTGGCGGCCGCGGGCGTGGCCGTGGGGGTTTTCGGCGCCTCGGCGGTATGGGCCTTCACGGTGCCTCGGTCGCCGGCCGCCGAGACTGTGGTCAGGGTATTTTCGGAAAGTTTCGAAGGCAGCGTGGCAGCGACCGTGCCGGCCCTGCCTCGCGGCCTGCGTGACCCGGCGGGGAACGTCTGGCGGGGTGACGAGGCGCGGGTTGTAACGGCGAGGCAAGGAGTCGCACCGGTTGCCGGCGCATGGATGCTCGCCTTTGAGCGATCGACGTTCGTCGGTGAGGATTCACCCGCGAGTGCCTGGAGCGACGTCTACCGGTTCGTCGACGCCCGGCCCTTGCTCGTGCTCGCAGAAGGGGGGGGCGTGACCGCCCGCTTGTCGGCCAGTTTTGCCCTGGCGTTGAATGCTTGCGCAGATGCTGAGGCCTATTCGGCCAGCGTGCGAATCTACGCATTCGATCGCGACATCGCGGATTCGCCGGATCCACTGCCGCTGAACTGGGTGCTCGACAACTGCGTGGCCTCGGGCATGAAGAAGGTGCCGCTGGTGTGTGGTCAAGCGGGCTGGCAGCGGGTCTCCGTGGATGCCTCGCTGCCCCCGAACGCGAAATTTTTCCTTCTGCACGTGTCTGCGGTCCGTGACGTGCCCGGACCATCCAGCGAGCCGGCGGTGTTTCGTGGTCACTTCGTCGACGACATCTCCCTCGAACTTCACGAAAGCCGAGGATTGCGATGAGCACTCCGCATCGTGATCCCGTGACTCCCGCACGCGGACGAATCTCAAGGAGGGCCGTGCTCCGCGCTGCCGGCGTTGCCGTGGCGCTCCCAATCCTCGATTCATTACCGCCGCGGTTCGCCCGAGCCGGGGTGGGAGGCGGCGTTGCCGAGACTGTGTCAGCAGGCCCGCCGCCGCGGCGTATGGTCTGCGTAATGGTCAACACAGGAATCATCCCGGCCCGCTTTTTCCCGAAGCAGTCTGGTGCCGACTACGAGCCGAGCCCCTACCTCGAGCCATTTGGTGACCTGCGGCAGCAGATGACCGTGTTTAGCGGCGTTTCCCATCCGGACGTCAGCGGCGGCCACTGCGGCGAGCAGGTGTTTCTCTCCGGGGCCCGCGAGCCACGGAGCGTGACGTTCAGCAACTCGATCTCGGTCGATCAGGTGGCCGCCGAGCAGCTCGGCAATGCAACGCGGTTTCAGTCACTCGTGCTCTCGGTGGGGGAGAAACACGACGGGCTCTTATCGGTCACGCGGGAGGGAGTCTTCATCCCGCCCGAAGACCGGCCATCGCAGCTCTATCGCAAACTCTTTCTGCCCGACTCAGCGGAGGAATCAGCCCGACGGCTCGCCGACATCGAGCGTGGCACGAGCATCCTCGATCATGTGCTCGATCGGGCGAAGCCGGTCGAACGGGCCCTCGTGCCTGCGGACCGGGCGCGGCTCGACCAGTATTTCACGAGCATTCGCGAGCTCGAGAAGCGGCTCGAGCGCGGTCGGGCCTGGCAGATGCGGCCGAAGCCGCAGGTGTCGGCTGAACAGCCGCAGGACATCCTCGACACGGCCCAGACAGTCGAGCGGATGGAGCTGATGTATCGGATGGCGAAGCTCGCCGTGGAAACCGACAGCACGCGGTTTGTGACGCTCTACCTCAATCCCCTGGAAGTCGTCCCGAAGATTCCCGGCGTCACGCAGCGGACGCACTCGCTCACCCACCACGGCAACGAGCCGGAGAAGCTCGCCGAGCTTCAGCAGATTGACGAGGCAGTGCTCGGAGAACTGCGGAAGTTTCTCGTGAGCTTGGCTGGAGTGGCCGAGACCGACGGCAGCCTCCTCGATCACACAATGGTGCTCTTTGGTTCGAACATGAGCAACGGCAGCGCCCACCTAAACACGAATCTGCCGGTTGTGCTGGCAGGTGGCGGGTTTCGACACGGCCTTCATCTCGCGTTCGACGAGAAGAACAACACGCCCTTGTGCAACGTCTTCGTGTCGATGCTACAGCGGCTCGGGCTTGAAACCGATTTATTCTCGTCGAGCACGGGAACGCTCACGGGGCTGGAAATGGCCTGACGGCATGCACTGGATTCGACGATCGTTCATCACCACCGTGGTTGCGTGGCTCGCCGCGGACGGCGACTCCGCAGCGGCGGTATCGCCGCCTGCGCGGATCTTTCTCGAAAAGCACTGCATCGCCTGCCACGACTCCGCCACGAAAGAGGGTGGGCTCGATCTCACGGCGCTCCCCGCCGATGCCGCCGGCGCTGGCCATGCCTTCCACGTGTGGGTGCGGGTCCACGACCGGATCGTAGCGGGCGAAATGCCGCCGGAGGATGAGGCCCGACCTGACGCCGACGAGGCTGGGGCCTACACGGCCGACCTCGACCGCTGGCTCGGGGCGGTGGACGAGGCGCGGATCGCCAGCGAGGGGCGGGCCCGGTCGCGGCGGCTGACGGCGGCCGAATACGAGACCGTACTCCGCGACCTGCTCGCGTTGCCAGGGCTCTCCCTGCGGCGGCAGTTGCCTGCGGACGACCTGCGGCACGGCTATGACAAGCTTGGCGAGGCGGTCAGCCTGTCGCCGGTGCATCTCGCCAAATACATGGAGGCCGCCGAATACGCGTTGCGGCAGGCGGTGGCCACCCGCTCGACGCCTCCACCCGTCTACCGCAAGCGAATCTTTCCGACCCAGGTGACCGAGACCTGGAGCTGGCTCGCCCGCGGTGACGCCGTCGCGCTCAAAGATGGCCGGCATGACCCGCATGTGCCGCTGCCTTCGCCAGATGAAAAGCCCTTTGTTGGTCCTGATGCGCAGGCAAGACGCACGCTGATTGATCAGCTCAAACTCCGCGACTACGAAGGAGGTGTCGGATTTTTTTCCGGACCCGTTGATCAAGATTGGCGGCTCACGCTGCACTTCGCCCCGGTGTATGCCGGCCACTACCGGGTGCGGATGTCGGCCTGGAGCTTCTGGTGGAATCAGGGCGCGGTTGAGCCCGCCAAACGCACCGAAAGTTTCATGCTCTCGCTGTGGCTGCCGGAGCCAGGGATCAGGTATCCGCAGAACCAGGCCCGCACGCTCGGCATGTTCGATGCACCCGCCCTTGACGCGGGCGGGCCTCGGGTGCATGAGTGTGTCGAGTGGATGGAGGTGGACGAGGAACTGCTCTTCGAGGTCGGCACGCTCACCGGCTTCGGTCGGCAGCATGGCCGGTGGGTGGCACAAGAGCCCGGATCGGCGGCGGGGTATTCCGGCCCCGGGATCGCCATCGACTGGTACGAAGTGGAGGGGCCGATTCATGACTCGTGGCCGCCGGAGAGCCACCAAAGGCTCTTCGGCGCTCTGCCGATTGAGTCACTCGACGCCAAGCAGTTCACGCACCTGCCGCCCCGCGCGCCCGTGCAGCAGATCGCCTACCACTGCCGGCCGACGAATGGCGACATCCCCAAGGCCGATCGAGAGCCACCGCTCGAGTCGGTAGCGTCGCGGACCCCGGAGGATGATGCGGGGCAACTCATCGCGGCGTTCCTGCCGCGAGCCTTCCGCCGCGACGTCTCTGCCGAGGAGGTGTGGAGCTACGTGGCGATCATGCGAGCGCGGCTTGCCGCCGGAGACTGCTTTGAGGAGGCGATGCTGGCCGCCTATCGGGCCGTGCTCTGCTCTCACGAATTTCTCTACGTCAACCTTCCGGTGCAGTCCATGGTCGGGCCATCGGCAGCGCTCACCGATCGCCGGCTCACCGCTGAGGCGCTGGCGACACGCCTGTCGCTCTGGCTCTGGGACTCGCTTCCCGACGAGCGGCTGCTGGACCGGGCCCGCAGCGGGGCGATCGCGCATCCGACCGTGCTCGCGGCCGAGGTCAACCGGCTCCTCGACGATCCGAAGTTTGATCGGTTCGTGGAACGGTTTCTCGACCAGTGGCTGAACCTCCGCAAGCTCGACGAGACCACTCCGGATCGCAGGATGTACCCCGAGTATCGGCACATTCTCCGGGAGAGTATGGCGGAAGAGTCACGGGCCTTCTTCAAGGAGCTCGTGCAGCACGACCTGCCAATCACGAACATTGTCGTCAGTGATTTTGCGATGCTCAACCGGCCGCTGGCAGACCTGTATCGAATACCGGGCGTGGAGGGCTGTGAACTCCGCCGGGTGCCGCTGCCGCCGGAGTCGCACCGCGGCGGCCTGATCACCCAGGCGAGCGTGCTGAAAGTAACCGCGAACGGCACGAACACGTCGCCGGTGAACCGGGGCGTGTTTTTTATGGAGCGAATCCTGGGGACAGGAATCCCGCCGCCGCCGGCGAACGTGAACGCGATCGACCCCGACACGCGTGGCGCGACGACAATCCGCGAGCAACTCGCCAAGCACCAGAGCGACGCGTCGTGTGCGGCCTGCCACAGAGTGCTCGATCCGCCCGGCTTCGCGCTCGAGAGCTTCGACGTTATCGGTGGGCATCGCCAACGCTACCGCACGCTCGGCTCGGGTGATGCGGCGGATGTCGCGTTCGCCGCCGGATGGAAGCCCGGCTGGCGGCAGGGGCCGCCAGTGGATCCGAGTGGCACGCTAGCCGACGGCCGGACCTTTGCCGACATCGACGGCCTGCGAAGTCTGCTCACGGCCGACCCTGACGCGCTCACGCGGGCGTTCGCTAAGCAGATCCTCATGTATGCCACCGGCACCGACATCCACTACGCCGACCGCCGTGAAATCGACCGCATCGTCACGGTCTCGCGTGAGCACGGACACGGCATCCGCGGACTTTTTCAGCTCGTCGCCGACAGCGACTCTTCCGCGGCAAGTAAGCATTGTTCTTTATGGATAAAATCTCTGCCTCCTCAGCAGAATCTGTGGGTAAATTCGGGCTCGGGTAGGTTCCCCATCACATGAAACAGCGCGAATTCGATTCCTTGCGGGGTACGAAAGCCGTACGCTTTTCTGGTGGTCAGTTTCGCCTTGCGTGACCGCGAGGGCCATCGCCAACGTCGGGAAGTCTCCTGCGGCCGGGGGCCAGCCGCGGCAAGAAAGGCAGCCAA
>JBBEEF010000211.1:0-12946 GCA_040880915.1 Pirellulales bacterium
TGCAGAACGCCGCCTGATTCAGAACCTCTAAACACAACTCTTGACAATAGCTCGAAGTACCGCCCTGCCGGGCGGACCAATGAGAGAAAGAGATAGAAAGAGATAGAAGAGCATCCTGCGGCGCTGTTCGGTAAAAGATGCGGTTGCTTACACAGCCCCTTCTCCGGAGCCACCGCAGGATGCACCTCAAGAGTATTCTCAATCACGCCCTAGTCGCTCAAGTCTTTCGTCTACAAGCGGGAAAGACTCGTCATAACCGCCGGTGGATCTACCGAGATCGAGGTGGACATCGAGCCCCGGGCCAACAGCCGGTCGATCTGCTCGGGTTGCGGCGAGAAGCGGCCCGGCTACGACCGGCTTTCGCCACGACGGTTCCAGTTCGTGCCGCTGTCGAAAATTGCGGTGTTCTTCGTCTACGCGATGCGGCGGGTCGATTGCCCAACGTGCGGCGTGACCGTCGAACGGGTGCCGTGGGCCGAAGGCAAAGAGCAGCTCACGACCAGTTATCGCTGGTTCCTGGCCCGGTGGGCCAAGCGGCTCTCGTGGCAGGGGACGGCTGATGCCTTCAACACGACGTGGGACACCGTGTTTCGCTCGGTAAAACATGCGGTGGAGTGGGGGCTGGCCCACCGTAACCTCTCTGGCATTGAGGCCATCGGCGTCGACGAGGTGCGTCGCGCCGAGGTGGCCCAGATGAAGCAAGACGGGTACGAGCCGATCCTGACGAAGTCCCGTTGGTGCCTGCTCAAGCGACGGGAGAACCTCACCGACAAGCTGGAGCCGATGAAGAAGGTAGCCAAGAGCCTGCGGCGTCATCGGAATCTGATCCTCAACTGGTTCCGGGCCAAAGGCACCATTTCGTCGGGCGTTGTCGAGGGTTTGAACGGCGTGGTGAAACTGACTACCAGAAAAGCGTTCAGCTTCAGGACTGCGAAAGGCATTGGAATCGCGTTGTTTCATGTGTTGGGCCGGCTGCCGGAGCCCACGTTCACCCACAGATTCTGCTGAGGAGGCTAAATTCGCGTGTCTGATCCCGTCGGCGTCTTGGGGATCAGACTCGAACGTGGGCCTCCGCCACCCTCTCCGCAAATTCCCGTGCCCGCTCGAGATCCCGCTCATCCGGGTGCCGCCAGTTGAGGCCGCCAGTCAGCCAGAGCGGCCCCCAGGTGTCAAAGCCCCGGCACGCGAACTCACCCACGACTTCATAACCCTTGCGAGCCAGAAGCTTTTTCAGCGGGGCGTGCCAGAGCTTTGCCAAGAACGGCAACCCGGACGTCGAGAACACGAACGCGGGCTTGGTGGCTTCGGGGGCGTCAGGCAGGCCCCGGAGCCACTCAAACAGAGCCCGGTGCATCTGGCCGTAGTAGACCCCCGAGCCGAACCCAACCAACATGCACCCGTCCAAGCTCGTGGAGGGCAGCTCCTCGGGCGCAACGCATTCAGCCCCCAGCACCTCGGCCATCGCACGGGCTACTTGGGCCGTGTTCTGGTGATGGACTGATTTGACAACAATGAAACAGGACAACTCACTCATGCCCGATTTTACACGGCCAGCTATGTCAGCGGCGAGTAATCCGTGGGCTGCAGAACCATCGACTGGAAGCCGCTGTCAGCGTTTGGGAGAGACCCGCCAGACAGTTCCTCAGAGGCTTGCTTTACAGCCAGGGTATGGATGAATTTTTCCTTGACTGGCGAGCTGCGAGAATAGTTGGGCCAGTCAGGTTTCGGCCAATGTTTTGAATTGACAACCAAGTCTTTGCCCCCTGGAGCCGCCGCTGATGAGCCCGCCTGTGAACACATCTGTCTTGCCGTGCATCTTTGCTCTGGCCACCGCACTTGCCACCCTGCTCATGGCCCCGGGCACGAATCTGGCCGCCAATGAGAGCCCCGCAGAGCCGCCGACAGGCCGCACCATCGCCCAACCACCCCCCGAGCCAGCGAGCCCTGAGTCGCCCGCAGGGATTCCGCAAGAAGCGGCTGTAGGCAAGACTCCCGCTGAGCGTGACGCGGACTTCAGGAAGATGGTCACAAACGTCAGGCTGGTCGGGAACTTCACTATGGATGGGGCTGACGAGGCGAAACTCCAGCGAGAGGAGTACGCGATCACGGGGGCCATCAAGCTCGGCAACGGGGATTACTGGGTCCTGACTTCCCGGATCAAATACGGCGACGTGGATCTGACGGTGCCGGTGCCAGTCCAGGTGAAGTGGGCTGGCCATGCTCCCGTGATCACCGTCGACAGCGTGAAGATCCCGGCACTCGGCACGTTCTCAGCCCGGGTCTTGCTCGACGAGGCTCGCTACGCCGGCACCTGGAGCCACGACGAGAAGGGCGGACATCTATTTGGCGTGATCAAGCGGGATGGAGTCGAGGCACAATAAAAGCCGTGGCGAAACGTAGACAACGCCGCCGGGAAGTCTGAATTGCCTAGGGTGGCGGCCCAGCACTACCTGATGTTGCGGGGGCACCACTTCAAGAGCATGGTGACGGGGGGATTGGCCACCGAGGCCAAGATCGCCGGCCGTGTCGACCAGACCGGTCAGGCCGCCGCGGATAAGTGGCGGGGACAGGGAACGAACGAATGCAGTCTCCCGCGGAAAATCAGCGACTCGGTTCCCAATGCTGTGCAGAATTCAGTGCAAATCCCTCCGATCGCCTCGACCTGCTCGCCCGCGCGGTCCTCCTGGTGGCCGGCATGGCGATCCCGGAGCACGATCGGGCGGCGGTCCTGGCGCGAGTCGTCACCGCGGTGCAGCCCGCAACGAGGGGCCCGTAAAAGCCCTGGCGCCAGACTCACATCCCGGGGCCGGCCCGCGAATGTCACCGGTGGCAAGGCGACGGGTATATTCAAAAAGGTTCGTGGAGGCATTTCGCGAGAGGAGCCATGACGACCGTCCAGGAAATCGAGAAGGCGATCGAGTCGCTGTCGCTGGCCGACCAGTTGCGGCTTTATCGGGACATGCCCCAACTGATTGGCCGGGCACCGGAGGACCTCGAATGGCAGCGGCTGGCCCTCGAGGAGTTTTTCAGGGACGATGCCGAAGATGACGCCCTCTACGACGCCGTTTAGAGTCGGCGAAGTCGTGTCGGTCGAATTTCTGTTCGCCGATATGCAGGGGCGGAAACGCCGGCCGGGCTTGGTGCTCGCCTCCGATCCGAATGATCTTCTCCTTGCCCGCATCACCACCCAGCAACCCCGGAACGAGTTCGATGTTCCGCTTGCTGATTGGGCCGCGATCGGACTTCCCAAGGCATCGACCGCGAGGCTCCTGAAACTCGTCGCCATCGATGTCCGACTTGTGCACCACTCGATCGGCCTGCTCTCGGTCCCCGATCGAGCAACTCTCGCCACGGCCGTCGAGCGGCTCGGCATCGACATCGCCGGCCAGTTGCGGCTTGTATGACACTCCGTGGTCCTGCTCGGCAGCGCCAGACTGCCATGATCCGGCCCATCCCTGCCCCTCGCCACCCTAACCCCCGCTGGCTCGTCTACATCCTGCGGTGCTCCGACAGCTCGTTGTACACCGGCATTACCAACGACCTAACCAAGCGGCTGAAGGCCCACGCTGCCGGCAAGGCGTCCAGATACACCCGCAGCCGGCTCCCCGTGGCTCTGGCCTACAGCGAACCCAAGAGGTCCAAATCGGCAGCCCTTAAGCGGGAGGCGGCCATCAAGAAGCTGCGCCGGGCCGAGAAAGATCGGCTGGTGGCCGGGCCCAAAAAGTCCGGCCGTGGCCGATAAGATATTAATGGTCTCCGTCTTCCCCGGCATTGATTGCCCGGCTGACTGGCCTGGAATTCGAGCCCGTCCGGAGATGCTGGCCAGTACCCGTTCAAAGCCACCCTCCTGAAGGCCCTCGAAGACACCCACGCCGAGATCGCCACTGCCCTGCTCGCCGTCCCCGAATCTCGCTGGTCTGAAACGACGCCGGGCTGCCGCCATTGCCCGTATCAGCCCAAGCACGTGGCCGGCAACACGCTCGTCCAACCCCATGACTAACCGCTGTCGGCGATGATCACTCTGGCCGGGCCCTGTTGCCGGCGGTTGAAAACGGCAGCGCGGGGCGGTCGAAAATGGTTACGCTGGGTGGCGTTGACCTTTCCTGAATCCGTGGGGCGTCGCGGGTTGTTCGGTCGCCTCGTCAGTCCGTCCGGCGACGTCGTCGCTTGGCGTCCTGGAGCCGGTAGCTCTCGCCCTTGGTCTCCAGAATGTGGCAGCGGTGAGTCAGCCTGTCCATCGCTGCGCCGGTCAGCCGTTCACTGCCGAGAACCTCGGTCCAGTTCTCGAAGGGCAGGTTCGTCGTGACGATCAGGCTGTTGCGTTCGTACGCGGTGGCGATGACATCGAAGAGCAGTTCCGCCCCAGCCTTGCTCGCCGGGACGTAGCCGAGTTCGTCGAGGATGAGAAGGTCGAGCTTTACAAGTTGCTGACGCAGCCGGAGCAGTTGTCGCTCCTCCTTGGCCTCGAGCAGCAGGGTGACGAGCTCGGTCACCCGGAAGAACCTCACCTTCCGCCCTTGGGAGCAGGCGGCCGTGCCGTGAAGTCGAATTCGTCGAGCAGCTTCGGAGCGGGGAATCTCGCCGCCTTGAGCCTCCGGACGCCCAGGCCGCTCTCCCCGAGGCTCACGAGTCACTCGGCAGCCGGAAGACCGTTGCCGAAGTGCGTTTGACCGGGCGATCCTTATCCTTAGCGACCGCGAGGCTTCCCGCCTGTAGATCTGCTTGCTTCGGAAGCCGATCGAAACTGCTTGGAAATCAAGCGGTCTACGTCCCCGCTGCAGCGGCGAGCCGCTCGGCAATCCACACCTTGATGATTGACTGGCGAGTGACGCCGAGTCGCCCCGCCTCTCGGTCGAGTGACTCGATCATCCAGGCCGGAAAGTCCACGTTCACCCTTCGCTGCTCACGAAGCGGCCGTCGGGCCTTGCCCGTGTCCAAGGCACCAGACACATCCTTTGCAGTGTCGAATGCCAGATCGAACTCCGTGGAACTGATCTTACTCGAGCGTTTCATAAAGCTTGATCTCCTCGGGTCGAGACCTGCGGACTGAAATGATTCGAAACGTGTCACCTCGACGGGTGATCACCGCTGACCAATGCCTGTCGGAGATCCTGCCCACCACGAGCCATCGTGGCCCGCCGACGGTTCTTGCGGGAACTTCGAACAGCATGTCGTCGTGCCACAGAAGCTGGGCATCAACGAAATCGATGCCGTGTTTTTTGGCGTTCGCGTCGCTCTTGTCGGGGTCGAACGCGAACTCCACTCGGCGCGCTCCCAGCGGCTCTACAGAGGATAGAAAATATACCTTTTCAAAGCAACTGCTGGCGGCATGGAGACGAAGAACCCCGTGCCGGGCGGGGGATAGGCCGGTCAATGACACGTCCGCAACCATTGTCGGGTTGATGAGCGGCTCGGGAGCTGAGTGCCCCGTCTCCTGGTCCCGAACAGGCGGTGCCCGGAACACATGCCTTCCCCCCGAGTGGCGTTTTTCTGGGGACCGTGCGGAGTCTCTCCGAGCCCAGCCGGCTGTCGCCGCCACACGCTGGGCACTCGAGCGGAAACTCCTCCCCCACCCGCGCCATCAGTTTCACCCACGCAATCCGTGAGGTGTCGTGCGAGCGGGCCTTTTTAATTCGCATTGCAGCAGCCTCCGGTGCCGTGACCGGCGCCGCCATGCCGGCCGGCCGTGGCGTCGGGTCGCTTGCCGACGTTGCCGATGGCCAGCGCCGTGACCGCCCGCCTGAGCCTGTGATTCGGCACAAACACGCCGTGGTACCGATGCCGGTGCTTCCGCGGTGGCGGGACGACGTCCCGAGGCCCGCTGGCGTAGTCCCTCGATCTTGTCGCCCGCAGTCACAGCCACGGGTACAACGTTCTGGGCGGTCGTAACGAGCGGCACGTCCAAGAGCGACGCCAGCCTGCGGCAGGATTTGATTTCAGCCCCGGTCCAGGTGGCGTCATCCGGTCGTCCAGCCCGTAATAGTTCTGGCAGATGCCCCAGATCGCGTCCTTCTGGTCGCGGCCTGGAGCGTGCCGTGCCTGACCAGCGAGAGCGAGTAGGCATTCTCGGCTTCGCTGCGCGTCAGGCCCTTCGCGGCGTCGATCACCCGGGGGTGAACCTGCGGGCGTAAACGCGGCAGGAAGCCAGCGCAAAAAAGAAGCCGGCAGGGGCCATGGATGGCCCTGCCGGCGTAAACGCGGCAGGAAGCCAGCGCAAAAAAGAAGCCCGCAGGGGCCATGGATGGCCCTGCGGGCGTAAACGCGGCAGGATGCCGCGCAAAAAAGAAGCCCGCAGGGGCCATGGATGGCCCTGCGGGCGTAAAGTGGCGGGGACAGGATTCGAACCTGCGACCTCGAGGTTATGAGCCTCGCGAGCTACCGGGCTGCTCCACCCCGCGACGTTTAGATTGTCAAAGTGCGTCGGATATGCCTTGCGACCGGGAAGCCCCGGTGCAAGCTCGGCTGGCGTGCCGACGACTCACATCGGAATAATAGCTGAGGGCACTCCCGAAGGAAAGCCCAGGGGCGGAACAGGCCCGACGAACCGCATATTCGGACGCCACTCGATGCCACCCATGCCCCCGCCGCCGTCGGGGCACCGCCCGTCGGGCCAGCCAAAGACGCTGGTCGGCGGATTGCCATGGGAAAAACCCACGGCACCACCCGGCCCCGAGCCAGTGCCCGGCATGCCGGTTGTGGGTGACGTGCCACCGAGTCCCGGTATCGCCGGCCGGATCGGCCCAGCCAACACGCCGGCGGATGACGAGCCGCGTTCTCTGGGGCAGCGACTCGACCACTGGGTTCGCAAGAGCCCTCCCTTCTCCGCCAGCCTGTCGCTGCATGTCGTGGTCCTGCTCGTGCTCGCGCTGGTTTTCTATCCGCGACAGGACGACGGCGTTATCAAGATCGATCTCTCCTGGGCATCCGACGAAGTTGTCGAGGACGAAGAGAAGGGCGTGCAGATCGTCGCCCCAGAGGAGCCGCTGGAGGAGCCCGAGCCGGAGGTTGTCGAACCCGATAAGCCCGTTGTCGAAGAGCCCGTGGCGGCGCCCATCATGGTGGCAGAGCTGGTCGAAACGGGCGTGGGGGCCACCGCCGCGGCGGTGCCCGCAAACGTGCCGCTTGGCTCGCTGCTCGACGGCCGGCAGGAGGGCCGCCGCGAGGCGCTCGTCAAGGCCTTCGGCGGTAGCGACGCCACGGAGGCGGCCGTGGCGAAGGCCCTCATCTGGATCGCCAAACAGCAGGGGAAGGACGGCCTCTGGAGCCTTCAGGGCCCGTACGTCGACGGCGGCTCCCAGGAAAACCAACTCGCCGCCACCGCCATGGCCCTGCTCGCTTACCAAGGAGCGGGCAACACGCCCACGACCGGCCGCCACAAGGAGACGGTCGCCAAAGGATGGAAGGGGCTCCTTGCCAGGCAACTCCCCGACGGCACGTTCGATCTGCGGTCACCCTCCCATCACACCCTCTACTCCCACGCCCAGGCCACCTTCGCGCTCTGCGAGCTCGTGGGGATGACCCAAGACCGGGCCTTTGTGGATCAGGCACGGCGGTCTCTCGAGTACTCGCTTGCCGCCCAGGGAGCCAACGGCGGCTGGCGGTATGCGCCGCGGGAACCGGGCGACATGTCGGTGACCGGCTGGTACATGATGGCCCTCAAGAGCGGAGAGATGGCCGGCCTCTCCGTGCCAGGAGAGGCGCTCGACCGAATCACGTCGTTTCTCGACACCGTGTCAGTCGATGGAGGCAGCCGCTACGGCTACCGGCTCGACTCACCCCAGCGTCCGCCCACGGGGGTCACAGCGGCGGTCACGGCCGAGGGGCTGCTCTCCCGACAGTTTCTCGGCTGGGGCCGCGACGACCGGCGGATCGCTGCGGGTATCGAGCACGTGATGGGGGAGAAATTTCTCGACTTTGAAAACGACAAGGATGTGTATGCGTGGTACTACATCACGCAGGTGGTTCACAACGTGGGAGGCACGGCCTGGGACCGGTGGAACGGCAGGATGCGGGAGGTGGTGCCCGCCCAGCAGGTCGAGAAGGGCCCCGAGGCGGGCTCGTGGGATCCGGCCCTCGACAAGTGGGGCCACATCGGCGGCCGGCTGTTCACGACCTGCTTCCTCACATACATGCTCGAGGTGTATTACCGCCACCTGCCGCTCTACCAGGCGGTGGCGGTGGGCGAGTGACAATACTGGCGGCAGGCCTTGCGGGGTGGAGGTTTAGCCCCACTGCCGCAGTGCCTCGTAGGCCACGATCGCCGCCGAGTTGGCGAGGTTGAGGCTCCGCACCTCCGGGCGGGAGGGAATCGTCAGGAGCGAGTCGGCATGGGCCGCCTTGACCGCCGCGGGCAGCCCGGCCGATTCGCTCCCGAACACAAGCACGTCGCCGCGGGCAAACGCAGCCTCCGTGTAGGGCCGCGTGGCCCGCGCCGAGAACAGCCACTTCCGGCCGGCCCCCGACTCGTCGAGCCGTCCACAGAGGGCCTCCCAGTCGTCGGCCACCTCCCACTCGAGCTCCTCCCAATAATCGAGCCCGGCCCGCCGCAGGTAGTAGTCGTCGAGGCTGAAGCCCAGCGGCCGCACCAGCCACATCTTGGCCGCGATCGCCACGCAGGTTCGCCCCACATTGCCGGCGTTGGGAGGAATTTCGGGAGCCACCAGGACGATATGGAGGACTGGCTCGTACCGCATGGGTCGTGGTCGCCGCGGGAAAGGGTGTCTGCTATCGTTGAGGAGCGTTTGCCGGAAGCGTAACCGGCGGCCGAAACACAAGTCTGTCGTGAGGCGAGGTCGTGGTCGAGTTGCAGAGAAATCCGACGCGGGAAGTGCGGATCGGGTCGATCATGATCGGCGGGGGCCACCCGATCGCATCTCAGAGCATGACCGCCACCCACACCTCCGACATTCCCGCCACGCTCGAGCAGGTCAATGCCCTGCACGCCGCCGGAGCGGGAGTGGTACGGATCGCAGTTGACTCAAAGAAGGACGCCGCCGCCCTGCCCGCCATCCGCTCCGGCACAGCCGCGAACCTCGCGATCGACCTCCAGGAAAACTACCGTCTCGCCATTGAGGTGGCCCCCCACGTCGACAAGCTCCGTTACAACCCCGGCCACCTCTACCATCACGAGCCCACCAAGCCCTGGCAGGACAAGGTCAGGTGGATCGCCGAGGTGGCCGCAGCCCACGACTGCGCCCTCCGCGTAGGGGTCAACTGCGGGAGCGTGGATCCCACCAAGAAAGACCAGTTTGCCCCCGACGACTCGCTCGGGCCGATGCTCGCAAGCGGGTTTGAACACTGCGAACTGCTCGACTCGATCGGCTTCACCCGCTACTGCGTGTCGCTCAAGGATTCCGATCCCCGCAAGGTGATCGAGGTCAATCGCCGGTTTGCCGCCGAGCGGCCCGATGTGCCGCTCCACCTGGGCGTGACCGAGGCGGGCATGCCCCCCGATGGGATCATCAAGACCCGGATCGCCTTCGAGCAGCTGATCTCGCGGGGCATCGGCGACACCGTCCGCGTGTCGCTCACCGTGTCGAACGCCGACAAGCCGCAGGAGATCGTGGCGGCAAACCAGATCCTGGCCGACATCGCCGCGGGGCGGGTTCGCAGCGTGGTCGACTACGGCCTCTCGACGCTCAACATCATCTCCTGTCCGAGCTGCTCGCGGGTCGAGAACGAGGCCTTCATCGACCTGGCAAAGCAGGTCAAGGAGATGACCGCCTACGCCGCCGACCACGCGATCACGATCGCCGTGATGGGCTGCCGGGTGAACGGCCCGGGCGAAACCGATGACGCCGACCTCGGCCTGTGGTGCGGCCCCACCCACGTGAATCTTAAAAAAGGGAGCGCGGAACTCGGTGCCTACCGGTATGACGAGATTCTCCCCCGCCTGCGGGCCGAACTCGACAGGCTGATCGCCACGCGGACGGTGACCACGTGAGCAACAGCCTTCCGATCGTCGACTCCGCCGGCTCCTGCGGCACCACCGCCGGCCCTCTGCCTGTGATCGCCCCCGGTGATCCGGCTACCCGCCGTGGCACCTTCTCGCTCGTGACGCTCGGCTGTCCCAAGAATCTCGTCGACAGCGAGCGGATGCTCGGCCTGCTGCGAGACGACGGCTGGCAGTTTGTGCCGGAGGCGGCCGGCTCCGACCTTGTGATCGTCAACACGTGCGCCTTCCTCGACGCCTCGCGGCGGGAGTCGTATGGCGTGATCGAGGAGATGCTCGCCCTCAAGCGGGCCGGCGGCACGCGGGGCGTGATCGTGGCCGGCTGCCTCGCCGAGCGGCAGAAGGAGGGCTTGCTCGACGAGCTGCCCGGCCTCGACGCCGTGATCGGCGTCTTCTCCCGCGACGAGGTGGCCAAGACAGCCGAGCGGCTCGTGGGCGGGCTCGTCGACCAGCGGAGCGTGTTTCGCCCCGCCCCAGCCCGGGCCCTCGACGACTCCCACCGTCTTCGGATCACTCCCCGCCACGTCGCCTACTTGAAGATCTCCGAGGGCTGCGACCGGACCTGCACCTTCTGCTCGATCCCGCGGATGCGGGGCAAGCACGCTACCAAGTCGATCGAGGAGGTGGTCCGCGAGGCCCGCGAGCTTGCCGCCGACGGCGTCAAGGAGCTTGTGCTCGTGGCCCAAGACACCACGTACTACGGCATCGACCTGTATGGTGAACCGCGGCTCGTCGAGCTCCTCGCCGCGCTCGAGCAGGTGGACGGGGTCGAGTGGATCCGCCTCATGTATCTGTATCCGATTCACTTCAGCGACCGGCTCGTGGCCACGATCGCTGCCAGCCCCAAGATCCTCCCCTACCTCGACATGCCGCTCCAGCACGCGAGCGACCCTGTGCTCAAGCGGATGCAGCGACGGGTGAACCGGGCGGCCACCGAAGAACTACTCGGCAAGCTCCGCGGGGCGATCCCCGAGCTCGTGTTGCGAACCACATTCATCACCGGCTTCCCCGGTGAGACGCGGCCGCAGTTCGAGGAGCTGCTCGACTTCACCCGAACCTGGCGGTTTGAGCGGGTCGGTGTGTTCCCCTACTCACTCGAAACCGACACTCCCTCGGCCCGGCTCGACGGGCATCTTCCCGAGGAGGAGAAGGCCGCCCGCCGTGACGAACTGATGGCACTCCAGCAGGGCATTGCCCATGACCACGCCCGCCGGCAGGTGGGCCGGATCAAGGACGTGATCATCGACGGCCCGTCGGCCGAGCGGGCGGATGTATGGCTCGGCCGCACAACGGCCGACGCCCCCGACATCGACTGCCTGGCGTATGTCACCGCGCCCGGCAGCGGCCCGGGCCGCCCGCTCACCGGCCGAATCATCCCGGTTGAGATCGTGGCCGCTGCCGGCTACGACCTCGCCGGCGTGCCGGCAACGCCCGCGGACAATGGGTAAGCCCTCACCTCCGCTGCCCTCGAGCTCGATCGACCATGACACCGTCGTCTGATCTCAGCCGGGTCTGGACCGTCCCCAACATCCTGTCTTTCACGCGGCTCGTGCTCTCGATCGTGGTCTTTGTGCTCATCGAGTGGCGGCTCGACCTGGCCGCCACCGTCGCCTTCCTCGTGGCATCCACCACCGACTGGGTGGATGGCTGGTACGCCCGCCGGTATTCGCAGGTGAGCCGGCTCGGCCGAATCTTCGACCCGCTCGTCGACAAGGTGCTTGTGTGCGGCGCGGTGATCATGCTTGCCGCCCCGACCGGGCCGATACTTCCCTGGATGGCTGTCGTGGTCGTGGTCCGCGAGCTCGTGGTGACCGCGATCCGGGCCGAGATGGAACGGGTCGGCACCGATTTCTCGGCCGCCTGGAGCGGCAAGGTGAAGATGGTGCTCCAGTGTGCCGCAGTGGCCCTTGTGCTTGCCGCCCGCGCCTGGCCTGCGGCGACGCCCTTCACGATGCCGCTTTCCACGGCCGCCACCTGGACCACCTGGGCTGCCGTCGTAGCAACCGTCTGGTCAGGGCTTGAATATCTCTGGGCGGCTCGCAGCCTGGTGCGGTAGCCTGCCAGACGCTTGGCGTTTTCCCCCCGGCTATTCTTCGCCCCATGCCCACCGACCTCGCTGCCGCGCCCGACACCCCCGCTTGGCTGGTGGGGGCATGCGGCCTCGCGGTGGTCGCCTGCCTCTGGGTGACGGGGCTGATTGTGGGCCGGCTTCGCTACGGGCAGTCCCTGCTCGAGCGGCGTCTGCAGCGGCCGGTGCCGTGGGATGGGAGCGACGTGTTTGTGATCGTGATGCTGGGACTGGTGATCGCGACAGCCGTGGGTGCTGCCCTGGGAAAGTCGCCGCCGCTCGATGCCCAACTCGCCGGCAATATCATGCTGGTCTCGCTCGCCATGACGGTCGCGATCGCCTGGCTCATGGCCCGTGGTGCCACCGTGGCCGATCTGGGCTTTGTGTCTGGCCGGCTCGCCGACGACGGCCGGCTCGCGGTGGCGGCCCTTGTGCTCGTGATCCCGCCCCTCCTGGCACTCGCCGCCTGGCTTGCGGTGCTCGTGCCCTACACGCACCCGGTGGTCGAGTTTCTCGCCGCGCGGCGAGACGCGATTGCCGTTGGGCTCGTCGTGGTCACGGCGGTCGTGGCCGCTCCGGTGGCCGAGGAGTTTTTCTTTCGCCGCTTGATCCAGGGCTGGCTCGAGAAGATCCTGCCGCAGGCCGATGGCACCTGGGCGATCGGGATCTCAGCAGCCGCTTTCGCGCTGGCCCATCAGGGGCAGGGATTGGCCTATGTGCCCCTGTTCCCGCTGGGCATCGTCCTTGGGTTTCTCGCTCACCGCACCGGCTCGATTGTGCCTTGCATCCTGCTCCACGCCCTGTTCAACGCCGTGAGCGTGACGCTCCTTTTGACCGAGCCCCTTCCCGCTCCCGCCGGCGAGTAGCCTTCACACTCGCTCATCAGGCCGGGTACAGAAAACGGGGACTGTCCCCGCCCCGGGGAC
>JBBEEF010000212.1:0-12864 GCA_040880915.1 Pirellulales bacterium
TTCGCTCGCTTGCGAGGCCGGCTCGCTAGCACGAGGCAACCCCTCCCCTTGACCCATACAAGCCCCGGGGCGCGAGCCCGGGGACTGCGGGAACAAAGGCCACCCCGTTATCCATGCCACCCGACGCCACCCCGGTTATGCTGCCCCGGGTACACGACACCGCTTGAGCCTGGCAGTGTCTAGTTTGCGCTACGTCACAGTCCCCCAGCTCGCGCAGGGGGCTTTTATGCCGCACACGCTGAGCCGAATGGGATCGCGATTCTGCCTGCTCTCACTCCGCGCAAGCTTCGCGTCGGCATCCTTTGCTTCGCTCGCTTGCGAGGCCGGCTCGCTAGCACGAGGCAACCCCTCCCCTTGACCCGCAGAAAACCCTTGATGTCGCCCCTTCGAAAGGCGACGTAGCAAGGGTCGTTCCGGGCCTACCGCTTCGCCGGGCCGTCAGGACGGCCGGGGCCGCGGTTGGTGAACCGGCCGATGCTCTCCGTGTCGCCTGGCTCGAGACGGGCGGCCCGCAGGTTCTCTCGCTGGATCGCCTCGTAGACCTCCTGGCGGTGGACCGGGATCTCCGAGGGCGCATTGATGCCGAGACGAACCTTGTCTCCCCGAATGTCCACGATCGTTACGACAATATTGTCGCCGATCATGATGCTTTCGTCGCGTTGTCTGGAGAGCACGAGCATCGCTGATCCCTTCCTGATCCTGTACGGCTGGGCGACGCTCCGCGTCACCCGACACCATGGATTATGCACTCTTCCTGAGTGGCTGGCGGTTGATGGTGAGTTCGTATTGCAGCGGCAGTTCGCCGCTGGCGACGACTTGACGGCCTGTGCGGGCCTCGAGGTTGATGACGATTGGCGCCTTGAGATTGAGCGTGAGGGTGGTGCCGGTCTTGCCGACCACCACCACGACCTGCGCCTGGCTGATGTCGCTGATCGCCAGCGGGGTCAGCTCGCTCCGCGGGATGCGAACCTGGTAGTCGGGCACGAACCGGCGAGGGCTCACAACAGCGAGTGCCATGTCGCCGCGGGTGGTGCACTGCAGCCAGCCGAGGGCGTCGTTGGTCGAGTCGGCGAGCAGAGCCCACTCCCGGCAGTCCTCGAGACCGGGCAGGCCGCTGGGAAACCGGATGATGTCGCCGGCGTCGACGTCGATGCGTCCGAACCGGCTGGTGTTGATTCGCATGATGATGGCACTCCATTGCCTGGAGGAAATTGGCCGGCCTTCCCGCCGGTCGGGCGGGCTCCCACCCGCACCAGTGTCATCGGCAAGCCGGGTGGACCGGGTGAAGAGAAAAGGCCTGGCGAACCGGGATGGATACGGGGAACGCTGCCGATTGGGCGGTCCGTGAGGATCGTGTGGGGTTGTGAGGCCCGGGCAGGCGTTGCAGGCCCGGGCAGGCGTTCCAGGCTCTGGCACGGGCCCGCTACCGCCACATCGGCTCGGCGGCCCAGGCGGCAAGGGGGCCAAGCACGAGCAGCGGCAGCCAGGCACCGAGCGACGGACTGATCACGTCGCCGAGCGCGAGTGCATGGCTGCCCATCACGACCAGAAAGAAGACCACCGTCATGCCCACGCACGAGCCCACGGCCGCAAAAACCCCCCGGCGGCTTGGCCCCAGAACCAGCGGAACGCCCAGCAGGAGCAGCCCCATGTCGAGCAGGGGGGCGGTGAATCGGGCGTGTACCCGGAGCGGAATGTCGCTCGCCACCCCGAGGCTCGGATTCGAGATCGCCCGCATGAGCTCTGCGGCCGACGAGTATTGGCCCCAGTTCGCCGAACCGATCATCTGCTCGAAGGTGACGTCGCTGACCACGAAGCAGTCGCCGGGCTTGAGCCACTGGGCGGTGGATTTCGTGAACACCACCGGCCTGCCCCCCAGTTCCATGGCCGGCAGGCCGTCGATGCCGACTGGCTCGTGAACCTGCTTGAGGAGATAGCCCGCGGGCCGCCCGTCGGCAGCCGGTTTCCAGATCGCTCGGCTGGCCGTGATCTGCGGCCCAAATTCACCCAGCTGCGGCGGCATGAGGAGGCTTGGCGAGTCGATCGAGGCCGTCGCCGACCGCACGCCGCGTCCGCGGAAGAGGATGTCGGTGCGGTGATCGTATCGCGATTGAAAGGACTGAAGCGCCTTGCCGTCGAGGTCCTGGGCGTTGCGGGCGAAGGCCTCTCGCACGGCGGGCAAGACCAACTCACGGCTGGCCGCTGCCAAGATGCTCACGCCGGCGGCAAACACGATCACGGGCCGGGCGATCCGCCAGCGGCTCACGCCAGCGGCCAGGAGGGCCGTGAGCTCGTTGTGCCGCTCGAGCCAGGAGAGCGCGAACATCGCACTGGCCAGCGAGATGATCGGACTGGTCACGTCGAAGAACCAGACGATGCGTCCGCCGTAGTACGAACCGATGAGTTTGAGGAGGCCACCGGTTTCGGCGGCATGAGTGATAAACTCCTCCATGTTCGTGAAGGCGTCGAACACGAAGTACAGACCGGCCAGGCTCACAAACACCACCACGAAGGCGTGGAGTTGGGCACGGCCAATGTAGCGGTCGATGAGCATCGATGCTTGACGCCGCCCGGGTGGAGACGAGGATAGAGAAGATCTGGAGCCGCCCTCGCGGGGGGCGGACGGTACCGGGCGGCCCGGCCGAGCGTCAATCCTGGACGCGGGCCCGCCTTTTGGCCGGGAGACAGGATTCGCATGGCCTGGCTGGCTCTTCTGGGTCGTGGTGCGGGCAGCCTCGCCGGCCGTGGCCTCGACCTGCTCTACCCACCCCGCTGCCTGTTCTGCCGGGCGGAGGCCAACGAGGGCGGTTCGAACGAGGGCGGTTCGAACGAGGGCGGTTCGAACGAGGGCGGTTCGAACCAGGGCCTGGTCTGCGACGCGTGCAGCCGGCGGCTCTCTGGCGACACGCCGCGGTGCCCAGGGTGCGGCGAGCCTGGAGCCGACACGGCGGCCTGTGCCAGGTGCCAGGGTCGCCGCGGCTCAAGCGGGATCGCGGTGCTCGCCGGGTACACAGATGACGTCCGCACCGCCGTGCTCGCCACGAAGCGGCCCGGCGGCGAGTGGCATGCGGCGGGACTGGCGACGCTCCTCGTCCGCCGTCACCACGGCAGCTTCGCCGACTGGGCGATCGATCTCGTCGTGCCGGTGCCGATGCACTGGCTCCGCCGCGCGGCCCGGGGTGCGAGCAGCGCCGACCTGCTCGCCCGCCACGTGGCGGCGGGGCTCGGGCTCCCCTGCCGCGGCCTGCTGCGGCGAACACGGGCCACGCGGATGCAGAACGAGTTGCCTCCTGAAGAGCGGCCGGCCAACGTGCGGGGTGCCTTTCGGGCGGGCGGCTCTGCGGCAGGCAGACGGGTGCTCCTTGTGGACGATGTCACCACGACCGGTGCCACGCTGGAGGCCTGTCGGCAGGCGCTCCTGGCCGCCGGCGCCGAAGTGGTGTATTCAGCGGTGGTCGCCCGGGCCGACCGCACCACGTCACACGACCGCGAGCCGCATCACCCATGAGCACCCCCCTTCGCATCGGAACCCGAGGCAGCCGCCTGGCGGTCGCCCAGACCGGTCAGATCGTCGACCGGCTCCGAGGGCTTGGTCGTGACGTTGTTGTGGAGACGATCTCCACCCGCGGCGACGCCCGGGGCGACATGCCGGTGGCTATGCTCGGCGGCGACGGTGTCTTCGTGCGGGAGCTGGAACGGGCCCTGCTCGACGACCGGATCGATGTCGCGATCCACAGCCTCAAGGACATGCCTACCGCCGCCGTGCCGGGGCTCGAGATCGCCTGCGTGCCGGCGCGGGCCACGCCGTTCGACGTGCTGGTGGGCCGGCCCGGCGACACGCTTGCCACGCTGCCGGCCGGCGCCCGCGTGGGCACGTCGAGCATCCGGCGGGTACTCCAGCTCAAGGCCGCTCGGCCCGACCTCGATGTGCAGCCGATCCGCGGCAATGTCGACACGCGGCTCACGCGGTTGGATGCGGGCGATTACCGCTGTCTGGTGCTCGCCGCGGCCGGCCTCGAGCGGCTCGGGCTCGGTGGACGGATCACGGCGATCCTCGCGCCGCCTGACTTCTGGCCCGCCGTAGGGCAGGGGGCGCTTGGCCTGCAGATCAGGGCCGGCGACGAGGCGGCCTGGCAGGCGATCGCGCCGCTCGACGACGTGGCAACTCACCTGGCCGTGCGAGCCGAACGCAGCTGTCTTGCGGAACTGGCCGGAGGCTGCCTCGCACCAGTCGCCGGATGGGCGCGGCTCGACCCGGATGGCAGTCTGCGGCTCGGGGCTCGTGTCCTCGAACAGACCGACCACGCCGTCGGTAACGTGCTGGCCGAGGACGCAGTGGCAACACGCGATGGTCCGGCCGCCCAGGCCCTCGGCCGGCGTGTGGCTGAGAGTCTGCTCGCGGCGGGTGCAGGGCCGATGCTCGAGCGGATGCGGGCGCACGCGGTGGGGGACACGGTCTGACTCGGGCGGGATCGCCCACGTGTCCGTGCCACGATGCTCGACACGCGGCCTGACCGGCCTATCCTTCTGGTGAAGGCCGAGGGAGTGAACCTCCCCATCTGCGGGGACGCTCACACCCGGGGCGAATCGGGTAGGATTTCGCCCGGTATAGCTTTGGTCATTGAATCAAATTTTTTGACCTGTTATATTTTCGCTATGACCCCGATCGCTTCTGAGCGGATCAGACGCCGGAAGCCACGGGCTACCTTTCATGACCCCCAGGATGCCGGCCTGCTGCCGGAAGTTACTCCGCCATGCCAATTAAAGTAGTGATTGCCGACGATCACGAGGTTGTCCGCCGCGGTCTTGTGAGCCTGCTTGCCGGGTCCGAGGTGAAGATCGTCGGCGAAGCCGCCAGTGGGGATGAGGCGGTGAAAATGACCAAGAAGATGAAGCCCGACGTGGTGCTCCTCGACATCCGGATGCAGGGCAAGGACGGGCTGGCGGCCCTCGAGCGGATCCGGGCGGAGACGCCGGGCGTCCGCTGCGTGATGCTCTCCACGTTCGACAATCCGACCTATGTCGCCCGGGCAGTCGCCGCCGGTGCCCACGACTACATGCTCAAGGGCTGCACGCGGGCAGAACTCATCAACTCGATCACCGGAGCAGCGGCGGGGCAGTTGCCGATGCGGGCCGGGGAACTCCGCCGGGTGGCTACGACGATGGCCAATCGGCTGGCAACGCCCGATCCGGACATCCCGCTGACCCAGCGGGAGACGCAGGTCTTGCGGCACATGGCCCTGGGACTCTCCAACAAGGAAATCGCCCAGTCGCTCACGATCAGCGTCGAGACCGTGAAAGAGCACGTGCAGAATATCCTCCGCAAGATCGCCGTTGGCGATCGCACGCAGGCGGCCGTGTGGGCCGTTCGCCGCGGGCTGGTGTAGTTGCCGATAGCATGGCCCGGGCGGTCTGCCGTGTGGGCACGGTTGCTTGCCTTACCGCGCCCGCGGGTGGGCCTTGTCGAAGGCCTCGAGCAGCTTGCGGGTCGTCACGTGGGTGTAGATCTGCGTGGTGACGAGGCTTTTGTGGCCGAGGAGTTCCTGCACGCTGCGAATGTCGGCGCCGGCGTCCAGGAGATGGGTGGCGAAACTGTGCCGTAGGGTGTGGGGGCTCGCCCGGCCGGCAAGACCCGCGACCGCGAGGTGCTTCTCGAGCAGCCGGGCGATGCCGCGAACCGACAGCCGCCCCCCGAGCTTGTTGGTGAACAGCGGCCGGCCCGTCGGTGCCCGCCCGGCGACCGTGTTTGGCCGGGCCGTCAGCCAGGCCCGCAGAGCGCGGCGGGCATGGGACCCCACGACGCCCAGCCGCTCGCGGCGGCCCTTGCCGCGGACCCGCGCCGTGCCGTTGCGAAGATCGAGATCGCCGTCATCGAGGCTCACCAGTTCGCGGACGCGGACACCGGCGGAATACATGAGTTCGAGGATCGCGCGGTCGCGGACACCACCGGCCGCATCGGGGCGGGGGGCGGCCAGCAGGCGGGCGATCTCGTCACCAGTGAGAAACTTCGGCAGTTTGCGGGACCGGCGCGGGCTGCGAAGCGGCTTGGCGGGGTTGGTCCGCACCCAGCCCTCGCGTTGGCCGAAGGCATAGAAGCTCCGCAGACTGGCGAGCTTGCGGGCCACCGTAGATGAAGCGTAGCCGGCGGCATGGAGCCCGGATGCGAAGCGGCGGAGGATCGGACTCGTGGCCTCGGCCGGCCGATGGCAGGCGGCCGACCGCAGGAATTCCTCGACCTGGAGGAGATCCTCACGGTAGCTCTTGATCGTGAGGGGCGACGCGCCGCGTTCAGCGACGAGATACCGCAGGAAGCGGTCGATCTCGAGCCAGGCTGGCTGGGCTGGCGACGGCATCCTGCGACGGCCCCGGTCAGGCCCGCCGGTCGGCCCGCGGCTGAAACCGCAGTCGCCGCGGGCGGGGAGCGCTGTGGCGGATCTTCTGGCCGAGCACAGCGGCGTCGTACCAGGAAAAGCTGAGGTCGGGATTCGCAGCGTGCCGGGCGATCGTGCGCAGGGCCTCGTCGCGGCTGTCGTCGTCGTAGAGGAACACGTAGCGTTCCCCCCCCTTGACGAGTGCAATCACATTGATGTCGCGAGCGGCCATACGAAATTCCGGACGAGTGCCACGACCCACCAAGAGGCGTATCGGCCCGCCGCGGGAAGAGACCGCAGCCTTCCTGTGGCTTCCCCCCCAGGTCGCCTTGACCGGGCCAAGTCCGCCCCCGCCCCCCGCGGCAGGCCTAACTCTGGGAAGGCTGTGCGGGCCGGGGAGAGCCGGGCTACATCAAGTCGGCGAATCCGCGCAGGGCGACGGGTTCCCGCGACCAGAAGGGTTCACCAGCAAGCGTCCCGATCTGGGCGCCCCACCAGGCGTCGGCCGCAGCCACCCGCTCCGGCACGGTCGGCCGGGGAGCCGTCGGCGGAAACTGGCTGGCGTAGCAGGCGATGCTCCGCCGCTTGGCATCGGCGGTGGCGGTGATGTCGATCACGAACGCGGGTCGGCGGACCGCGCGGAGGTGGACACACGCGTAGTGGTAGATCCGCTCGGGATGCCAGGGATCGCCCGGCAGGTCGCACTTCGTGAGCTTGGCCCAGAACCGGGCGGCCTCGGTGAGTCGCGTGGCGGCCACGTGGTCGGGGTGGGCGTCGATCCAGTGCGGGGCAAAGAGCCAGCGGGGCCGGGTGCGGCGGATGACGCCCGCCAAGGCCCCGCGGGCGGTGAGCGTCGCCCGCAGCCGGCGGTTGGGCAGGCCGAGGTTCTCCCGCCACTCGACGCTGAGCGTGTCCGTCGCTGCGGCCGTCTCCCGGGCCCTTGTCTCAGGCGATCCCAGCGGCGTGGGCTCGCCGTCGGTGAGGTCGAGAATGCCCACGGCGAGTCCCCGGGCTCGCATGAGGGCGATTGTGCCTCCCATGCCTAGCTCGGCGTCGTCCGGGTGGGGGGCGATCACGAGGACATCGAGCATGACGCTAGCTCCCGGGGCCGGCGACGGTTGTCAGCCGGAAGCTGGGATCATAGTCTGCCACCGCAGACAGTCCCGCCCCGCGGATCGCAGCCGTGCCGACCGGTTCCACTCCCGTCCAACTCTTCGCCGCCGCCTGCGATCACGCCCGGCGGGGGGCGATGCTCGCCACGGTGGACGCGCTCGTGGGCTGGGACGAACGCACGATGATGCCGGCGGCGGCGGGAGCCTGGCGGGCCGACCAGGCCGCCGAACTCGCGGCGGTTGTCCATCGGCATCGCACCGACCGGGCTCAAGGGGAGCGGCTCGAGGCCCTCGCCGCCGGGCCGCTGGCCACCGCTGGCAGCCCCGCGGAGCAGGCGACGATCCGCCTCCTCAAACACGACTTCGACAAACAGGCCCGGCTTCCGCCGCGACTCGTCGCAGAGCTTGCCCGGACGACCGTCGAGGCGCAGCAGGCCTGGGTGACGGCCCGGGCGGAATCCTCGTGGCCCCAGCTCGAACCCTGGCTCGAGAAGGTTTTCGCCCTCAAGCGGGAGCAGGCCACCTGCCAGCGTCCCGACCTCGATCCCTACGACGCGCTGCTCGACGACTACGAACCGGGGGGGCGGTGGCGGGCGATCGCGCCGCGATTCGCCGACCTTCGCGAGCGGCTCGTCCCGCTTGTGAGGGCCTGTGCCGAGTCCACCCGCCGCCCTGACGACTCGCTGCTGACGCAACGGCCCTATCCGGTCGCCGCCCAGAGGCAATTCACTCAGGATGTAGCCGCCCGGATCGGCTTTGACTTTTCCCGCGGTCGGCTCGACACCACCGACCATCCCTTCTGCACCTCGCTCGGGCCCGACGACTGCCGGATCACGACCCGCTGGGACGAGCGCTTCCTGCCGACATCGCTCTACGGCGTGCTCCATGAGGCGGGTCACGGCATCTACGATCAAGGACTGCCGCGGGAGTGGTACGGGCTGCCACCGGGCGAGGCCGCATCGCTTGGCATCCACGAGTCGCAGTCGCGGCTGTGGGAAAATCTCGTCGGCCGCTCGCGGGCTTTTTGGGAGTGGGCCTTTCCGTTGGCCAGGCAGGCATTTCCCGCAGCCCTGGCCGACGCCAACGCCGCGGCCATGCACGAGGCGGTGCTCGTTGTGCGGCCGTCGTTTATCCGGGTCGAGGCCGACGAGGTCACCTACAACCTCCATGTGATGCTGCGGTTCGACCTCGAGCGGGCGGTTATCCATGGCGACCTGCCCGTGGCCGATCTGCCCGCCGCCTGGAGCGATCGGTTCGAGAAGGATTTCGGGATCCGTCCGCCGGAAGATGCGACCGGCGTGCTCCAGGACATCCACTGGAGCGCGGGGCTGATCGGCTACTTCCCGACGTACACCCTCGGCAATCTGTACGCGGCCCAGTTGATGGCCGCCGCGGGGGAGCAGCTCGGCGATCTCGAACCACAGTTTGCCGCGGGTGATTTCCGGCCGCTCCTCGACTGGTTGCGGCGGGAAATCCACTCGCTGGGCCGGCAATTCGAAAGTGAACCGCTCGTGGAGCGGGTTACCGGCCGGCCGGTCTCGGCCGACTGGCTGGCGGAGAGCCTGAGTCGACGGTATGGTCCGGCCCACGGGCTTTGAGCTGCCGGCCGCTCGGGGGCCGCTAGCAGGCCCCGAAATTTCGATGGTAGACTTCGTTTGGCAGGTTTCCTGCGTCGGCGGGTGGCGGCCGAGGGTCGGGTTTCAAGACCGCATGCGGAGAGAGCCAGATGGCCGATGACGACAAGCCAGAGTCCAGCGACGACCCGTGGGCTGGCCTCGAGGCGGAAGGGCTTCCCGATCTCGCGGGTGACTTCTCGTTTTCGTTTGACGACGCCCCGGCGGCAGATGCCGAGCCAGCCAAAGACGACGAGCTTCCCGGCTGGCCCTCCGCCGAGCCGGTGGCCGGGGACGAGCCGGTGGCGTCCGAAGAGCTGGTGGCCGAGGATGAGCAGCCGACCGCCGGCCTGGAAGCCTTCGGCATTACGGACTCGGGTAGCGCGTCGGACAGAGTCGCCGAGCAAGAACTGGCGGCGGGCAGTGCCGCCGCCGCAGACAGCGACATAGACGCCTGGCTCGGTGCCCCCGGGTCGGTTGACGATTTCCCATCCACACCCGATGGGCCGGAGCTATCCGTATTCCATTCCGATGATTCGGAATCCGACAGCATCGGGTCCGAGGACGAGGCCGCGAGCCTGCTCGCCGGACACTCGTCGGTGGAGATCGGCACTGGCCTGTCCGGCTTTCCTTCCCCGAGCAGCCTTGGGGCGTTCACCGGCGATGATTCGCACGCCGATGAAGGGGCCAGGTTTGATGAGGGGGCTGCCGCGGCCGAGGAACCCCAAGAATCCGCGGTCGATATGTTCGCCTTTGCAACGTCGGAAGAAGACGCCCCGGCGGAAGGTGGCGACGACGATCAGACGTTCGCTTTCTCCGCGAGCGAAAGCGAGAGCGGAGAAGGAGCCGATCTGGCCACAGTTGGTGGGCTCGGGCTCGCCGCGGCGACCGTCGATCACAGTGGCGGGGCGGTGACCGGCCGGCCCGCGACGCAGAAGTCGGCCAAGCCTCCTGCCCGCCGGAAGAAGCCGAGCATGGTCGGCCAACTCATTGGCGTTGTGATTGGCGGAACGCTGTCCTTCCCGATCGTCCTGGCCATCCTGTGGTGGGCAATTGGCAAGGATCCGCTGCAGGTCGCGCCGATGATGCCCGACTCGCTGAGCTTCCTGGTGCCGGCCAAGTTTCGGCCCGGAGCCGTGGGGTTGGCGGCGAGTGGTGCCGGCAAGGCGCCGAGCCTCGACGACATCCTCGGGAATCCCGAAGACATAGCTGCATCGCCAGACACCACCGAGCTGGCCGAAACCGATCCACTGATGGAGCCCGCCCCTGATTCTGCCCCGGCGGAGCCCGACCTGACCGACCTGGTCGTTGTTGACCCCCCCCTCGCGGCCGATGCCGGAATTGAAGACGACGACCCGCTGATGGCCCTCCTCAACGACTCCGACCCACCGGCTGCACCTCCCGAGCCGGTCGCCCCGCCACTTCCGCCGGAGCCGGAGCCGCTCGACATCGCCGGCCTGGAGCGGACAGCAGCCGCGGCGGCGGCGGCGCTCGAGGCGGTGACCGCGATCGATGATCCGGCCGACCCGGTGTTCAAGTCGCTGAGCGTGAAGTGGTATCGAGCCCTCGCGGCCTACGCGGAGGAGTTGGCGATGCTCGAGCGGGTGGCGGCTGATTCGGGCCGGCCCTTGGAGTCGTTGCCCGATCCGGTCGCCGACGTGCATCGTGGCCTTACGGCCCACCCCGAGATGTTCGAACCGCTGGCCCGGCTCACCAGCAACTGGCTCACGTTCTCGAAGCGCGGCAGTGATGGAGTCGTGGTTGCTGCTACGTTCGTCACGGCCCGGCGTGTGGGGCCCTACTGGAGAGCCGACGTGCGGCTGGGTGACAGGCCGCTGAGCGTCCTCACCAGGGCCGAGCCGGAGGTGTCGCCCGGGGGCATGGTGATTGTCACCGGACTCGCGATCGACGGCGACACCCTGTGGGCCACCGCGATCGAATCGGCAGAGGCCGCGAGCCCCTTCGGCTTGTGAGCGGCGGGCCGGCAGGGCATGCCCGGGCGGCGCGGGATGTGCTTGCGGCGCACGTTGCCCGGCATGCCGCCACCCATCCCCTGCTCAATGCCCTCGTGCAGCCGCGGCCTGTCGAGGCGGCCCGTGAGGCGGCGCTCGAGCTATCAGGCTTGCTCGCCGGCGTGACGGTGAGTGTCAAGGAATGCTTCCCCGTTCGCGGTCTGCGGACGACGCTTGGGATTCCCGGCCGCGGCGTTGTGGCCGACCTCGCCGACGCCGACATCGTGAGCCGGTTGCGGGCTGCCGGGGCCATTGTCGTGGGCAAGGCGAACGTGCCACAGGCGATGTATCTGCACGAGACCGACAACCCCGTCTGGGGCCGCACCAACCATCCCCTTTCGCCCGCCCGGAGCCCCGGTGGGTCAAGCGGCGGCGACGCCGCCCTGGTTGCGGCCGGCGTCGTTGCTCTGGCCGTTGGCACCGACCTCGCCGGCAGCCTCCGGCAGCCCGCCCATGCCTGCGGGATCGCGACGCTTATGCCGCGATCGACCGTGTTGGGGGAGGGCGGGGCCTTGGATACGCTGCCCCACCTCACGGCCGTGCGGCCGCGGGCTGGGTTTTTCGCCCGATGCGTTGAGGATCTCGCCGTCGCGCTCGCGGCAGTTGTGCCCGGCGGGATTCTATCCGCCCCGCCGCCTCGCCGCGTGGGCTGGTGGGATACCTCCGGCCCCATACCCCCCTCAGCGGCGATTCGCCGGGGTGTTGCCGAGGCGGTGGCGCGGCTGCAAGCTGCCGGCATTGAGATGGTGCCGCTCGACGGGGCACTCGCCGAGGAGGCCGCCTGGCTGCACCTGGCGATCCTCGCGGCCGATGGCGGTGCCGACATCCGGACGCTCTTCGGAGGCGTGCGGCCGATGCCCGGTGTCCGGCGGCTGATCGCGCTGGCGGCACTGCCTCGCCGGCTGCGGCCGACCCTCGCCGCCATCGCGCGGCTCGCGGGCCGCCGGCTCGAGGCCCGTGGGCTGCTCGTGACCGGTCCGCGGAACGCAGCGGGCCGCGGGAATCTCGTCGCCAGGCGAGCCGACCTCGCGAGGCGATTCGCGGCCCTGCTCGGCGACTGTGAGGCGGTGGTCTGTCCTGTGTCGGCCTTGCCGGCGCTCCGGCACGGCACGGCCGCGAGGCTCTTCCTGGCCGCCGCACCCTGCCTCGCGGCCAATCTGCTGGATCTCGCGGCCGGCGCCGTGCCGGTCACATCGGTGCGGCCCGACGAGGAGCGGGGCCGCCCCTGGTCCTTCGATCCGGTGCTCCGCGCCGCCGCGGCCACCGACCGTGGCAGCGCCGGCCTGCCGGTGGGCGTGCAGGTGATCGCGGGGCCGGCGGGCGGCGAGGCGACGGTGCTCGCGGTCATGCGGCTGCTCGAGGGTCTGCCATCCCAGCGAGCGGATTCATAAAAGCCCCGGGGCGCGAGCCCGGGGACGGCGGGTCAAAAAGCCATCCAGTTTGCCATGCCGCCGGAGTCAGCACCGGGATCAGAATCCCCCAGCTCGCGCTGGGGGCTTTTATTGCGGCAGAATCCCGCGGCACACCCGCACCATCCAAGCGAGCGGATTCATAAAAGCCCCGGGGCGCGAGCCCGGGGATGGCGGGTTAAAAAGCCATCCCGTTTGCCATGCCGCCGGAGTCCGCACCGGGGGTAACCTCGCGGATTGGGGCTGGGAGTAATCGCCGCGTGTTGGCATGGAAACGCCAGGCCATACGCCCCGTCACAGTCCCCCAGCTCGCGCTGGGGGCTGTGCGATTGCGAGTGTATTGAATC
>JBBEEF010000213.1:0-1932 GCA_040880915.1 Pirellulales bacterium
CGAATGACCCGGCCGTCAGGAAGCTCGAAGAGATGCGGGACAGCATGCTCGTGCGGCTCGAGCAGCGGCGTGAGGAACTCAAGCCCCAGATCGTCACCCAGCTGTCGATGGAATCGGCCAGCCGGCGAACCGGGGCGGCAGCTGAGAGTCCGATCGTGCTCCGGATGCGGCGGGATATCATGGCCCGCCAGCTCGAGGGGACCACCAAAGACTTCGACAAGGTGGCCGACGAGGTCAAGCTGCTTGGCCACGCCAATGCCGATCTCATGGCCCGCAAGCAGGAGATCGAGCAGCTGATGAGGGTTACCGACGAGATGGGCGCGCGGCTCAACACGTCGGAGATCGACATCCAGATGCCCAATCGAGTCGAGCTGATCGAGGAGGCGAGCGTGCCGGAGGGGAGCGACCAGCTGTTCCGGACGATGCTCACCGTGCTGGCGACCGGTGCCGGCGTTGTGCTCGGCGGCGGCTCGGTCGTGGCGTTTGAGTATCTCCGCGATCGGCTCAGCACCACCGACGAGGTCACGCAGCGGATGGGCCTGCGAGTGGTGGGCACGGTGCCGCGGATCACCCGCAAGACGAATCCCGGTCTTGTGGCCGAGTGCGTCGATGGGGTGCGGACCGTGCTCATGCAGACTGGCCGCGAGGCGCCCAAGGTGATCCTCGTGACAAGCGCCGTTGAGCACGAGGGCAAGACCACCTTCGCGTCGCAGTTGGCCGCGAGCCTGGCCCGTTCCGGCAAGCGTACGCTTCTGCTCGATGGCGACCTGCGGCATCCCAATGTTCACCTGGCCCTCGGTCTTGACCTGCGGGCTGGGCTGCCTGAGCTCCTGCGGGGAGAAATCACGAGCGACGAGGCAGTGCAGCCGACCGGAGTTGAGGGTCTGTTTGCGGTGACCGGTGGATCCTGCGACTACGCTGCGATCACGGCTCTCTCCAAGCCGGAAACCGCGAAGGCGCTCCAGGCCTTCCGCGACTCCTTCGACCACGTCGTGATCGATGCCGGGCCAGTACTCGCCTTCGCCGACGTCCTGCTGTTGGGGCAGATCAGCGATGTTTCTCTCGTGGTGACGATGCGGGACTCGAGCCGGGTGCCGTTGGTGATGGCGGCAGTCGCCAAGCTCCGCTCGATGGACGTGCGGGTCTTGGGGGCGGTGGTCAACGGGGTTGACGGAACACCGGTGCGGCGGATGTATGCCTCGCCGCAGCCGGCCTGATCGTCGAGATTGTGGCTCGGGCTGGATGAAAAGGTTGACGAGGGAGGACTGTCGTGAACAACTCGAGCCTGCGAATGGCCGCTGGAGCGCTAGGAGCGGCCGTGATGCTCGTCGTGGGCGTCACGGTGGTGCAGGGAATGCTGACGGAACGCTGGGCGCCGGCCTCCCGAGCGGAGCTCGAACAGGCATCGCAACTGCTCGAAGACCGGTTTCCCGATCGGTTTGGTGAGTGGGAGGCGGAGCAGGAACTCGAGAGCGACCCCAAGGAACTCGAGCGGGCCGGGGCCGTAGGGCACGTCTCCCGCCTGTATCGAAACACGCGGTCCAAGTCCCGCGTTTCGGCCTTTGTTGTTTCGGCCCTGCCGCACGACGCCTCGGGCCACACGCCCGACCGCTGCTATCCCGGCGCCGGCTTCCAGGTTGGCGAGAGCGAGCACCGGCTCATGATTCCACTGGCCGACGGCCGCCGGGCCGAGGTCTTCACCGGCACGTTCGTGAAGTCGGGGCAGACGCTCCGCATCTTTTGGACCTATGGCATTCCGACGGGTCGTTCGGGCGGCGGCCTTGAGTGGATCGCTCCCCAGATTGCCCGAATCGCGCTCAACCGTCAGCCTGCCGTCTACAAGCTTTACGCCATCGCCGATGAGACGCGGATCGGCCGCTCCCAGTCGACGGTGGAGTGTGAGCAGTTCATCGCCCAACTGATGCCGGCCCT
>JBBEEF010000213.1:2032-12832 GCA_040880915.1 Pirellulales bacterium
CCGCCCTGGATCCGTGCATGGCAGCCCGCTCAAAACGTGCCCTCGTCACCGGGATCACCGGCCAGGACGGCTCCTATCTGGCCGAGTTTCTCCTCGACAAGGGCTATGAGGTGCATGGCCTCGTCCGCCGCTCGAGCACCTTCGGCACCCAACGGATCGAGCACCTCTACCGCGACATCCACGAGGTGGAGCAGCCGCTGGTGCTTCACCACGGCGACATGGCCGACGGCAACGGGCTCTCCCGGCTGATCAGAGAGATCCGGCCCACGGAGGTCTACAACCTCGCGGCCCAGAGCCATGTGCGGGTGAGCTTCGACCAGCCCACCTATACCGCCGACGTGACCGCGGTCGGGACACTGCGGCTGCTCGAGGCGATCCGCGACCTCCAGGACGCCATCGGCTACCAGATCCGGTTCTACCAGGCCTCGTCCTCGGAGATGTACGGCCAGGTGGCGGAGACGCCGCAGCGGGAGACAACACCCTTCCACCCCCGCAGCCCCTACGGGGTGGCCAAGCTCTACGCCCACTGGATTACCATCAACTACCGGGAGAGCTACGGCCTCCACGCCTCCTGCGGCATCCTCTTCAACCACGAAAGTCCGCGGCGTGGTGAGACGTTCGTTACGCGGAAGATCAGCCGGGCGGCCACCCGGATCAAACTCGGCCTCCAGAAGAAACTCTATCTTGGCAACCTCGACGCCCGCCGCGACTGGGGCTTCGCAGGTGACTACGTCGAGGCGATGTGGCTGATGCTCCAGCAGGAGGAGCCGGACGACTACGTGATCTCCACCGACGAGACCTTTTCGGTCCGCGAGTTCTGCGAGCGGGCCTTTGGCCGGCTCGACCTCGACTACCGTGACTTCATCGAAATTGACTCCCGCTACTTTCGGCCAGCCGAAGTTGACCTGCTGTTGGGCTGCTCCGCCAAGGCCCGTGACCGGCTGGGCTGGCGTCCGCGGGTGTCGTTCGAGGACCTGGTGACCCTGATGATAGACGCCGATTTGGAACTGGCCCGTCGCGAGCAGGTGCTCCGCGACGCCGGCCACGACGCGGGCCTACCGTACCGCTGAAGAGCGAACCCTGCTCCGCCATCATCCATGACCGACCTGTCGACGAAGCGGATCGTAGTCACCGGCGGGGCGGGCTTCCTCGGCCAGGCGGTCTGCCGGGTGCTCCGTGAGCGAGGCGTGTCGCCAGCGAGGCTCGTGGTGCCCCGGCGGCGGGAATTTGACCTCACCGTCGAGGCCGATGTGGCGCGGCTCTACGCGACGGCCCGGCCCGACGTCGTCATCCACTTGGCTGCCGAGGTCGGGGGCATCGGCGCGAATATGGCCCACCCAGGCCGCTTCTTCTACGCCAACATGGCCATGGGGCTCCACCTCGTGGAGCACGCCCGGCGGGCAGGGATCGAAAAGTTTGTCCACACCGGCACGGTCTGTGCCTATCCCAAGCACGCACCGGTCCCGTTTCGCGAGGCGGATCTCTGGAACGGCTATCCCGAGGAGACCAACGCCCCCTATGGCGTTGCCAAGAAGGCGGTGTTCGTCATGCTCGACGGCTACCACCGCGAATTCGGGCTCGCGTCGGCCGTGGTGGTGCCGGTGAATCTCTTTGGCCCCGGCGACAACTTCGATCCCGCGTCGAGCCACGTGATCCCGGCACTCATCCGCAAGTGCGAGGAGGCCCGGCTGGCCGACTCCCCTGAGGTGGTCTGCTGGGGCACCGGCGTTGCCACGCGGGAATTTCTCCATGTCGACGATGCCGCCGAAGGCGTGGTGCGAGCCGCGGAGGTGATGGAGGAACCGCTGCCAATCAACCTGGGCGGCGGCCAGGAAATTGCGATTCGTGACCTCGTGGCGAAGGTCGCGGCAGCGTGCAATTATGCCGGCCGGATTGCCTGGGACACGGCGAAGCCCGACGGCCAGCCGCGGCGGGCTCTCGACATCTCCCGAGCCCGCGACCTGCTGGGCTGGCAACCGCGGCAGGATTTCGACAGCGGACTCGCCGCCACGGTCGCCTGGTGGCGGGCGCACGGCGGTTGAGCCGCCTGGCATCCGCTCCTCGCCCCCCATTCCCTCGGCTCACGAATCCACCGGTTCGACCGCGCCGTGGCCGAGGATGAACTTCCGCGTGCCGGCAGAGCCTTCGAAGACCACCGTGCCAACCGAGCGAACGCCCACGCCGCTGATCTTCTCGAGCACCCCCTCACCGTAGTCGACATGCCGCACCCGCTGCCCTGGCGCAAAATGATGGCCCGGCCGTGGCGGGCCGGCCATCCGCATCGCCAGGTCGGAAGCCCGCTCGATCGCGGCGGCCGGTCGGCGTTCGGGGCGACGCGGCGGCTGGGCACGGCCCCCCGAGTCTTCCTGGGAATCCTCGGGGTCGAGTGTCAGGCCGTCGGGGCGGAAGACCCGCAGCTCGGGGGCCGGGGTGGGCCGGTCTTGGAACTGGTCGGCGAACTCGTCGGCCGCCCCGCGGGCGGCATCACCGAAGGGGTCGAAGACTGGCCGCGGGGGAGCCTCTTCACCGGTCACCTCGGTCTCGGAACCGGTCATCTCGGCAAGAAAGACACTCGGTGCCGAGATCCGGCGGGTGCCCCGATAGTCCCGCATCCGGGCGCAGCTCGTGTGCACCTCCTCACGGGCCCGCGTGATCCCCACGAATACCAGCCGCCGCTCCTCCTCGAGCTGATCCGGCCGGTCGATGCTCCGTTCGTGCGGCAGGATGCCATCCTCCATGGCGACGAGGTAGACAACGGGAAACTCGAGCCCCTTGGCCGCGTGGAAGGTCATGAGGGCGACGCGATCAGCACCAGCATCCCAGGCGTCGGCATCTGCCACGAGTGCCGTGGTCTCCAGGAACCCACCGAGCGGGTCCCCGTCTTCCCCGGCAATCTCCGGGTTCGCGATAAACGCCTCGTCAAACTGCCGCGCGGCCGTTACGAGTTCCTCGACGTTAGCCAGCCGTTCAAGACCGCCTTCATCGTCATCAGCATCCTCCGCGAGCATGCGGCGGTAGCCGCTCCGCTCGAGCACACCCTCGAGGAGCGTCGCCACACTTCGTTCGCGGCCGGCGGTAATGCCCAACTCGGCATGCAGCCGGGCAAAGACAGTCAGCGCCGTGGCCGCCTTGCGGGGCATCCCCGCAATCCTGTCTGCCGCGGCTGCCGCCTCGAGCCGGGTCGTGCCGTGGTCGTCGGCCCATGCGGCGAGCCGGTCGAGCGACGTCTTGCCGATGCCCCGTGGCGGCACGTTGACCACCCGCAGAAAGGCCTCGTCGTCCCGCGGGTTTCGCAGGAGCCGTAGCCAGGCGACCACATCGCGAATTTCCCGCCGCTTGAAGAACTCGAGCCCCCGGATGAGCTGATACGGCACGCAGGCAGTCCGCAGCGCGATCTCGAGCGAACGCGAGAGGGCGGCCGTACGAAACAGGATCGCGAAGTCCCGCGGGCCACGCCGGCCCGCTGCAACATCTGCCGCGATCTCTGTCGCGATCCGCGTTGCCTCGTCCTGCCCCGAGGCGTCGAGCACGATCCGCACCTTCGCTCCGGCCGCGGCCGCCGTCACGAGACGCTTGGGCTTGCGGCGGGTGTTGTGGGCGATGAGCCGATCGGCGGTGCCGAGGATGTTCGCGGTGCTGCGGTAGTTGTGCTCGAGCGTGACGACCTTGGCGGTGGGGTAGTCCCGCTCGAACTCGAGGATGTTGCGGATGCTCGCACCCCGCCAGCCGTAGATTGCCTGGTCCGGGTCTCCCGTCACCGCGAGGTTCGGATGGTCGAGCGACAGCCCGCGGAGGATGCAATATTGGACGGCGTTGGTGTCCTGGTATTCGTCGACGAGCACGAACCGGTGCCGGGCGTCGAGCGCGGCCCGCAGGCCGTGATCGTCTGCCAGGAGCCGGGCCACGTGCACGAGCAGGTCGTCGAAATCGACGGCGTTGGCCGCCAGCAGCAGCTCCTGATAGATCGGCCAGAGGCGGCGGGCCACGTCGTCCACCGGGCGGCCCCAGTGGGGCTCAAACGATTCGGGGGTCAGCAGGTCGTTCTTGGCCCGGGAGATGACGCCGGCCACCCGGTCGATCGGAGTGTGCGTCAGGGACAAGCCCAGCTTTTTAGCGGCCCGCTTGAGAACGGCCGCTGAGTCGTCGGGGTCGAAGATCGAGTAGTCGCTCGTCAGCCCAACCTGGCGGGCCTGCCGGCGGAGCAGACGGGCGGCAAACCGGTGGAAGGTGCCCATCTCCACAGGCTGCGGGCCGACGAGCTCGGCCACCCGACGCCGCATCTCGTCGGCGGCCTTGTTGGTGAAGGTCAGGGCAACGATTTCCCGGGCCGGCACTCCCTCGGCGATCAGGTGAGCCACCCGGTGCGTGACCACCCGCGTCTTGCCGCTGCCCGGTCCTGCTAGCACGAGCAGCGGTCCCTCGACGTGCGTCGCGGCCGCTCGTTGAGCGTCGTTCAAGGATGCCAGGGAGGGGATTGACACGGGGATTTGTCGGAAAAATGCCGTCCTGAACGGAACCATGCCAACGCAGCAGCTTGCAGGAAATGATCGCCCCGCGTAGTCGCGTTGATGCGGATTCGATTATATTCCCGCGCAGCCGGCGGCGTGGACCCAAGGGGGTTTGGCCGCTGCTTTTACACCACACCAGCCGCACGGGAGGGACCCCATGCCACGAATTCCGTTTAAAGATCTGATGCAGACCGACGAGATGACCGAGAAGCTCGAGATGAGCACGGCCGAGATCGGACTGTCAGTTCGCACCACCAACTGCCTTGAGGAGCGGGGTATCTTCACGGTCCACGACCTTCTCAACTGCACGCGGACCGACCTGTTGTCGATCTCGAACTTTGGTGAGAAGACGCTCGAAGAGGTCTTCAAGGCCCTGGAAAAGATCGGCTTTTTCCGCTCGAATACGAGCACCGAAGCCGCTCTCCGACAGCCGATCTCGAACGCCTCGTAGCCACGACCCCGGCGCGGCATACTAACCGGTCAGGGCGGCCGCGTGGCTGCCTCGGCGGGCCGCCCCAGGGCCAGGAGCGAACGCGTGCGGTTTCCTCGTTTTTTTTCCAAGAAGCGGGGCCATCGCCGGACCGGCTCGGAGGCCTGGGGCTCGATCGGCGAGGGGCTTTTTCACGCCGCTCTGGTGGCGGCCGGCCTCGTGTTCGGCGGCCTGCTCGTCACGGGCATCGCCGTGCCGGAGTGGCGAATCAACCACGACTTTCGCGAAACCCAGGGCACTGTTCTCGGCAAGGGGCTTGCCCGCCGCATCACAGCCGCCGGGACGACGTGGCAACCCTGCCTGCGGCTCGGGTTTGAGACGGAGGCTGGGAGCCGCACTGCGTGGGCCATGCGGGGCAGTGTGGCGAGTGACCGCGACCAGGCCCTCAGCCGGCTCGGTGGCATGGAACTCGGGGAGAAGCTCCCCTGCTGGTACGACCCAGCCGCACCGGAAACCGTCGTTCTGGCTCGCGGCTACAAGTGGTGGATGTGGGCACTCACCCTGCTCTTGCCCGGAGCCCTGCTTGCCTTTGGCGGGGCCGGGCTCGCTCGGTCGCTGGGCCGCTGGGGCAAGTCGGAGGAACGGCGAGCGGCCGGCGGAACCCTGCCACTCGAACGGCTCGTGTCTCCGACGCAGGCAGCCGAAAAGCTCCCCGCCGTTCCTCCGTGTGATGACCTGGTCAATTCACCCGGAACCGTCCTGAAGTATCGGCTGCCGATTTCTGGTCCCGAGAGCTGGACGCTCCTGGGCTTTGGCCTGTTCGCCGTTCTCTGGAACACGGTCCTCGTCGTGTTGGCAGTCAACGCCGGGCTCGATCTGCTCGGAGGCCGGATCGATCCCCTGCTGGCAGTCGTGCTCGTGCCCTTCGCCGTTGTCGGCGTCACCGGGATTGCGATGTTTATCCGGGAACTCATCCTCTCCACCGCCGTGGGCACGACCCAGGTGGAGATTTCCGACCACCCGTTGCGGCCGGGGGGGCGGTATGACGTGTTGCTCGCCCAAGGGGGCTCCGGCACCTTCCGCGATCTCTCGCTTGTGCTGGAGGCAGAGGAGCAGGCAACCTTCCGCCAGGGCACCGACACGCGAATCGAGCGGTTTGTTGTCTGGCGAAGCCCCCTGGAATCGTGGCAGGACGTTCAGGTCACGCCCGGAACTCGGTTCGAGGTTCGCTCGACCCTGCGAGTGCCGCCGGCCGCCATGCACTCCTTCGCGTCGGAGCATAACGCGATCTCCTGGCGGGTGGTCGTGCGCGGCCGGCCCTCCCGCTGGCCCGGATTCTCCCGCTACTTTCCGGTCGTGGTGCATCCGGCCGGGCCGGCCGGTCGTCAGGGGACAGCTTCAGAGGCACGTGCATGAACCGCTCCGGCGAGCCGATCCGCCAGCAGCCCGTGATCGTCGTGTACTTCTCGCATGCCGATCATCGCTACCAGCCGCTGCAGCCGATCGACGTGCGGTACGAGGTTGCCGTGGCGGCCGGGCCGGCGGTGCGGGCGGTTGAGCGATCCATCCTCTGGTACACCGAGGGCAAGGGGGAAGAGGATATCGGCGTCCATCATTTCGAGCGGATCACCGCAGAGCCGGCGGTCGTCGTGGCGGCGGCCGGTGGAGCCTTCGGTGACCTGCTGCCCCGCAGCCCGCTCTCCTACGAGGGCATGATCGTCAAGGTCCGCTGGTGCGTGCGGGTGCGGCTGTTTTTCGAGGGGGGGCGAGACTTCGTTTCCGAACATGTCTTCGAGGTCGGCGACATCCCCGCCGCCGCCATTGCAGACTCGACGTGCGTCTAGCGGCAGCAAGCCGCCGGGGACCACAATCAGGAACGCCCGAGGCATACGCCCCCGGCTCCTTCACTCGAGCAATCTCTCACCCGCCGAATATGAATGGACGTGAGCCTGCCCCCTAACCCCTTCACGACCCGGCACACGCGACCGGGGACCCTGCCCCCCCTGGCCGCCGACGGCCGGCCGCTCGACATCGCCACGCTGATCCGGGAGCTCATGCAGGCGGGAGGCGCCGGGATCGAGGGGCCGCACGGATCAGGCAAGTCGACCCTGCTCACGGCGATGGCCGCAAAACTGGCAGACGACGGGCTGCTGGCCGGCTGCCTGCGGCTCCGGGGCCGGCGGGACGCGTGGGCCGCCCTGGGGGCGATCTGCTCGGCCACCGCCGGCCAGGTCGTGTGCCTCGACGGCTGGGAGACCCTCGGCCTGGTCGCGGCCGTGGCGAGGATGCTTGCCCGGACCCGCGGGGTGCGGCTCGTGGTCACCAGCCACCGACCGACCGGGCTACCGCTGGTTGTCCGCACGACTACGACAGTGGCTCTTCTCGCAGCGATTGTGCACCGGCTGCCCGACCATGCTGGCCTGATCGCCGATGCGGATCTGCCCGAAGCCTTCGCCAGCCACCGGGGTGATCTCCGCGAGGCGCTGCTCGATCTCTACGACCGCTTCGAACTCCGGGCTCGGCAGCGGCGGTTGTGAGGGTCGTGCTGCGGCTGCCGGTCGTACCGACCCGGTGGCGAAGATTCATGAAGTCGTGTGGCCTTTTTTCCGCACGTGCGCGGTGCGATGCGACCTAGGTTTGCGTGTGTCGCCGGAGTCCGGCCGGTCTCCACGGGTGGCACGTGCAAGCAAGGAGAGAACAATGAACGTACGTCGCATGGCCGGTGTTGTCCTGGTGGCTGGGTGCTGCCTGACGGGACAGGGACGCGTGGCGGCCCAGTGCTGCCTCACCGATCTGTTCGCCGGCTGCTCTACCTGCTTCCGGAAGGCCCCGGTCTACGCCGTGGCTCCCATGATGCCGATGGCCCCGGTGGCCGCCCCGATCATGGCCCCGCCCATGGCCCCGCCGCCCCAGCCAGTCATGGTGCCGATGCAGCAGACGAGCTACGTCCCTGAAACGACCTACCGCACCGAGTACAAGTGTGTCCCGGTCACCACCTACAAGCCGTCCTGCGAGATCGACCCCTGCACTGGCTGCCAGGTGGAGTGCATGCAGCCGGTCACACAGTACGTGCAGCAGGCGGTCAACGTTCCTGTCACGCAGTATCGCGCCGTGACGACCACCAAATATGTCCAGATGCAGCCCGGCTATGCAGCCCCTCCCGGCTATGGCACGGTCGCCCCGGGAATGCCGGCGGCCGCACCCGCCGCGGTGAGCCCGTTTAGCGGTGTGCAGACAACGCCCCAGGCCTGGGGTGCAGCCGGAGCTGATGTCTCGCGGCCTCCGATGCCGGGCGTCGCGCCGCCGGCCCTGCCTCCCGCGAGCGTGACCCCGGCCCCGACCTACCAGTACCAGCAGCCGTCCCCGCCGGCCTACCAGTACCAGCAGCCCGCCGCTGCTCAGCCGATAGTTCCCCAGGCTGGCACCTACACGCCGCCGCAGCCCCAACTCCAGCCGACTGCACCGCCGGCGCTCAGTCCCGCCCCGTCCCTCAAGCCGATTCCCGAAATGCCCCGGAACGGCCGGGCTGATGCCACCGGCGGCACGAACGCTGCTGGCGGAACCACCGGCGGCACGAACGGCAGCGGCTACCGTGGGACAACCGGCACCGACGCCTTCGGTCGGCCGAGCCCACAGGAGCCGGTTCCTCAGCAGGGAATGCCGGTGTTGCCAGGCGACGGCCCCGGCGCGGCCACGGGAGCCTTCCCACGGCTGCTCGAGCCCACGAGCCACACGACCTCGTGGGGGCCTTCCGACGGCGGGGCGGCGCGTGTCCAATACCCCACAGCCGCTCTCCCGGTGGGGCGGCAGGCACAGCACTGAGTCGCCCCTCGTGGTGTCGGCCTGAGCCGGACCCGAGGATGGCCCCTTGACCAACGCCGATATCGTCACCGCCTTCGAGCACGTCGCTGACCTGCTTGAGTATCGCGGCGACAATGTCTTTCGCGTGCGGGCCTACCGCACCGCTGCCCGCACGATCGACGGACTCGTCGAGTCGCTCGCCAGCGTCCGGGCCGATCCCGCCCGGTCACTCGAGGATCTCGAGGGCATCGGCAGCGATCTGGCCGGCAAGATCGCGACCTTGCTCGACACCGGACGGCTACCGTTGCTCGAGGAACTCGAACGGGAGGTGCCCAAGGTGGCCTTTGAGTTGATGCGGGTGCCGGGGCTCGGGCCCAAGAAGGTCAAGGCGCTCGTCGAAGCTCTGGGCATCGACTCGCTCGCCGCACTCGAGGAGGCCTGCCGAACGGGTCGTGTCCGGGGCATCAAGGGTTTCGGCCCCAAGACGGAAGCGGCGATCCTCGAAAACCTCGCCTTCGCCCAGGATCCGGAGCGGACCCGCGTGCTCTGGAACGAAGCGGAAGCCGTGGCTGCATCGCTGGTGGCCTGGATGGAGGAGAGCCCTGCCGTCCGCCGGGTTGAGCCGGCGGGCAGCCTGCGGCGGGGCCGGGAGACCGTCGGCGACCTCGACATCCTGGTCGAGAGCGACACGCCGGTGGCGGTCATGGACCGGCTGATCGCCTGGCCCGAAGGGACTGACGTCATGCTGCGGGGCGACACGAAGACGAGCATCCGGGGCCCCCGGGGCATGCAGATCGACCTGCGGGTCGTGCCGGCGGCGTCATTCGGCGCGGCCCTGCAGTATTTCACCGGCTCCAAGGAGCACAACGTCAAGCTCCGCGGCCGAGCCCGCGACCGCGGCCTCACCATCAACGAGTATGGTGTGTTTCGTCTGCCGGCGGCGGGTGATGACCAGGGCGGCCCGAAGGGGGCTTCCCTTGCGGGCCAGACCGAGGCCGAGATCTACGCCGCGGTCGGCCTCCCCTGGATTCCGCCCGAGCTCCGCGAAGGCCGCCACGAGATCGAGCTGGCCGACCATGACGCCCTGCCTGATCTTGTCACGGTCGCCGACATCCGCGGCGACCTCCACATGCACACCACGGCCACCGACGGCGAGGACACGCTGGCCGAGATGGTACGGGCCGCGATCGACCGGGGCCTGGCCTACATCGCGATCACCGACCACGGCCAGCGGGTCACGATGGCGCATGGGCTCGATCGGCGGCGACTCCTCGAGCAGTGGACTGCGATCGACCGGCTCAACGACTCGCTCGCCGCCGACGGGAAGCCCCCGCTCGTGGTGCTCAAGGGCATCGAGGTTGACCTGCTCGAGAAGGGGGGCCTCGACCTGCCCGACGACGTGCTCGCTGAGGCCGACTGGGTGGTGGCCAGCCTCCACTACGGTCAGAATCAGCCCCGGGAGAAGATCACGGCACGGCTCATCGAAGCGATCGAGAACCCGTACGTGGCCGTGATCGGGCACCCCACTGGGCGGCTGATCAACCGCCGGCCCGCCTACGACGTCGACCTCGAGGCGGTGATCGCGGCGGCCGCCCGCACCGGCACCTTCCTCGAGATCAACGCCAATCCCTGGCGACTCGACCTCGACGACCGCCACGCTGCCGCCGCGAAGGCCGCGGGGGTGAAGCTCGTGATCTCGACCGACGCCCACTCCACCCGTGGGTTTGACGTGCTGCGGTGCGGCGTTCTCCAGGCCCGCCGCGCCGGTCTCGAGGCCAAGGACGTCGTCAACACCCGCACTCTCGCGGGTCTCCGCCAGCTGATGAAGCGGGCGTGACTGGTTGACTGCTGCAGATACTCTTCCTGCGGCTCGTCCGGAGGTTTTCGCGGGGCACATCGAGTGGGCCGCGAGTGATTGGGCCACCCCGCCAACCATCCCGCTAACCACCCCGCATAAAAGCCCCGGGCGCGAGCCCGGGGACTGCGGGAACAAACGCCACCCCACATAAAAGCCCCGGGCGCGAGCCCGGGGACTGCGGGAACGAACGCCACCCCGCCAAC
>JBBEEF010000214.1:0-2000 GCA_040880915.1 Pirellulales bacterium
CCGCCGGCCTTGCAAGCGAGCGAGAGGCAGGATGCCGAAGCGAACGTCCGGCGAGTGGCAAGGGCCAGCCGCGGCCTGCGACGTGGTTACCGACCGCGGCCGTTCGGCAGGGCCGGCTGCGGGCATACCTGTCCGGACGTCCCCGGCGTACGCTTCGGGAGTGGGTGAGCGGCTGGTGCACCACCCAATCCATGGTCTCAGGAGATGGTGACGATGCGGAAGGGGCTCCATGAGGATCTGGCCGCCCTGATCGTGGGGCTGGCGGTGGTGCTCGTGGCCCTGGCCGTTACCTGGCAGGCTCGGCCCGCGGAGGACGCCGCCAGCCGCAGCCAGTACCCGAAGGGCTGGCCCACGCCGCTGGCCGCCACGGTGGGCACGCCGGCCATGTGGACGGACATGCCGCTGGCCGCGTTTCGTGACCGGAGCGGCACGGTGGCGGTGCAGCCGATCCTGCTTGGCATGGGCTGGGTCGTGCTCGTCGGGAGCGTCGGCACGCTCCTGGCCGGGGGCAGCCTGCGGCGGTTTCTTACCGGGGGGCTGGTCCTCGCGGGGCTCGCCTGCCTGGCCTACCTGCTCGCGGCCCAGAAGACGGTGAAGTACTACAACCTTGAGTATCCGCTGTGGGCGCTCGCCGTGGGCCTGTTCGTGGGCAATGCGGCCGGTGTGCCCCGCTGGCTCTCCCCCGCGGTCATTGGCGAGTTCTTCATCAAGACGGGGCTCGTGATCTTCGGTGCGGAGGTGCTGATGAGCAGGCTCCTGGCCCTCGGGTTACCCGGCATCATGACCGCCTGGGTTGTCACGCCCGTCGTTCTGGTTGCGACGTACCTGTTTGGAGCCTACGTGTTGCGGGTGCCGTCGCGGTCGCTCTGCATGACGCTCTCGGCTGACATGTCGGTCTGCGGCGTCTCGGCTGCGATCGCGGTCGGGGCGGCCTGCCGGGCAAAGAAGGAGGAGATTTCGCTCACAATCGCCCTGTCGCTGTTCTTCACGGTGATCATGATGGTCGTGATGCCGCCGGTGATCACGGCGATCGGACTCGACCCGCTCGTGGGAGGCGCCTGGATCGGCGGCACCATCGACGCCACCGGTGCGGTCGTGGCGGCGGGGGAGACGCTCGGGAAAGAGGCGGGCGAGGTGGCCGCCACGGTGAAGATGATCCAGAACTCGATGATCGGCCTGATCGCCTTCGCCGTGGCCGCCTACTGGGCCGGCTGGATCGAACGCGACCCGGCCGGCCCCCGGGGCACGCTTCTGGGCGAAGCCTGGCGGCGGTTTCCCCGCTTCATCCTCGGGTTCCTCGCGACCTCACTCGTCTGCTCGTGGCTGCACTCGCTCGGCCCCGAGCAGGCCCTGTGGGTTGAGGGGGCAACGGGAGGTTTTACGTCGAAGCTCCGGGGTTGGCTTTTCTGCACGGGCTTTGTCTGCATGGGCCTCCAGACCAACTTCCGCCAGCTCGCGCCGGTGCTCGCCAGCGGCCGGCCGGTCCTGCTCTACGTGGCGGGGCAGTCGCTCAACCTCGTCCTCACACTCGCGATGGCGAGCCTTACCTTCGGCTGGCTGTTTCGGAAGGTGGTGGAGCCGTGAGCGAACCCGTCTCCCCGCGACCCGCCGCCGGGCGGCTGCTGGCCGGCAGCGTTCTCGTCGCTCTTGTCTGGTGCGGCCTGCTGCCCCGGCTCCTCACGCTCGGCCCGGTCCATCGGCACGTCGCCCTCATGGAGGAGCGGGGCGTCGATCCCTCGGCCATGTATTACACCGAGCTCGAGCGGCTCCCTCTCCGCCCGGCCTGGGTGGACGACGTATTGATCCTGTGGCCCTCGAGTATCCGCGGTTTCTGTGCGCACGGAAAATCCGCGGCTCGTTAGGGATTTGCGTGGGTCACGTCTTGCGTGGGTCAGGGTTGCCCGTGCCATCTCGCCGGACGTTTGCTCCGGCATCCTGCCTTCGCTCACTCCGCGCAAGCTTCGCTTCGGCATCCTGCCTCTCGCTCGCTTGCGAGGCCG
>JBBEEF010000215.1:0-12484 GCA_040880915.1 Pirellulales bacterium
CGGCGCGGGCGAGCTTTTCCGAATGGGGACAGTCCCCGGGGCGGGGACAGTCCCCAAGGAAGATCTTCGTGAGGGCGGCGACGGCGGGAGGGTGGTCGGCGAGGACGCCCCGCAATCGCTTGGGCACGGAAATCACCCACTGCCGCACGGGCACCGGCGGGATGACGTGATCCGCGAGGTGCGTTGCCGTCTGTGCCATGTGGCGACCGTTGCAAGACGGGCAGACGCCCCGGCCCTTGCAGGAGAAGGCCACCACGAACCCTGTGCCGGGCCCGCGGGCAGATCATCCACATCGGCTCGATGGCAGGGCAGCGAGTGCCACCCGGGGCCGGGCTCTACGCCGCCACCAAGCATGCCGTCCGGGCCCTCACCGAGAGCCTCCGGATGGAACTCCACGCAGCCGGCGATCCGATCCGCGTCGGTGAGATCAGCCCGGGCTTTGTCGAGACCGGCTTCGCCGCCCGCTACCACAAGTCGGCTGCCAAGGCCACGTGCAGGTGCACGATATCCTGACGCGGCCCTCCGCCCAGGGAACCTGACCACACCGCAGGGCAGACTTGAATTCTGGCAGAGTTGGCTCGAGCCACCACAGCACAGACCCTCCCGCACCAGGCACAATACCCCAGCGAAAAATCCGGATAGACCTGAAAATAATTTCCGGGTCCTGCGCATCGTTGGGATGAGGGCCGGCTTGGAAGGAGCCCGTGGTGACAGCTTCCGGTGGCGAAACACCCGCTGGCTCCGGGCGGCTTGAGGCCGACCAGATCCTCGGCATCTACGACCAATGGCACGACGACCTGCAACGCTTTCTCTTGGCCACCTGCGGCAACGCCGAATTGGCGGAAGAGCTGCTCCAGGCCACTTTCAGCCGGCTCGTCGAGGTGGGGCAGACGGCCCGACCCGAAAGCATCCGAGGCTGGCTGTTCAAAGTGGCCCACAACGAACTGCGGCTCTGGCATCGTCGGTCGGCCACCCATACCCGTTGGCTGGGCAGCGGGCCGCCGGGGCCCACTGCCGCCGCGGTGCCCTGGGAGGAGGCGATCCGCGGCGAGGAGGCGGCCGCCGTGCGGCGGGCGCTCGCCACACTGCCCTTCGAACAGCGGCAGGTGGTCGAGGCTCGGATCCAGCGTGGCCAGACTTTTGCAGCGATCGCCACCGAACTCGGTCTGCCGCTGGGCACGGTGCTCACACGGATGCGGCTGGCTCTGTCAAAGCTCCGACGCTCTCTTGGCGAGAAGGCTTCAGATGAACAATCCTGATCACCACGACTCTAAAAATCACACGGCCCGCGCGGCCAACCCTGACCTCGACTGGCTGGCCGAGCGGTTTGTGCTCGGGGAACTGCCGCTCGCCGAGGAGGAGGCCGTGGTGGCCAGCCTGTCTGACGATGACGACCTCGCCGCGGCCGTGGCCCGCGCCAGCAAGCTCGTGACTGCGGTGCGGGCGGCGGCACTCACATCGCCTGTGGCTAGTCTTGAGCCTGCCCCGCGATCAACGTCTGGCCGCTGGCTGGCAGTGCCTGCCGTGGCAGCAGCCGCGGCCTGGATCATCTGGCTCTCGCCGGCCCTGCGACCCGGTACACCGCCGGCCCTCCCTGGCTCACGCGAGGTTGTCGAGCTCTGGCGGGAATCCGCCGAACCGGCCTGGGCCACTGAAGAATCACCCGCCGACAACGAGCTTCATACCGACCCAGACACCGCGCCCGATTGGATGTTGGCCGCAGTGAGCCTCGATGCGGCTGGTGTTGGTGAGCCCGAGGTGCTGGAAAACTAAATCATGCTGCCAACCACTGCCGGCCGCCGCAACCTCGCGATCGCCGTGATCCTTCTCTTTCGAGCCGCGTCACTGGTGGCGGCCGCCGAGCCGATCTCGGTCCCGCCGGCGGCCCTAGCCTTCGCCGCGGAGCACCATCCCGAACTAGTGCCGCTGCTCGAGCGGCTCAACCGCGACGCGCCCGCCGAGTTCAAGGCCGCGATCGCTGATCTCGAAAAGACGCGGGAGCGGCTCGCCAAGCTCAGCGACCAGCAGCCTGAGCGGCAGGCGGCGGCCCTGGCCGAATGGAAACTCTCCTCGCGGATTCGCCTGTCGCTCGCGCGACTGGCCACCAATCTGTCACCCGAGGCCGAGGCCGAGGCCGAACTGCGGGAACTCGTGGCCACACGGGCTCGCAACCGGGCGGCTGGAGCGCGGGCTGAGCGGGAGCGAATTGCCGCCCATCTCGAGAGGCTGACCGACCAGCTCGCAGACTTCGACCGCGACCCTGAAGCTGCGATCGCCCGGGAGTTTGAGACGGTGCGGGCCAAGGCGGTCCGCGGCGGCAAACGGAACAAGCCCGGGCCGGCGGCCGGCGGAAAAAAACCACAAGCTCGTAACCCGGCGGCCGACAACCCGGCGGCTCAACCTGGAACACCGCTGAATGCTCAACCTGGAACACCGCTGAATCAAGAGCCGATCCCGAATTCTCAGTGACACCCAAGCGGAGCTTCCTGATGCGGATCCTGGTGGTGTTGCCGATGCTCACGATCCTGGCCGCTGCCACCGCGGCCCGGGCGGAGCGGATCGTGCCCCCCATCGATGAGCGGTTCGCTGCAGCCGTGGCCACGCTCGAAGAGCCCGATTTTCGTCGCCATGTCGTGCCGCTGCTCGGCCGGCTCGGCTGCAACGGCCGTGCCTGCCACGGATCGTTTCAGGGGCAGGGGGGCTTCATGCTCTCGCTCTTCGGATACGACTTTCAGGCCGACCACGCCAACTTGATGGGAGGCGACGAGCCCCGCACAGCCGTCGCCGACCCGGAGCAGAGCCTGATCCTCACCAAGCCGCTCGAGGAGGTCGACCACGACGGCGGCAAGCGGTTCGACCGCGGCTCCTGGCAGCATCGCGTGCTGCTCGAGTGGGTCTCGACGGGCGCTGAGTCGGGCCCGCCTAAGGGCGCGGCTCTCGAGCGGCTCGAGGTCGAACCCCGCGAGATCCTCGCGATCAACGCGGGAGACAGCTGGCGGCTGCGGGCCGTGGCGGTCTGGAGCGACGGCACGCGGGAGGATGTGACGCCCCTGTGCCGTTTCCAATCCAACGACGACCAGGTGGCGACGATCGACGAGACGGGGCTCGTGACCGCCGCCGGCCCGGGCGACACCCACGTGGTCGCCTTCTACGACAACGGCGTCATGCCGGTGCCGGTCCTGTTTGCCGTTTCCGACCGGGTCGGTAGCCGGTATCCCCGCGTGCCCACCCCGACCCGGATTGACGAGCTCGTCGTCCACAAGCTCCGCAAGCTCGGGATCGTGCCGGCGGAGAACTGCACCGACGCCGAGTTCCTCCGCCGCGTGTCGCTCGACCTCACCGGCACGCTTCCCCCGGCCGCCGAGGTTGCGGCCTTCCTGGCCGACGGCGATCCTGGCAAGCGGGAACAAAAGATCGACGAGCTGCTCGCTTCCCCCGCCTATGCCGCCTGGTGGGCCACGAAGTTCTGCGACTGGACCGGCAACAACGAGCAGCGAAACCAGAACAACGGCCCCGACAACCGCCCCGTGGCGACCGCCGCCTGGTACGAGTGGCTCCGCAGCCGGATCGCGGCGAATGTTCCCTACGACGAGATCGTGGAGGGCATCGTGCTGGCCCGCAGCCGGCTCGACGGCGAGGCGTACGAGGACTACTGCGAGCGGATGAGCGGCTACCAGCACGACGGCTTCACGCAGGCCTTCGCTGAGCAGCCATACCTCCCCTATTTCTGGAGCCGGCGGGGCTTCCAGACGCCCCAGGAGCGGGCCCTCGGCTTCGCCTACACCTTTCTCGGCGTGCGGATCCAGTGTGCCGAGTGCCACAAACATCCCTTCGATCAGTGGACGAAAGACGACTTCGCCCGCTTCCAGAACTTCTTCACGCGGGTTCGCCACGGTGAATCACCCGGCACGAAGCGGACCGTCGCGGCGATGCTCGCAGAGCTCGATATCGATCCCGCGCTCCGCGGCAATGAGCGTGACAAGGAGATCGTGAAGCTCCTCAAGACGGGCCGCACCGTCCCCTACCGCGAGATGTTCGTCGTCGCCCCAGCGAAGCCGGCCCCGGCCAAAAACGCCGAGCAGCGGGCCAAGCCGCGTCCCGAGCGGCTCGTCGCCGGACGCACCGCGACCGTCCTCGGTGGCGAGGAGCACCGGATCGACGAACTCGACGACCCGCGGGAGGTGCTCATGGACTGGATGCGGGACGAAGACAACCCCTACTTCGCCCGGGCCATCGTCAACCGGGTTTGGGCCGCCTACTTCAACGTCGGCATCGTCGAGCCGCCAGACGACCTGAGCCTCGCCAACCCTCCGAGCAACCCGCCGCTCCTCGACCACCTCGCCGATGGGTTTCGCCGCCATGGCTACGACCTCAAGTGGCTCCACCGTGAGATCGTCATGAGCCGCACCTACCAACTAGCCTGGCACACCAACGAGACCAACCGGCTCGATCAGCGGAACTTCTCGCGGGCCGTGCCCCGACGGATCCCGGCCGAGGTGATGCTCGACGCGATCCGCATCGCCACGGCCGCCGACGCCGATGCCGGCAGCATGGCCGCCTCCGGCAGCGGTCGGTCCGTCGGCGAATCGACGGCCGCGGGCTGGGGTCAGTCGGGCAAGTACGCACTCGCTGTCTTCGGCCGCTCCACCCGCGAGACCAACTGCGACTGCGACCGCTCACTGGAGCCGAGCCTGCTCCAGACAGTGTTCCTGCGAAACGACCGCGACATGCTCGCCCAGATCGACCGCAAGGGGGGCTGGGTGGAACAGGTCGCCCGGCCCTTCGAGCCGCCGAAAAAGGCTGCGAAGCAGGGGCGGGCAGTGGCCGTTGCCGCGCTAGCGGATGAGGATGTGGCCACGATCGTGCGGCAGGCTTATCTGCGAACCCTCTCGCGGCCGCCGGCGGCCGATGAGGCCACCCGGGCGGCGGCCTACTTCGCCGGGGCGGCGAGTGTTCGCGAGGCGGCCCGCGACCTGCTCTGGGCGCTCCTCAACACCAAGGAGTTTCTGGTCAACCACTAACCGGCCCGCGGCCAGTCGGTGCCCGATCAATTCTCGAGATTTTTTCTGCCTGAAAGGCTGGCACACCATGGCGATGCATCGAACCTGTGACGGCATGCGACGACGAGACATGCTCCGTGTCGGGGCTCTCGGCGGCTCAGCGGTAACCCTCGCCAACCACCTGGCCTGGGCGCAGGAAGCTGACCTGCCTGCACCGGCGAAGGCGGCGATCTTCGTCAACCTTGGCGGCGGCCCATCCCACCTCGACAGCTTCGACCTCAAGCCCGACGCCCCGGCTGAATACCGCGGCGAGTTCAAGCCGGTGGCTACCAACGTGCCCGGTATTTACATCAGCGAGCATCTCCCGAAGCTGGCCGCCTGCGCCGACCGCTACGCGATCCTCAGGGGCGTGTCGCACACGCTCGCCGCCCACGAACTCGGCAGCAGCTACATCCATACGGGCAATCGGCCGATCGCGTCGCTTCAGTTCCCGGCCTTCGGCTCGGTCGCGGCCCGGGAGCTCTCCGCGCCCGCCGAACTGCCTCCGTACGTGGCAGTGCCGCAGAGCCGGCAGGGGGCGGGCTACCTCGGCGTGCGCTATGCCGCGTTTGCGACCAACGCCACGCCGCGGAAGGGGCAGCCTTTTGCGGTCCGCGGCATGGCACTCGACGGCAGCCTCTCGCTCGCCCAGGTCGACCGCCGCCACGAGCTGCTCCGCGACCTCGACTCAACCTTCCAAGAGATGGCCTCCGACAGCCAGCTCGTCGAAGGCCTCGACAGCTTCTCGCAGCAGGCCCACACAATCATCACGTCCCGACGGGCCCGCGCGGCCTTCGATGTGTCGCGGGAGAGCCCCGCCTTCTCCGCCCCCTTCGGCGATACGGAGTTCGGACAGAGCTGTCTCCTCGCCAGCCGGCTGGTCGAGGCAGGTGTGCGGTTTGTAACGGTCCAACTCGGCGGCTGGGACACCCACGGCGACAACTTCCCCAAGCTCAAGGACAAGCTCCTGCCGACGCTCGACGAGGGGCTGGCGGCCTTGCTCCTGGGCCTCGAGCAGAAGGGGCTGCTCGACTCGACGGCGGTGATGGTGACCGGCGAGTTCGGCCGGACGCCGAAGATCAACCAGCGGGCCGGCCGCGACCACTACCCGCGGGCGATGTTCATGCTCCTGGCCGGCGGGGGCATTCGGGGTGGCCAGGTTGTTGGCGAGAGCGACGACAAGGGCACGGGGCCGAAGGGAGACGCGATCCGTCCCGACGACGTGGCCGCATCCCTCTATCGCAGCCTGGGGATCGACCCCCGCAAGGAATACCGCACGAACACGGGCCGGCCCGTGATGATCGTCCGTGACGGCGAACCGATCCGGCAGCTATTCGGCTGAGCCGCGGCATGGCACGCGGGGTGGCCTGGCCGACGGGATGGCTAGCGGCCCGCAGTCCCCGGGCTCGCGCCCGGGGCTTGTATGCGGGTGAGAATCGCAATCCTGTCCGGCCCGAGCGTCATAAAAGCCCCCTGCGCCAGCTGGGGGACTGTGACGTGGCGTACCAATTGGACAAGAGCCAGGCCCAAGCGGCATGGCACGCGGGGTGGCCTGGCCGACGGGATGGCTAGCGGCCCGCAGTCCCCGGGCTCGCGCCCGGGGCTTGTATGCGGCAAGGGGGCAAGCCGCGGGGTCTCGGGTGAGTGCGGTGTTGCCGTGATCTGGGGTTGAGGAAGCGGGGCTGATCTTGCTACGAACTTTCGACGACGTTGGGCGAGGTTCCAGGCTCGCCCGCTCCGTCGGAGATCGGTCATGCGGTGGCACCAGCAACGTTTGTTCGCGATCGAGCAGCGGTGCGGAACGATCTGCGAGGTGCTGGGGCTGCCGCAGTCGCTCGATATCCGCTTCGTGACCAACGTGCTGGACCGGTTCGCCGTCGGCCACGATCACGACTCCGACCGGGCCTGGACTGCGGTCGCCTACGTCCTCACGCAGGCGTTTCACTGCCGCGTTCCCACGGCTGCCATGGCCGCCTCACTCCGGATGGCCTTCAAGGCGGGCTCGGTGGCGGCGGTGCACCAAGTGCTCATCAAAGCGGCGGAATACCAGACCTCTCCGCAGGCCGCTGCACCGCTCGTGCCCGGCGGCAGTCTCGCGATCGACGTCACCCAAACCACTGGCGTCCAGTTTACAAGCGGCATCCAGCGGGTTGTCCGCAGCCTCGCCCAACACGTGCGGCAACTCAAGCCCGATGCGCAGCTTATCCGCTGGGCAAACCGCGCTCGCTGCTTCACGCCGCTCACCGCGGCGGATGTCGAGCAGTTGCTCGACGCTGAGCCACTCCCCTACGACAGCCGGCCGCGCTCGAGATCCCCGGGAGCGAGGGTGCTGCGGCAGATCGGCCGGGCCGCATCCTGGCCCACGCGGCGAATCAAGCGGTCGCTCCAGCGGTACCACCTCAAGGCCAAGCAACGCCGCAGCTCGGAGCCGTCGGTCTTCCTCTGGGAAAAGAGCCTCCTGGTCCCGGAGCTCGTGGTGGATGCATCACACGTCGGGGCGATCCGGTTCGTCTGCAACGCCACGCCCCTGCGGTCAACCATGGTCTTCTTCGATGCGATCCCGATCCGCTACCCAGAATTCTTCGATCCCGTCATTCACTCGACCTACCTGCGGTCGCTGAGCCTCGCCCGCGACATGGACGCGGTCTCGTGCATCAGCCGTACGGCCCGCGACCAGCTCGAGAACCTGCTGGCGATGATGCCCCGGCGGTGGCAGCCCCTGCTGGGCGTGCACTACCTTGGCGCCGACTTGCCCAACCGCAGGGCCGTGGAGTCAGCCACGTTCGACCACCCCGTCGTGCTCTGCGTCGGCACGGTCGAGCCGCGGAAAAACCAGCTGCGGATTTTGCGAGCCATGGTCGCCGCCCAGGAGGCAGGGGCGGACTTCACCGGCGTCTTCGCGGGCTATCCAGGCTGGTTAAATGGTGAGTTCCGCAACGCCCTCGCCACCGCCGTCGCCAGAGGACACAGCCTCCTGCTCCACGAGAGCGTGACCAACGCCGAGCTTCGCGGGCTCTACCAGGCCGCCGCCTTCACCATCTATGCCTCGCTCGACGAGGGCTTCGGCCTGCCGATCATCGAGAGCCTCCGGCACGGCCGGCCCTGCATCACGAGCGACCGCGGCAGCATGCGGGAGATCGCCGACCTGACGGGGGGCTGCCTGTTGATCGATCCCGAGGACACGGCCGACATGGCAACCGCGATCGGGGGCCTCTTCGAGGTGCCCGAGAACCTCGCGCGGCTGACACTCGAAGCCGAGAAGGCAGAGTGGCCTGATTGGCGGGAGTACACCGAACAGCTCGTGCGATTCGCCACCCGACCAGCCGCGACCCTGAAAATCCGCCAGCGTCCCGCCGCCTGACCCTCAGAAACCGGTGATCCTGCCAACTTGCTCTGCGTGCAGGAAACGGGGACTGTCCCCGCCTCGGGGACTGTCCCCATTCGGAAAAGCTCGCTCACGTTGAAAGGCTACGGCCCCCAAAAAACCGTCAGGTCCTTTCCGATGCCTAGGCAAACGTAATCTGTCGGTCGAGGTCGATCTGGCAAGCGTCAGCGAGCGAAACAGAAAAGCGGTCAGCCAGGGCGATTTCACCCGAGCGATCATTGAAGAGGCCATCGTCACCGAGCTTGAGCCACTCGATTGTCTTCTCGATCGGATCGACCAAGAGGTAGTGGCCGACACCGGCACGTTCATAGAGGCTTCGCTTCGCGGTTCGGTCCTTTTCGGCCGTCGCGTCGCTGAGAATCTCGATCGCCAGAGCCGGTGGCCGCTCGAGATGTCGACCCCGCTGGCCACCGCAGACCACCATCACGTCAGGCCGCACCACAGTGTCGTCGCTCACGATCCAGTCGAGTCCGGCGTATGTGGCACACGAGCAGCCCTGCTTCTGCAGGCACGACTCGATTTGAAAGACGAGTTTGGCTGCGGCCTGCTCGTGTGGCCCGAGCGGCGAGGGGCTCATGGCCACTGCAGTACCATTCCAAAGCTCCCAATTGCCCTCCCACTGGAGGTAGTCGGCGATCGAATAATGCGGCTCGTAACGCGGTGCAGGCGACATAACAAAAGTGTACAAAGAGGCAGTTCCACAAGCAAACGTCAGGCTGCCGGCAGCACCAGGAACGTCTGCCACACGCCCACCGATTCCGACCCCGCAGAATGCTTGATCAAGGTGCCGAAGATCTCGGAAGCAGCAGGGCTTTCTGCCGCTGGCGAATCCTGACCGAAGGTGTAGAATCCGACGCGCGGTGCTCGGGGAGACCATGCCAATGGCCGGTTCGCCGCGGGGATGATCGGGAGAATTTGTCATGGTATTCGCTCATCGTTCGCAGCGTGGTCGTCGTCGCCGACCGGACCGTTTGGCGGCGGAGCGGCTCGAAGCCCGCTGCCTCCTCGCGGCCGACATGATGGCCAGCATTCGGCAGATCGACTGGGGAGGTGAAACCGTCACGGCCCGTGCCGATGGCTGGATCGTGACCACCGAGGGCATGCCGCCGCAGGTCGCCTCCGGCTGGTCATCGAAGTCGCTCGGCGAAGGGATGTTTGCGATCACGGCCCCCGGTGCCAGCGTGAGGGATGTGACCTCGTGGTCGACATCGATCGGCGCACGGGGTTTCGAACCCGACCGGATCATCACGTCAGCTACGCTGCCCAACGATCCGTCCTTCTCTCGGCTCTGGGGGCTGCACAACACCGGACAAACCGGTGGCGTGGGAGACGCTGACATCGACGCGCCCGAAGCATGGAACGTGACCACCGGCTCGCGGGCTGTGGTCGTGGCCGTGATCGATACGGGCATCGACTACCGTCACCCGGACCTGGCCGCAAACATGTGGCGGAACCCGGGAGAGATTCCCGGTGACGGTATCGACAACGACGGCAACGGATTTGTTGATGATGTCTACGGCTGGGACTTCGCCAACAACGACGCCGATCCCTTCGACGACGAGGGGCATGGCACCCATGTCGCGGGCACGATCGGTGCCGTGGGCAATAACGGCACTGGGGTGGCCGGTGTGAACTGGCAGGTGTCGCTCATGGCGCTCAAGTTCTTGGGAGCCGACGGGAGCGGCACCACGAGCGCGGCGGTCGCTGCCTTGAACTATGCCACGATGATGCGGCAGACCTACGGCGTGAATGTCGTGGCCACGAACAACAGCTGGGGCGGCGGCGGGGCCTCGACGGCCCTCACCAATGCGATCGTGGCCGGAGGGAATGCCGGCATCCTCGCCGTAGCGGCGGCGGGCAACGAGTCGGCCAACAACGACACGACCCCTTCGTTTCCGGCGAATGTGAATTCGACGGCGGTCATTTCGGTGGCGGCCACCGACGCATCGAATCGCCTGGCATCGTTCTCCAACTATGGCGCTACGACCGTGGATGTGGCCGCCCCGGGTGTGGGGATCTATTCAACCACGCCCAACAATTCCTATGCGAGTTACAGCGGCACCTCGATGGCCGCACCCCATGTGGCCGGCCTCGTGGCCCTCATGGCGGCGGCCAACCCCCAGGCAACAGCCAGCCAGATTCGATCGGCTATTCTTTCGACGGCCGTGCCCGTGGCCTCGCTCGCCGGCAAGGTGGCAACCGGGGGCTTGATCAATGCCGCGGCCGCAGTGAATTTGATCAGGGGCACAGAACCACCGCCGCCCCCACCGCCACCGCCCCCATCGGCGAGCGGTGAGCCCAATGACTCGATCGGCACGGCAACACTACTCACCCTCTCCGCGGGTGCGGCAACCGTGACGGGTACCATCGGAGATGGCACCTACGCGGCAGCTGATGTCGATATCTACGCCGTGACGGTCGCCGCCGGTAGTGTGCTCACGATCGATATCGACGCTGCCACGCTCGCGACGCCGTCGTCCCTCGACTCGTATGTGCGGGTGTTCAACGCCTCGGGCACGCAGGTTGCGTTCAACGACGACGCCGCTGGATCGCTCGATAGCTTTGTCACGTTCACCGTGCCCACATCGGGCACGTATTACGTCGGGATTTCGTCCTATGGAAACTCCTCGTACTCGGCTGCGACCGCCGGCACTGGACGTGTTGGACAGACATCGGGCACTTACGCCGCAAAATTCAGTGTGGCGGTGCCGGCGCTCCCCGCCCCCACGGCCGACATCATCGACGTGTCGCCCGATCCTCGGACCACATCGGTCTCGGCGGTCATTGTGCAGTTTAGCCGGGCTGTCAGCGGTGTGGATGTCGGTGACTTTTCGCTGACTCGTAGCGGCACCGCCGTATCCCTGGCCGGTGCCTCGGTGACCACCACCGACAACATCCGCTGGACGGTCGCGGGGCTCGACGCCGCGACGACTTCGGCTGGCAGTTACGTGCTCACGCTGAATGCCGCGGGCAGTGGCATCGTCGCGGTTGATGGGGGTGCGGCGCTTGCCGCGTCGGCCTCCGATGCCTGGACCACGCAGGCAGCCACGCTCGTCGATGCCGGCGACACGCTAGCCACGGCGGCGGTGCTCGGAATCACGTCCGGTGACATTCGGCTCTCCGGCCGTGTCGGAGACGGCTCTCGCGGCAGGAGGGATGTGGATCTCTACCGGGTGACGCTTGCCGCCGGTCAGACGATCACCATCGACATCGACGCCAAGACCCTGTCGGGTGGTTCGACGCTCGATAGCTACCTCCGGCTCTTTAACTCAGCCGGCCGGCAGCTTGCCGCCAACGACGACGATGGGTCGTCCTTCGACAGCTTGCTCAGGTTCCGGGCCAGCACGGCCGGCACGTATTTTGTCGGCATCTCGGGCTACGGCAATTCGGGCTACAACCCGACGCGGGCCGGGTCAGGCCGGGCTGGATCCACAGGCGTCTACCAGGTGCAGTTCGCCCTCACGGGAGCCACAGCCAATGTCGGCGTCAGGATCGCCGGGTTCCGTGACACCGCAGCCGCGGCGAGGGCCTCGGCCTTCGCGATCTATGGCGCGAACTGGTCAGCAGCGGTGCCTGCTGCTCCTGCCACTGCCGCACGCCCCCGTCGGCGATAGCACCGCCTCGCGGCAGCCCGCGATCGATATCCACAGCCTCTGAACGGTGCTGGACGCCCACGCCGGGCACGAAATGGTCATATCGTGCACGAAAAGTTCCCCTGGGCAGATCGCGGGGGATATAGAATCACTGCCCATCTTCAGTCTCTGCACTCTCTGCAAAAATCCCCTGGAAAAGCTTGTCGCCATGCCATCGATCCGCCGGTTCGTGTTCGCCATTCTCGTTGCCTCATTTGGTTATATCGCAGGAACCGGCCGGGTGGCTGCTGAGGAGGCAAAGGCCTTGGGCCAGCCTCCAAATCAGATCGGACTGGTGAAAGACCACGATCCGGTGAAGTATGCCGGGTATGTGCTGTACTTCGTCGAAGGCAAGCTCGTTGGGCACGACCAACTCACGCAGACCTGGTCGATCGTCCCCCGTAAGGGAGGAAAGTATGAACATGCCT
>JBBEEF010000216.1:0-2017 GCA_040880915.1 Pirellulales bacterium
GGCACGGGCAACCCCGACCGACGCTAGAGGTTGCATCAAGTGCTATCTCGACGGCCTTGCAAGCGAGCGCAGCAAAGGATGCCAAAGAGGAGCCCATCGGGCCCGGCGACCTCAGCCGATCAACGAATCCAATGGTTTCGGCGTGGCGGGTATACTGCGAAACGATGCGGGCATTTGTCACTGGAGCCACTGGGTTTGTCGGTCACCACGTTGTGCGGGCCCTCGTGCGGCGGGATGTTGACGTGCGGGTGTTGATCCGGCCCACGAGTGACCGAAGCGTTCTGGCGGATCTCCCTGTGAAAGTGGTCGAGGGAGACCTGACAGATCCGAGGACGCTGACCGAAGCGTGCCAAGGCATGAACCTGGTCGTGCATGTCGCCGCGGACTACCGCTTGTGGGTCCCCGACCCGGGGCGGATGTACGACGTGAACGTGACAGGGACAAATAACCTGATTGGTGCCGCTGTCAGGGCCGGGGTCGATCGGATCGTCTACACATCGAGTGTGGTAACCGTGGCCACACGGGGCGATCGGCCAGCGACGGAGGCGGATTTCGTCGAGGCCGAAGCGTGCTGTAGCACCTACCAGGCAACCAAGGTGCAGGCCGAGCAGGCCGCGTGGGAGTGGATTCGCCGCGGTGCACAAATCACCATCGTCAATCCCTCGACCGTGATCGGTCCTGTCGATCGACAACCATCCCCGACGGGACGGCTGATCCTCGACTTTGTGTCCGGCCGAATGCCAGCCTATCTCAACGCGACGCTGAATTGGATCGACGTCCGTGACGTGGCCGAAGGGCACTGGCTGGCCGCTACCCAAGGACGGGTAGGGCAGCGGTATCTCCTGACTCATGAGAGCCTGACCATCGGCCAATTCCTCGAGATGCTCGCACAGACCTGCGGCCGGCCCGTCCCGCGCTGGCGCATCCCCTATGCTGTGGCCTACGCGGCTGGCGGCATCAGCGAGCTGTGGGCACGCTGGATGGGAGGAGAGCCGCGGGCGACAAGGGACGGGGTCCGGATGACCACCGTGCCGATGCGGTACGACAACTCAAAGGCGGTCAATGAACTCGGTCTGCCCCAGACGCCGCTGCGGATCGCCGTGACGGACGCCTGCCGGTGGTTGACCGAGCAGGGGTATGGTTATCAAGGAGGAAGCCTATGAAAATTGGATTGACAGCGGAGGTCAAGTGGGAGGTGCGAGCGCTCTTTAAGCGGGTGAACCTCGTGGTCCACGATGCAGGGGAGGGCATCTGGGCCGGCACGGTCAATGGGCACTCGCTGCGGCTCTGCCTCTCGGGCATGGTCCCGTCGGTCGCGCATGTTCGCGTGAAACGGTTTCTCGACGACTTCCGTCCGGACATCATGATCTCATGCGGCCTGGCGGGAGCCCTCAAGCCGCACTTAATTGTGGGAGACCTGATCGTCCAGTCGCACCGCGCTGACCTCGTGGCACTGGCGGAATCCGCACTCAAAGACGCGGGTGTGCCCTACCACGTCGGGTCCCTGGTGACGGTCTCCAAACCGGTTCTCTCGCCGGTCGACCGGCGTGCCTTGGCCGAGCGCACCAAGGCGATCGCGGTGGACATGGAAAGCCAGACAATCGCGGGATTCTGCCACGAGCGATCGATCCCCTGCCTGGCCTTGAAGGGTGTTTCTGACGACATCGATGACGACCTGACGCCCATCCTCGGCGGCTTCGAGATCGTGCATATTCCCAGGATTGCGCTGCGGGTGCTCATGCGGCCGGGAACCTGGGGATTGGCGGCCCGTCTGGCCAGGAGCAGCTACCGCTCGGCAACCCATCTCGGCAAAGGGCTGTGTGCGGTCGTGGCGGAGTTGCCCGATTCCATCGCCGCTGACGGGGATGCCCAACCCTGCTGAGAGCAGGGGCGATGAGCCGCGGGGCGGGCATCGGTCAGGTCGACCATACAAGCCCCGGGCGCGAGCCCGGGGACTGCGATCATACAAGCCCCGGGCGCGAGCCCGGGGACTGCGACCATACAAGCCCCGGGCGCG
>JBBEEF010000216.1:2117-20062 GCA_040880915.1 Pirellulales bacterium
GCCCCGGGCGCGAGCCCGGGGACTGCGGGAACAAAAGCCAGCCCGCTCTCCACACTGCCCCGCTATCGACACCACCCCCATTGGCAAGGCGGGCACCATGAGCAGTCTGGCTCGGCGTGCTCATGACGCCAGGCCTGATCGAGGTGGGCTCGGGCGACGCGTCCTCATGGAATTCTCACGGCTTTTCGCGCTGCCGGCCCGCCCCGCCTGAAGGTACCGTTCGTTTGCCGCGGAGGCTCGGTCGCGATCTTCGCTGCCGGCCTTTTCCCCTCGAAGGAGCCCCCAGGATGCGGATCCGCTCCCTCTTCATCTCGGACGTCCACCTCGGCTGCCGGTTTTCGCGGGCCGAGGAGTTGTTTGAGTTTCTCGGCCGGATTGAGCCCGACCGGCTGTACCTCGTCGGCGACATGATCGACGGCTGGAAGCTGAAGCGATCGTTCTACTGGACCGACACCTCGAGCTTCGTGGTCCGCCGGATTCTCGGCATGCTCAAGCGCGGCACTCGGATCGTCTACGTCACGGGTAACCACGACGAGTTTCTCCGGACCTTCTCCCCTCAGACCTTTGGCCACATGGAGCTCGTCGATATGTGCGTTCACGAAACGGCGGACGGTCGCCGGCTGCTCGTGATCCACGGCGACTTCTTCGACCACCTCACGAAGCACGCCGCCTGGGTCTATCACCTCGGTGACCGGGCCTACACCCTGGCCCTGCATCTGAACAAGTGGATGAACATCGCCCGCCGGTCACTCGGCTACCCCTACTGGTCGTTCTCGTCGCTGCTCAAAAGCAAGGTGAAGCGGGCCGTGAACTTCATCAACGACTTCGAGCACTTTGTGGCCCGGTACACGAAGAGGAAGGGCTGTACCGGGGTGATCTGCGGCCACATCCACGTGCCGGCGATCCGGCGGATCGACGGTATCGACTATTTCAACTGCGGCGACTGGATGGAGCACTGCACGGCGCTCGTCGAGCACCTCGACGGCCGGATCGAACTGGTCGATCACACCTGGCTGGAAGGCCAGCCCACGGTGCAGGAGGAGCCGGCAACGGATGACAGAAAGCCGATCACGAGCAAAGGGGGGCCGGGCGGACTCGAGCAGGAGATGCTCGAGATAGCCGCCGCGGTCGCCACCACCCGTGGGTAGCCCGCCCAGAAAATGCCCTAGGGAAGCCGCGGCCTTGTCCGGTACCGTTCTGGCTACCGTGGTGAAGGGCCCGTTGCCCGGCCCGCCGTCCGCACCGTGGGCATCGCATGACCGCCACGATCCTTGTTATCGCGCGGGAATTCACCGAGGGCGGGGCAGCGTATTTGGCGCTGCGGCACCTGCGTCGGATGGCGGTGGGACGGCGGATCGACCTGCTGGTGACCGGGCCGATGTCGCCCACGCTCGCGGCCGAACTCCCGGCCGATGTCACGCTGGCCCGGCTCGAGGCGGAATCCGGAGCGATCGACCAAGGGTTGCTCGCGACCCGCGAGGCAGTGGCGGCCGCCGCCCACCCCTACCTCGAACGCCACTACGCCGCCGTCGTGGGCAGCTCGCTGTTTCCTGACATCCGGGCTTGCGCCGCCTTTAGCCTTTGCCGTGGTGAGCGCAAGGTTCTCGTGCTGCTCGACGAGGGTCTCATCCTGCCGCGACTCTCCGCCGAGACCCGGGCCGCGATGCAGGGAGCCATCGTGGCGGCCGATCATCTTCTGCCTGTGTCGCAGGGCTTGCTTGAGACGCTTGGCCGCGGCTGCCCCGCGATCTTTGACATCCCGGCCACCGTGATCCCGCCGCCGATCGACGAGCCGGCGGCCGCTGGGCCTTCCCCCTTCGCCCGCTCCCCGGCCGACGGCCTGCCGCGGGTTGTCACCGTCGCCCGGCTCTCTCCCGAGAAGCAGCTCCGCCGGTGTGTGCGGGTGCATCATGGGCTGCGGATTGCGGGCGTCGAGTTTCATTGGCACGTGGTGGGCGAGGGGGTTGAACGGCGAGCGCTCGAACACGAGATTGCCGCACTCAGGATGGGCGACCGGTTTCACCTCGAGGGCTTCCAGCCCGAGCCGCGAGCCTGGATGCGGGAGGCTTCCTTGTTCGTGCTGTCGTCCCGCTCCGAGGGCTGCCCAACCGTCATCCGGGAGGCACTCGCCGAGGGCACGCCGGTTGTGTCTACCGACGTCAATGGCGCCCGAGAGCTCATCGACGACGGCGTCACCGGCGTCGTGATTCCCGACTCAGAGCCGGCGCTCGCCGCGGCCCTCGGCAGGCTCGTGACCGACGCCGCCGCCCGGCAGCGGCTGCGGACCAACCTCGCCCGTAGTGGCCCGCGGCAGAAGGCGGGCGGGGAGACTGAGCAGCTGCTCGCCAGCCTCGACGGGGGCCCCCGGCCGCGGCCGGCTCCCACGGTCACGATCCTGATCCCGACCTACGATCACGACCGCTTCGTCGGCCGGGCGATCCAGAGCTGCCTCATGCAAGACCACCCGGCGATCGAGGTGGTGGTGTGTGACGACGCGTCGACCGACGCGACTGGATCGATCGCCAGGCGGTTGAGCCACGATCCGCGGTTCCGGTACCACCGCAACAAAGAGAACCTGGGCCGGGTGGCCAACTACCGCCGGGCGCTCGAGGTCGAGGCGGCTGGCGAGTGGGTTGTGGTACTCGACGGCGACGACTATTTCACCGATCCCCGCTTCATCAGCCGAGCGGTCGAGGTGGCCGCCCTGCACGCCGACCGTGGGCCGCTCTTTGTCCAGGCTGGGCACCGCGTCGTCCGCCAGCCGGCCGGCGGCGTGGAGGCCGCCCGCTGCCCACACGTCGACATCCTGCCGAAGATCAACGGCGAATCCCGCGTACTCTCCGGGGGCGACTACCTCAGGTTCGTCTACGAGACCGGCTTCTTCACCCATCTGGGCACGCTCTATCGCCGCGACGCCGCCCTCCGCCAGGGCTTTTACACCAGCGACATCAGCTCCGCCGACATGGATTCGCTCCTCCGGCTGGCCCTCACCGGCACCGTGGTGGTGATGAACTCGATCGCCGGCTGCTGGGTCCAGCACGGCGGCAACGCGAGCTCAAATCTGCCGCTTGAGCGTATCGAGGAGAACGTGCGGATCTTCCGCCAGATCGCCCGAGAGGGGGCGGCGACCGGCGTGCTCGAGATGCGGCGGATCGAGCGGTATCTGACGCGGTACGAGGCCCGGACGCTGGCCCACCTGTTTGGCACCACCGTCGGCAGGTCGGGGCACGGCGTGCAGCATGCCCTGCGGATGATGGGGATCATGATGCGGGTGAATCCCCGGGTTGTTCTCGAGCCCGAGCTGGCCGCCGCCTGGTGGCGGTATCTCAGGCGGCTGGCCGGCCTGTCGCTCAAGAGCCTCGTGGCCCCGCTCCGCCGGGTTCGTCTCCGGCCGCGGGGAAGCCATCCATGAGCCCCGCCGTCTACGCCGCCTTCGAGGCGATCTGCCAAACCGCGGCGGCCACGGGCCCCGTGCTCGAGGTCGGCGCGGTTCCCGGCCCAGACTCGCTTCTCCACCTGCCCGCGCTGGCGGGGGTCGCCGCTCGGACGGGTCTCAACCGCGAGCCGTTTCCGTACTCTGGGGTGATCCGGATGGTGACCGGCGATGCCAACCGGATGGACATGTTTTCAGACGGCACGTTCGGCAGCGTGCTCTGCAACGCCACGCTCGAGCACGATGCCCGGTTCTGGCTCACGCTTGCCGAGATCCGCCGGGTGACCGCGCCGGGCGGGCTGATTGTGATCGGGGTGCCGGGGTTTCGGGGCATGGGACCGCGGTTCCTGGCCCCGCCGCGCTCGCTCGTCGGCCGGATCATCGCCTTAGTCGCCGCCGTCACGCGGCACGACGCCCTGCTCGCGGGCACCGTCACGCTCGGGGAGCACTTCTTTCCCGGCGACTACTACCGGTTCACCGAACAGGCGGTGCGGGAGGTGTTCCTCGAAGGGCTCGTCGCCCCGCAGTGCCGGTGGGTGATGACGCCCCCGCGGATCATCGGCTGGGGCCGCAAGCCCTGAGCGACTCGGCCCCCGCTACTCCCCATGCGTGTCATCCTCCACATCGGGCAGCACAAGACCGGCTCGAAGGCCCTGCAGTCGGCGCTCTACGCCAGCCGCGGGCATCTCGCCGAGCGGGGCTTTGTCTATCCGGTGGCCGAGAGCCCGGCCGGGCCGCTGCGTCCCTACCACATGAATCACCACGGCCTGTTCGAGGCGGTGCGGGCCGCTGTTTGGGAGGGAAGTGGGCCGGCCTCCGCACCGGGCGTGCGGGCATGCCTCCACAACCTCCTCGCCGCGCGGCCGGTCGCGGCTGAGACCGTGATCCTCTCGGCCGAGGATCTCTTCGACATGCACACGGCCCACGAGGAAGGCTTCACGCTGGAGTTGGTCGCGGCCGGCACCCGCCTCCTGGCCCACGAACTCGCCGGCCTCCTCGCTCGCGTCACGGTGGTCTGCTACCTCAGGCGGCAGGACCACCTCCTAGCCGCCCACTACGCGCAGTTCATCAAGGGCAGCAATCGTAATCATCTGTCGTTTCGTGAGTTTCACGCAGCCTTCGCTCCCCGGCTCGCTGCCGATCCGATCCTCGCCTGTTGGGAGGCGGCCTTTGGCACGACCGCCATGATCGTTTGCCCCTACGAGCCGGTGGCGATGCCCGGGGGGATCGTTGCCGATTTTTTTAAGCGAGCGCTGAGGCTGGAGCCGCCGCCGGTTCGTACGCCTTATCCGGACGATCTGGAGGCCCACAACGTCACGCCCTCACGCGACTATCTCGAGTTCATGCGGCTGCTCAATCGCCGCTCGGCGGCCGGCAGGCCGGTGCTGCCGCGGGAGCATGTCCTCGAGGCGGCGTTTCGTGACCGCAGCAGCCCCGCCGTGGGAGTCGCTGGCTGGCTCTCGCCGGGTGAGCGGAACGAGTTGCTCACGTCGCATGAGCCGGGTAATCGGAGGATCGCCGCGCGGCATGGCCTCGGGCAAACATTCTATCGGGAACCGGTTCCAGACACCGCTGCTCCCTGGACGCCGCCACGGCCGCCCGGGCTGCGGAGGCTCGTGGAGCTCGAGCTGCTCTCGCGGGCCACTGCGACCCTCCGGCCCGCCCCGCGTGGCAGTCGCCGCCGCGTGAGGCGTCGACCTCGGCAGATCATCTGGATCGAGTCGCCACAGCGGCAGCCGGCGGACAACGCCCTGGCAGCCGAGCTGTTTGGCACGGTCGCCGGTCATCCCGATTTCGAGCCCGTCATCCTTCCGCGGCTGGGGCTGGGAGACCTGCTGGCCAGGTGGCACCGGGTCGCGGTTGTTGTGCTCGTCGGGCCGGCGACGGGGGGCCGGCTCGAAGCGGCCTGGCTGTGGACGCTTTGGGCCTGCAAAACGCGGGTGGTGCGGGCGGGGGAGGGCCCACTCTTCGAGGAGATCGCCCCGGCCTGAATCACTCTCGCCCTTGCCAGGGCTGCTTCCTATTCTCCGCGCACCCCCCCAGTAGCCTTTTGCGACCCGCAGCATGACCGCACCCGCTCTTGTGACCGGCGCCGGCGGCTTCATCGGCAGTCACCTGGTCGACACGCTCGTCCGAGCCGGCACGCGGGTGCGGGCGCTTGTGCACTACAACTCCGCGGGCCGCCGCGGGCAGCTCGACGACCTGCCGCCCGACGTGCTTGATCACGTGGAGGTGATCGCTGGTGAGATCGCCGATCCGGCCTGTGTGCAGGCCGCGGTGCGGGGCTGCGGCCGGGTCTTCCACCTCGCTGCTCTGATCGGCATCCCCTACAGCTACCGCGCCCCGCAGAGCTACGTCCGCACCAACGTCGATGGCACGCTCAACGTTCTGGAGGCCTGCCGGGCTGCGGGTGTCGAGCGGCTCGTGCACACCTCGACGAGCGAGGTCTACGGGTCGCCGGAATCGGTGCCGATCGACGAGTCGCACCGGCTCAAGCCACAGAGCCCCTATGCGGCGACGAAGGCGGCGGCAGACTTCCTGGCTCTGAGCTACCAGGCCAGCTTCGGCATCCCAGTCGTGGTGGTCCGGCCGTTCAACACCTACGGTCCCCGCCAGTCGGCACGGGCTGTGATCCCGACGGTGATCACGCAGGCCCTGGCGACGGGCCGGGTGCGGCTCGGCGCGACCGACACCCTGCGTGACTTCCTGTTTGTCGCAGACACCGCCCGGGGCTTCCTCGCGGCCGGAGCGGCGCCCGGAATCGAAGGCATGGTGATCCACCTGGGAACCGGCGTCGGCACGCCGATTCACCAGATCGTGGCAGCCGTAGCTGGCATGCTCGGCCGGCGGCTCGAGGTGGAGTCCGATCCGGGCCGCATCCGCCCTCCGGCGAGCGAGGTCGACCGGCTCGTTTGCTCCGCCGAGCGAGCGCGGCGGCTGTTGGGCTGGGTTCCCGAGATCGACCTGCCCACTGGGCTGGCCCGGACGCTTGAGTGGATCCGGGCCCACTCTGCCCGTTACCGGCCCCAGGAGTATGCGGTATGAGCAAGGCATCCGCCGCGTGGCCGCAGCAGGCCGTGCTCGTGGCCGGCGGCCGGGGCAGCCGGCTGGGGTCGATCGCCCGCGATCTTCCCAAGCCGCTCCTGCCGGTCCAGGGCATCCCCGTGATCGAGCGGCTCGTGGCGTCGCTGCGCGAAGCGGGCGTGGCCAGCTGTACGGTTGTCACGTGCCATCGGGCGGAGCAGGTCGAGGCCCACCTCGGCGACGGCCGCGGTCTGGGCGTGCGGATCGACTATCTGCGGGAGCCCGAGCCGCTGGGAACCGCCGGCTGCCTGGGGCTACTCCCGCGGCCCAAGCAAGCCTTCTTTTTGGTCAATGCCGACATCGTCACCGACCTTTGCTTCCAGGTGCTGGCCGAGTGGCACGCCCGCTCGGGGGCCGCCGCAACTCTTGCTGTGCGTTCGCACGCCACGACATGCGAGTATGGCGTTGTCGAGTTTGACCGGGCCGGCCGCCTGACGGGCTATCGGGAGAAGCCCGTCCATGAAGCCTTTATCGGCATGGGTGTCTATTGTCTGGCTCCGGCGGTGTGCGGCCACGTCGCCGCCGGCGAGGCGATTTCGATGCCCGAGGTGCTCGGGCGGCTTGTGGCCGCGGGCGAAGCCGTCCTCTGCCACCGCCACGACGGCGTCTGGTGCGATATCGGTCGGCCCGAAGATTACGAGCGGTGCCAGCGGCTACGGCTGCCGGGCGATGCGCTGCCGGCCCAGCGGCGGGCCGCGTGATCCCGCCGGAGTTTCCCTGCATGCCGCGTCGCGTGCTCATCACCGGTGTGGACGGGTTCACCGGCCGCCACCTGGCGAGGGCTCTCAGCGACGACCCCGAGTGTCTCGTGCTCGGTACCGGCCGCCGCGACGCCTCCGCGGTCCCGCTCTCCGGGTATCGCCGCTGCGACATGACCGACGCCGCTAGCGTCCGCGAGCTTATTGCGTGGGCTCGGCCGGAGATCGTCTACCACCTGGCGGGGCTGTGGGGTGACACGGCCGCCGCTGAGCTCGAAAACGTAAACATCGGCGGCTTCGAGCGGCTCCGTGGTCCGCTGCGGGCCATTGCCGGAGGGCAGCCGGTGCGGCTGCTCGTGATCGGCTCGGCGGCCGAGATCGGTTCGGTGCCATCCGAGCAGTTGCCGGTGAACGAAGCGACCGCCTGCCGGCCCACAACGGCCTATGGCGCGAGCAAACACGCTCTGGTGCAGGCGGCGCTGGCCGAGCCTATCGGGAGTGGCCTCGAGGTCGTGGTCGCACGGCCCTTTAACCTGCTCGGTGCTGGCCTGAGCTGCCGGCTCGCCCCCGGGGCCTTCGCCGCCGCCGTGCGGGCGGTGGCTAGTGGCGAGACCGACACGATTCGCTGCGGCTGGCTCGACGGCCGCCGAGACTATCTCGATATCGGTGATGCCGTGCGGGCCTACCGGCTACTCGTCGAGCAAGCCCCGGCCGGAACGCTCGCCCAAGTCTGCTCGGGCCGCTCGCTCCCCCTGCGGGCAATCCTGATGCGGCTCTTGGCCCTCGCGGGAATCGATCCACCGGTGGTCGCCGCAGGAGCGCCCCGGGCCGGCGACGTCGCAGACATGCATGGCAGCCATGCCCGGCTCTCAGCGCTCACTGGCTGGCAGCCACGGATCGACATCGCCGCGAGCCTCGCCGCCCTACTCGGCGAAGTTAGCCAGTGAGAGCGTGGCTGGATCCCGTCGAGCTAAAGGAGGGTCTACTTGTCCATCCGATTCATCCGGGTGTGTGCCGCCATCCGGGTGTGTGTGCCGCCATACAAGCCCCCGGCGCTAGCCGGGGGACTGTGGCGTGGTGTACCGATCGACGCGAGCCCTGCTACAAGGCGTCGTGCGGCTGCCGCGACGAGCGCTGCTATCAACGGCATGGCTGGCGGGATGGCCTAACCACCCGCCGCCCCCGGGCTCGCGCCCGGGGCTTGTATGGTTTCATTGTGTCAAAGAGCCCATCACCACATCCCCCTGGATCGAGGTTCACTCGTGAATGATTCCTTGCCCACGGCCGCGACCGTCGATCTTGCGATCAGTGAATCGGGGGCGGGTGAGCCGCTGGTCATCCTCCACGGCCTGTTCGGTTCGAAACGGAACTGGGCCGCGATCGCCAACCGGTTCGCCGGCAGCCACCGCGTGCTCGCCGCCGACCTGCGGAATCACGGTGAGAGCCCTTGGGACAACCGGCACGACTACCCCGCGCTCGCGGCCGATATCGCCCGGGTGATCGAAGCGCGGGTTGGCGGGCCGGCTGCGGTGCTCGGCCACAGCATGGGGGGCAAGGCGGCGATGGTGCTCGCCCTCACCCGGCCGGATCTCTTCGAGCGGCTCGTCGTCGTCGACATCGCCCCGGCGGAGTCTACGGCCACGCCGATCGGATTCGTGCGGGCGATGCGGGCCCTGCCGCTTGAAGACTTCACCCAGCGGCTTGACGTCAAGGAGGCGCTCGTCGAGGCGATCCCCGACCCGGCGGTTCGGGCCTTCCTCACGCTCAACCTCGTCGCCGGGCCCGACGGCCTGGCCTGGACGGTAAACCTCGCCGCCATTGAAAACAACTTCGAATCGATCCTCGGCTTTCCCGCGTTCCCGGCCCCCGTGGGGTTTGCCAAGCCCACCCTCTTCATCGCGGGCGGGAAGTCTCCCTACATCCAGCCGCATCACCGGGGGGAGATCGAGCGGCTCTTTCCCTCGGCCACGATTGAGGTGATCGCGGGGGCCGGGCACTGGGTTCACGCAGAAGCGACCGAGGCCTTCGCGGCCGTGGTGAATCGGTTTCTGGCGAGGTGACCAGCGGGCCGCAGTCATCGGCCCGGCCCCGGGCGGGGCGGGGCCGAACCAAACCCTCACCCATTCCGTACACGATTCTCATGGGAGCGGACTGGACCGACCCCGTAGTATGCATACGGCAAGGCAGCGGCGGTTCAAAACCGGCCTCTGGTTCAAAACCGGCCTCTACAGGCCAGGGAGGGCATCATGAAACGGGATGATCTATTTTCGCTCTGCGGCCAATTTGCTAGCCGCCGCCAGCAGATTCTCTTCGGCCGGGTAACCGTCGACTTTGTCGATGGCGGAGTAGACCCAGTGCCCGAGATCATCCGCAGCTTCCGGGAGGCCGAGATCTCGGAGAGCGAGAAAAACTCGCTGCTCTCGCTCGTGTCGGATGACGATGAAAACGACTTCTGCGATGAGGAGGTCTGCGTTACCGACCCGTATGCCGACGAACTGGCCACAGCCAGCGACGACGACGAGATCGGTTAGCGATCGCCAAAGACAACACTGGCGTTTGGGTCGGCAAAAGCCGGATGCAACTCGGGCGTCGAAACGCACCGCATAGAAGCCCCGGGCGCGAGCCCGGGGACGGCGGGTGATTGGGCCATCCCGCCAGCCATGCCCCCCACGCCGCCCCGCGAACACTGGCAAACCCCGTGACCGCGGGCAAATCACTTGGGCATCCCCAGTCCGGAGAGCCGAGATAGAATAAGAGGTGGTTTGTTTCGCCCCCCCGCCGACCGGGTTGCCGCATGCTTCCGTCTGCCAACCGCCCTGCCGTAGGCCTTGTGGTGTTGGCCGTTGCTGTTGGCCGGCTGGCCGCGGCGGCCACTCCGGAAGAGGCGAGCTTCTTTGAGAGCCGGGTCCGGCCGCTCTTGGTTACCAAGTGTCAGGATTGCCATGGGGGGAAGATCGCCGAGGCTGGCTTGCGGCTCGACAGCCGGCCAGCACTCCTCGCCGGCGGCGACTCAGGAGCGGTGGCCATCGCAGGCGACGCCGGTCACAGCCGGATCATCGCCGCGGTCAAGCGGGCTGGCGACCTCGCCATGCCACCGGACGAGCCGCTCTCGGCTGAGGAGGTGGCGGTGTTCGAAGCCTGGGTGGCCCAGGGCATGCCCTGGAGCGGCCCGGGCGATGGCGGCCTCGATGATCCGCTCGGCGCGACCCTACCCGTAAATATGGAGTCGCGGCTTCAGGAATCGCTTGCTTCACACTGGGCCTTCCGGCCACTCACGCGGCATGAGCCTCCCGCAGTGCCGGCGGAACTTGGGCCCGAGGTGGTCGCCACGTGGACCGCGTCGCCGCTTGACCGCTTCCTGGCCCGGGAGATCGCCGCGGCCGGCCTCGTGCCGTCGCCGCCAGCCGGCCCCCACGACCTCGTCCGGCGGCTCTTCCATGACCTCACCGGCCTGCCTCCTTCGGCCGACGAGGCCGACGCCTTCTGCCGCGATCCCTCCGACCAGGCCTACTCGCTCCTCGTCGAAAGACTCCTCGTCTCCCGCGAGCATGCCGAGCACTGGACCAGGAAGTGGCTCGACCTCGCCCGCTATGCCGACACGATGGGCTACGCCTTCGACGGACAGGCGAGCGGCTATCCCTTCGCCTGGACCTACCGCGACTGGGTCGTGCGGGCGCTCCACGACGATCTGCCCTACGACCGGTTCGTTACGCTCCAACTCGCTGCCGATCTCGTCGAGCCTCCGGTGCCACCGGCCGACCTGGCGGCACTCGGGTTTCTGACGGTGGGCCGGACGTTTCTCGGCAACACCCACGACATCATCGACGATCGGATCGATCTGGTCACCCGTGGACTGTTGGGCCTCACCGTCGCCTGCGCCCGCTGCCACGACCACAAGTACGAGCCAGTGACGGCCGCCGACTACTACGCCCTCCACGGCATCTTTGACAGCTCGGAACTCCCCGAGGATCTGCCGGTGATCGGCGTCCCGCCGCCCGGTCCGGAGGTGGAGGCATTTGCACAGAAGCAACACACACTCGAGCAGGCGCTTGCCACCCACGAGCGGGCCGTGCACGAGCGGGCCACCAGGGAGGCAATCGCCCACGCAGCCGACTATTTGCTAGAAACCGCGCGGCCGCTGCCCCGGCCCGACGGCAGGCCGCCGAGGTTAGCCGACGGCTATGAGATCCAGCAGTTGCTCGTCGATCGCCTGGTGCGAAAGATCGACGGCACGAAGCCCGATCATCCCGAGCTCGGTCTGTGGGCCGGGGTGCGGCAGGTGCCCGACGGCGAGTTCGCCGCCGCGGTGGCCGCCGCGATCGCCGGCTGGGAGGGGGAGGCTGCGGCCACGGTGAGCGGGGCGGTCCGCGGTGAGATTCTCTCGGCCCGGCCGACGAGCCCCCGGGAGCTCGCCGAGGCCTACGCCCGGATGATCCAGCGGGCCCACGCAGCGGCCGGCACTGCCGACGACTCGCCCGAACTGGCGGCGATTCGCGACGGGCTCACCGTGGCGGGAGCGCCGCTGGTCGTGCATGTGCACGAGGCGATGCGGTTGGCCCGCCGCGAGGAGCAGACCGCTCATCGCAAGCGGAAGCGGGACATCATCGACCATCAGGCGACGGCGCCGGGCGGGCCGCCGCGGGCCATGGCGCTTCGCGACAAGGGTGATGTCCACGACAGCCGGATCCTCCTGCGGGGCAATCCTGGCCGTCCCGGCGACGTGGTGCCCCGGCGGCTGCCGGCCGTGCTGGGCGGCACGGATGTCGACCGGAAGACGAGCGGCCGACTCGACCTCGCCCGAGTGATCACTTCGCCTGCCAATCCGCTCGTCGCCCGGCTCATCGTTGACTGGGCCTGGCGGCACCACTTCGGTCGTGGGCTCGTGGACACGCCCGGCGACCTTGGTCTGCGGGGCGAACCGCCCAGCCATCCTCTGCTGCTCGACGATCTCGCCCGCCGGTTCGTCGACGAGGGCGGATGGAGCCTGCGGTGGCTGCACCGGGAGATCGTCATGAGCAGGGCGTGGCGGCAGGCGAGCACGATCCGGCCGGAGCTGGCCGCCGCCGACCCCGACAACCGACTCTTTGCCCGCGCGCTCCGCCGCCGCCTCGAGTGGGAGGCGTGGCGAGACGGCCTCGCCGTGGCCGCCGGTTCGCTCGACCGTGGTCATGCGGGCGGCCCCGGCATCGACCCGCTCGCGACGTCCGCGCTCTCCGTGCGGTCGCTCTATGCCCGGCTCGACCGGCAGGATGTGCCGGGCCTGATGCGGACCTTTGACATCGCCAACCCCGACACGGCCGTGCATGCCCGGGTGCGGACGACGGTGCCACAGCAGGCGCTCGCCGCCCTCAACGCTCCGGTGGTTGTGGAAGCGGCTCAGCGGCTGGCGGCGCGGGCGACCGCGGCCGGCGGTGACAACGAGGCCTTTGTGCGGAATGTGTGGCGGGAGGCACTCTCCCGCGATCCGGACCCGCAGGAGCGGGTGATCGCACTTGAGTGGCTGGCCGCCGAGCCAGAGCCGAACGCGGCGGGCCCAAAGCCGGCCGACGGGCCCAGACCTGAGGCCGCGGTGGAAGTCTTCGGGCCGCGGGAGCGGCTAGCTCAGGCGGTGCTGGCGACGGCTGAGTTTGAGTTTGTCGACTGAGCAAGCCGACTACGGTACTTTGAACTCAAGCATGCACGATCCGCCCCCAACCTCCGCTCCCGGCGTCACCCGTCGCGAACTCTTGCGCCGTAGCGGTATGGGCTTAGGCTGGCTCGGCGCCACGAGCCTGCTAGCCGACGAGAGCCTTGCCGCCGCCGGGTCGTCGCTGGCTCCCCGGCCGCCCCACTTCCCAGCCCGGGCCCGGGCGGTGATCCACATCTTCGCCAACGGCGGCCCCAGCCACCTCGACACGTTCGACCGCAAGGTCGCGCTCGAGCGATACGCCGGCCGTGAGATTCCCGACGCCCTCCAGACCGAGCGGCGGACCGGCGCGGCGCTGCCTTCCCCATTCGCCTTCGCCCGGCACGGCGAGAGCGGCCTGGAGGTGAGTGAACTCTTCCCCTCCGTCGCCCGCCACGCCGACCGGCTCTGCGTTATCCGGAGCATGCATGCCGACGTGCCCAACCATGAGCCATCCTTGATGCTCATGAACTGCGGCGACGCCCGGCTCGTGCGGCCGGCGGCAGGGGCCTGGGTGACTTACGGCCTGGGCACCGAGAACCAGAACCTGCCCGGCTTCGTGGCGATGTGCCCCGGTGGTTACCCGATCAAGGGCACTGAGAACTGGCGGAATGCTTTCCTCCCGGGCGGGTTCCAGGGCACCTACGTCGACACGAAGAAGCGGAAGGTGGACGAGCTTGTACAGTATGTCCGCCATCCCCTCCTCGACCGCGTTACCCAGAAGCGGCAGTTCGACCTCACGGCGGGCCTCGACCGCCGCCACCTCGCGGCCCGTGAGCAGGATCCCGCACTCGAGGCTCGCCTCGCCTCGCTCGAACTCGCCTGGCGGATGCAGGCTGAGGCCGGGGAGGCCTTCGACGTATCCCGCGAGCCCAAGCACGTGCTCGAGCGGTACGGCGACGATGTTCAGGGAAGGCAGATGCTCATCGCCCGGCGGCTCGTGGAACGGGGCGTGCGGTATGTGCAGCTCTGGCATGGCGAGGGGCAGCCCTGGGACAGCCACGACCACATCGAGCGAAATCACCGGCGGCTGGCCAAGGAGAGCGACCGCGGGATCGGCGCCCTGCTCGACGACCTCGTGGGCCTGGGCCTCCTCGAGACGACGCTTGTGCTCTGGGGAGGTGAGTTCGGTCGCACGCCCACGGTGGAATTGCCCAACGATGCGGGCGTGAAGGAGCCGTCCGGCCGCGACCACAACCACCACGGCTTCACCGTCTGGATGGCTGGAGGCGGCGTGAAGGGGGGGTATGTCCACGGGGCCACCGACGAGTTCGGCTTCCGGGCCGTGGAGAAGCGGATGCACGTCCACGACCTGCAGGCAACGATGCTCCACCTGCTGGGCCTCGACCACGAGCGGCTGACCTACCGCCACAGCGGCCGTGACTTCCGGCTCACCGACGTTCACGGCCACGTGGTGACTGACCTGGTCGCCTAGCATTTTCGCCCCCTTGCCCCCCGCCCGTTCTCGTCGCCGAAAGAGCTATGCCCCGTTCCCGGTTTCACCTGCCGCGGCCGCCGCGGGGTCTTTCGCCGCGGGCGCGAACGCTCTATCTCGTGGTGGCGGCGATTGTTTCGGCCGTCGCGAGCCTCACCGTGCCGATGTGCCCGCGGCAGGACGCGGCTGGCCGGCCCCTGTGGCGGGTGGATGCAGTCCACGACGGCGACACCGTGACCTGCCTTGACCAGCAGGGGAGGCCGCAGAAGATCCGCCTGCTGGGCATCGACGCCCCGGAACATGGCCAGGACCATGGCGACGCTGCCCGCACCGCGCTTGCGGGCAAGGTGGCCAGCGGGCTCGTGCGGGTCGAGGGCGACGCCCGCGATCAGTATGGCCGGCTCCTGGGCACGCTCTGGATCGACGACCGGAACCTCAATCACGAACTCGTCGCCGAGGGCTGGGCGTGGGCATTCGGGGGGTTTGTGGAGAATGACGACCTCGTGTCCGCGGAGGCGGCCGCCCGCCGGGCCCGCCGCGGCCTGTGGGCGGGTGAGCGGCCGATCCCGCCCCGCCAGTGGCGGGACTCGCACCCGCGGGCCGATCGGGTGCCGAGCCAGTGAGCGGGCGGAGCCAGGGTCGCCACTTCCAGCCGACCCGGCCAGTGGTTTAGGGTCTGGAGTCTATGAGCCACCCACGGGACATCGTCATCACCGGCCTGGGAGTCGTCAGCCCGATCGGAATCGGCTGCGACGCCTTCTGGGGGGCGCTCGCCGCGGGCGAGAGCGGCATCCGGCTGGTCGATCTCTTTGACGCCAGTTCGCTCAAGGTCCGATTCGGCGGCCAGATCCCCGACTTCGAACCCAAGCAGTACGTGCGGCCGAGAAAGAGCCTCAAGGTGATGAGCCGCGAGATCCAGCTGGGTTTCGCGGCGGCCGATCTGGCCCTGACCGACGCGGGAATCGCCGAGGCCACCCTTGACCCCGACCGGTTCGGCGTCGCCTTCGGCAACGACATGATCTACGCCGACCTCGAGGACCTCGAGCAGACCTACCGACGGAGTGCCCGTGACGGCCAGTTCGACTTCCACCTCTGGTCGGAGGCGATCCAGGAGGAACTCCATCCGCTCTGGCTCCTCAAGCACCTGCCCAACATGACTGCCTCGCACGTCGCGATCGCCCACGACGCCCGCGGGCCCAACAACTCGATCGTGCTCGGTGATGTGTCGGGGCTCCTGGCGATCGCCGAGGCGGCGAGCGTCATCCGGCGCGGCTGGGCCGATGTGATGCTCGCCGGCGGCACCGGCTGCCGGCTCCACCCCACGGCGCTCGTCGCCCGTGGTGACGGGCTGCTCTCGCACCGGGCCGATGATTTCCAGGCCGCCTCCCGCCCCTTCGATCGCGACCGGGACGGCCTCGTCAATGGCGAGGGAGCCGGGGTGATCGTGCTGGAGGCCCGCGAACACGCCGACCGCCGCGGGGCGGTGATCCAGGGGGAGTTAGTGGCTACCGCGTCCCGCTGCGAGACGCGGGCCCGCCGCGACGGGCTGTCGGGCTCGTCGCTGCGGCAGGCGATCCGGGCGGCCTGTGATGCAGCCGGCCTCGAGCCAGCGGAAGTCGGCCACGTCAACGCGCACGGAGCGAGCACGATCGACATGGATCGGGCGGAAGCCCAGGCGATCGCGGCGGTGCTCGGAAACGTGCCGGTAACGGCGCCCAAGAGCTTCTTTGGGCACCTGGGGGCCGGCGGAGGCGTGGTGGAGTTGGCAGCGAGCGTCGTGGGGCTCACGCGAGGGCTCGTCCCGCCGACGCTCAACTACTGCACGCCCGACCCGGAGTGTCCCGTCAACGTGATCCACGGCGGGCCGCTCGCCGGCCGGCCGGCCACGGCAGTGAAGGTCAATCTCTGCTCGACCGGCCAAGCCGTTGCCGTCGTGATCCGCGGCCCATAGGCCCTACCAGCTGCCGTTGAAGCCGAACGACACGCCGTTGTAGAAGGTCTGGCCGCCGACATCGATCGCGTTGTTGTCGCGATTGTCGAGGTTGAACTGCCGGGTGGCCGTGGCCATGCCCGCCACCCAGAGGAAGTCGTAGCCGACCTGGAGCGAGAAGTTCGGATTGATCTGCCAGCCGGCAAGCAGGGTGAGGTCGCCGATGAAGCCAGCACCCGTGCGGCTCGCCTTGTCGGCGAAGCTGGTGATCCCTTCCGGGCCCGTCGACGTGGTGTTGATCCCAGCCGCCGACTGCGAGGTGTTCGCGAACGAGAGGGCCGGGGCGGCCCGGCCACGGAGCCCCCAGTAGTAAAACTCATTCTGACTGATCAGCTCGCCCCCGAGGTTGAGTCCGAGGAGCCAGTTGGCGGCGTTGATCACATAGCGGCCACCGAACTCGTCGCTGGGAACGCCGGGGCGACTGCTCGTGAGCGAGAAGTCTTCGTTCACGTTGGCCAGCCGGGTGCCGACAATGAGCGACGGTAACCAGCCTCGCTCGGCATGCCGCGTCCATTTCCCGTCGGGCGACATCACGAGTTTGTCGCGGCCAAGCCGGCGGTGCAGCTTGTAGTTCCACTCGTAGCTGTTGAAGTCAGAGTTGAACTTGGTTGCGTAGGTGCCGGCTGCGTTGAAGCCCGGGGCGCGGAAAAATAGCGGCGTGAACAGCGAGTTGCCATCGACACCATTCCAGCCATCGTTGTCCTGGTAGGTCATGCCGCCGTAGTAGATGAATTCGACGAACTGGTCGCGGTCGAGGTAGTCGCGGCCGAGTGACTTGCCGATCGTGGCCCGGGCCCCAGCGGCCACGTTGAAGGGCTGGGCAAAGGATGAGTAGCCGATGTTGGGAGCGCCGGCATCGAGCACGACTTCTTGGCGGTTGTTGCGGCTGCGGTCCAGCCACAGGCTCTCACCACCGGCATACCAGCCGCCGTTTGAAAACCAGCGGCCTGAGGAGGCTTCAAACGGCATCTCGTCGAAGCCGTCATCGACAAGCATCCCGTCGAGTGGCGCGTCCGAGATGTCCACGATCCGGGCGGGGGGCATCGCGGGTCGATCACCGAGCACGCGCTCGGGCACGGTGATCGATTCGCCAGCCAGCGGGCTCGGGAGAGGCTCGGCATCGCCAAGAACGGGCTCAAGCAGGATCTCGCCGTCGAAGACGACCGGGGCCACCGGCGTGTCAGCCGGCTCGGGAGCAAGGCGGGGCGGTTCCGGGGCGAGGTCCGTTTCTGCGGTGGCTTCCACGGCCGCTGAATCCACGGCCGTCGGCTCGTCAGCGGAGGCTGCCAGTGGGCCGAGCCCGGCCGCCACCAACACGACTCTCAGGAGCACGCGCACGATTGTAGTCTTGATAGGTGCGGTCACGTTTCTGATCCGGTGCGGGACGCGGTGGCAGGAGAGATTGCCTTACAGGATCATTCATCGTCTTCGGCACGACCGATTCCACAGGAATTTTCGGCAGGGTCGGTCATTGCCTGCCCCGCCTCCCCAGCTTGCCATCCCCGAAGTGGGCACCGCTGCCCGGCAAGGCTGCCCGGTAAGACTGCTCCATGCGAAACAACCGGAACCCAGGCGGGACCATTCCAGAGAGGGTGGCCCGAGGCTCGATTCAAAAGGACACCAAGGAGCGTCGACCAAGG
>JBBEEF010000216.1:20162-42983 GCA_040880915.1 Pirellulales bacterium
AGAGAGGGTGGCCCGAGGCTCGATTCAAAAGGACACCAAGGAGCGTCGACCAAGGAGCGTCGACCAAGGGGGCGGCCCTGCCGTCTCGGAGTCACTGATGGTTTTCAACCGACATCGCCTGCTGTTGGCGGGCCTGCTGCTGTTCCTCCTGGGCATCCAGTTCCGGGTCGTGGCATCGTTCACGCTCAATGAGCGGTCGAGCCACTTCGTGGCGGCTCGACTCGGTGCCGGGCCTCAGCCGTCTGCCTGGGAAATGCCCCCGCTTCGCAAGGTCGTGGAGCCGCCCCGCTGGCTCGGGCTTGCGCTCATGAGCGTTGGCGCCGTGCTGACCGTCAAGGGGCTGTCGTCGAAGAACGGCTGACGCCGGCGAGACCGGCAACAGGTGTTTGGCCCTTGCGATTGCATAGAAGCCCCGGGCGCGAGCCCGGGGACTGCGGGTCACAAGGGCGCTAGTTACTCGTGCATCCTGGCCCGTGGAATTGCATAGAAGCCCCGGGCGCGAGCCCGGGGACTGCGGGTTCCAAGGGCGTCCCGTCGGCCATGCCACCCAGCGTCAGCGGCGGGTTTGCCTGGTAGCGCCATGCTGCTCGCCACGTCGCAGTCCCCCGGCTCGCGCCGGGGGCTTCTATGATGCACGAAGGTGATTGCCAGAGGGGCTAGAGTTGCCGCCGGCCTTCAGCGGTCTTGTGCGTCGGGGCCCAGCGGCTCGTCGACCGCCACGACCTCGATCTGCGTCGGGCTCTCGACCACGATCTGGGCCTGCCCGCTGCGATCCTCGACCATGCCGCTGACACGGATCGTCTTGCCGAGGTACTCCTCGGCGGGGTCGGCGATTCCATCGGCCACGAACCGGGCGAGGCCGTCCCGGAAGATGACGGCAGTGAAGTTCCCCTGCTCGCGGTGGTCCTTTAGCGAGTTGAGAAAGCAGATCTCCTTGTCGTCGAGTTTGCGAGCCTTGGCCACGACAAACTCGACGGTGAGGGTCTTGCCGACGTGATCGAGGGCGTCGGCAGGGGCGATCGCATTGGCCGCGGGCTGCTTGAGCGTGGCACTGGAGCCCGGAGCGTCGTTCGCCCCGAACACGACCCCACCGAGGCCAATCGCGAAGAGGAGCAGGGCACCGACAGAAGAGCAAGGCGTGGTCATGGTTCAACTCCAAAGGGAGTGGGGAGAATACCCCGGCCAGGGGCCAAACGCTACGGCCCACGGCGGCGGGCCAGGGTGCGGCGTTGATCAGGCCCGCCTACGCCAGCACGTCCTTGATCACGTGGCCGTAGACGTCGGTCAGCCGCATGTCGCGGCCGCTGAAGCGGTAGGTGAGCCGCGTGTGGTCGATGCCCATGAGATGGAGCATCGTGGCGTGGAGATCGTGGATCATGAACTTCTTTTCCACGACGCGGTAGCCGTAGTCGTCGGTGGTTCCCACGATCGTGCCCCCTTTCACGCCGCCGCCGGCCAGCCAGAGGGAGAAGGCCTGCGGGTTGTGATCGCGGCCGTTGTTGCCCTGGGCGAACGGGGTGCGGCCGAACTCGCCGCACCAGACAACGAGCGTCGTGGCCAGGAGCCCGCGGTCGCGGAGGTCGCGGATCAGGGCCGCGATCGGCTGGTCTACTGCCCGGGCGTTGTCCTCGTGGCCCTTGCGGAGGTTGCCGTGCTGGTCCCAGCGGTCGCCGCCGGTCTTCGGGCAGGTGAGTTCCACGAACCGCACGCCCCGCTCCACCATCCGTCGGGCAAGCAGGCACTCGGCGGCGAAGATCTTCGTGGCCTCGAAGTCGCTCTCCATGCCATAGGCCCGCTTCGTAGCGGCCGTCTCACCGGCGAGGTCGAGGAGTGAGGGCACTTCCGCTTGCATCCGCCAGGCAAGTTCCTGGTTGGCGATCGCGCTTTCGAGTGAGTCGGGGACCGCGGCGGTCGTGGCCAGCCGGTCCGCGAAGCCGCGGTCGAGCCGACGGGCGAGCTCGAGCTTGGCCAACTGGAGGGCCGGTGACTTCTCCCGGGGCGTGACGTTGGCCAGGCCGACTGCGGTTGGCTTGATCACCGAGCCCTGGTAGGTGGCCGGCAGGAAGCCATTGGTGAAGTTGTCGAGGCCGCCCGGCGGGATGAGCCCGCCGTTGACGACCACGTAGCCGGGCAGATCCTCGTTCTCACTGCCCAGGCCGTAGGTGGTCCAGGCCCCCATGCTCGGCCGGCCCTGGAGGCCGCTGCCCGTGTGCAGGAAGTAATTGGCATTGGTGTGTTCGGGAAACTCGCTCGTCATCGAGCGGATCACGGCGAGTTCATCTGCGACCCCGCCGATGTGCGGAAACAGGTCGCTGACGGGAATCCCGCTCTGCCCGTAGGGCTTGAACTTCCAGGGGCTCGGCAGCACCTTGCCCACGTTGTTGAACTGCGTGGCGTCGACCTTGAACAGGCTGCGGGGATCCTTGCCGGCGTCCCGCTCGAGCCGGGGCTTGGGATCGAAGGAGTCGACCTGCGACACGCCCCCATCCATGTAGAGGAAGATTACGCTTGTGGCCGTGGCCGCGTGGTGTACGGCCGATGCCATGTCGGCGCTAGCCCGGGCCGCCTCGCGATGCAGAAGCGCCGCGGCTGCCACGCCACCGAAGCCGCAGCCAGCCTGGCGGAGCATCCCGCGGCGGGTGAGCGGGGCCGGGCGGAAGCGGCCGCAGTGGTGGGGGCGAGAGCTCATGGTACGAAGATGAATTCCTTGGCGTTCAACAGGGCGTGGGCGAGGTCGGCCCAGGCAGCCTCTTGCCGCGGGTCCTGCGAGAAGTTGCCGCCGTGGGCCGCCGTTTGGGCGGTGAGAAACTCGAGTGCCGCGGCCGTCTCGTCGGGCCCGGGCCGCCGGGCGAAGGCCGCGAGATACATCCCCTCGATGCGAGCCCGAGGTGCAATCGCCGCGTCGGCGAGCGTGGTCTTGGCCCAGAGCTTGGCCTGCTCGGCCACGAACGGGTCGTTCATCAGGGTGAGCGCCTGGGCCGGAACGTTCGTGACGTTTCGCCGGCCCATGGCCTGGAAGGGCACCGGCATGTCGAAGGCCACGAGGAAGCCCGGCAGGAAGTTGCGTCGCACGGTCGTGTAGAGGCTCCGCCGGCCTGCCCCGTCGAGTGGGCCCGACCCCGGCCGGCCGCGGCCGTCGTGGAACGACGTGAGAAACACCTCCACGCCTGGCCCGCCCACCGTCCGATCGAGCCGACCGGAGACGGCGAGGATCTTGTCGCGGATCGCCTCGCCCTCGAGCCGCCGGAGCGGATGGTGGTGGAGGAGAAGGTTTTGTGGGTCCCGTTCGACGGCCGTGGCGTCGCGGGCCGAACTCATCCGCCAGGTGCTGCTTGTGACGATCTCCCGCACGAGCTGCTTGACGCTCCAGCCCCCCTCGCTGAACCGGACGGCGAGCGTGTCGAGTAATGCCTGCGCGAGCGGGTCTGCGGCGGGCTCGCCGAGCTTGCCGAAGTTGTCGGTCGTAGGCACAAGTCCTCGGCCGAACATGTGATGCCAGATTCGGTTGACCGCGACCCGTGCGGTGAGCGGGTTGGCGGGATCAAGCACGCGGTCGGCCAGTTCAAGCCGCCCCGAAGAGTGGGCCGGCCAGGCCGGCTGGCCGGCCCCGTCGATCGCCTCGAGAAACTTCCGCGGAGCGAGCTTCCCGGGCCGGGCCGCCGAGCCCTTCAGGAGTACGAACTGGTCGACCCCGTTGCCGTCGAGAATCGCCGGCGCCGTCGCCGAGGCGAGTGTCGCCCGCGCGAAGACCGCGTCTCTCATGATCGCCGCGGTCGCCGTCTCCTCGGCAAGATGCCTGGCAGGCCCCTGGGACCAGTCGATCCCGGCTGCAGCGAGCAGTCGGTCGAGGATCCCCGCGAGGGCGGGCGAATCAGGCCCGCTCCCCAGCGAGCCGTCACGGCAGGCGGCCACGGCTCGGGTGAAGAGTTCCCGCCCGGCGGCCTCCGTGTCGCCGCCGCTCGCCGCGAGTGCCACGACCAGCGGATCGGTCCGCCGTGGCTCTTCGGCAGCCGCCACCACCTCTGCCACTTCGGCGGTTCCTTCGATGGCTGCGTATTCGACGTGCACGACGTGGCCCCCATGCCAGTTGAGGTCGTGGGTGAGATCCTGCCGGATCCATTTCCACTCCCCCTGCGTGTCGACCTTCATGACCGTGGCCCCGTGGAGCGGTCCGGCCACCATTACGTGGCTATCGACCGTCGTGAAGATCTGGAGGTTGCCACGCACCCGGTGCCAGAGGATGCCCTGCGTAAGCCGTGTCTTCGGGGTCCGTAGGATCCGGCCGGCCCGGTCGATGCTGCCGATGCTCCCTGGGTCCTTGGCTCCCGTCGACCGAGTCTTCGACCAGACGGCATCGCTGACCGCGGCTGACGTGGTTCTGAGCCGCACCCGGACCGGAGCATTTTTGGCCGGCGGCACCGGCACCGGTTCGCCGACAGGCACGATGCGGCTGCCCCAGGCAGCGTCGCCGATCACTGGCGTGCCGCCGGGCGTGCGGGTGTAGTCGGCGATCACGATCTCACCGACCGCCCGGGTGGCGAGTGTGTTCCGCTCCGCCGCGGCTTTGGCGACCTCATCGGCCTTGGGCAACACGGCGGCTAGATCCGGCTTCCGGTCGGCGAGAAGATCGGCGACCAGGGCCAACAGTTTTGCCCGGCTCTCGGCGGCCAGCCCCTCAGCCTCGGCGGCCACGGCCTGGTTGTGCGCGAGCGACTCGAAGGGCACCTGCCGGTAGCTGCTCGACACGAGCATCCCGGCGATCGCGTAGTAATCAGCCGCGGAGATGGCATCGAATTTGTGGTCGTGGCAACGGGCGCAGCCGAGCGCGAGCCCGAGGAACGCCTTGCCGAAGGTGTCGACGCGGTTGTCGGTACGGTCGGCGTCGTCCTGGCCGATATCGACCGGCGAATGCACCTCCTCTCCCAAATACCAGAAGCCGGTGCCCACGACCGAACGATTGCCACCGGCCGCGTCGAGCCGCGGATCGGCTACCAGGTCGCCGGCGATCTGCTCGCGGATGAAGCGGTCGTAGGGGAGGTCGTCGTTGAAGGCGTCGACAACCCAGTCTCGATACCGCCAGGCGTTCGGGATCTGGTGGTCGAACTCGTGGCCGCGGGTCTCGGCGAACCGGACGACATCGAGCCAGTGGCGGGCAAACCGCTCGCCGAAGTGGGGCGTGGCGAGCAGGGTATCGACGTATGTCTCGAAGCTGCGCGGGTCGGCGTCGGCGACGACGCGGTCGACGTCGGCAGGATCAGCCGGCAGACCGGTCAGGATCTCGGCAGCCCGGCGGACAAGCACGGCCCGGTCGGCCTCGGGAGCGGGACGAAGCTCCGCCACCTCGAGCCGGGCCAGGATGAAGCGATCGATCTCGTTGCGGCACCAGTCGGGGTTCTTCGCCGGCGGCGGGGAAACCGCCCGCGGGCTGTGCCAGCACCAGTGCTCGGCCTTGCGGGCGGCGATGTCGAAGCCGTCGACACTCGCGGCTTTGCCGTCGTCTGGCCAAGGGAGGCCGCGGCGAACCCACTCCTCGAGGGTCGCGATCTCAGCCGCCGGCAGTTTGCCCTCGGGCGGCATCTGCAGGTCGCTGTCGTAGCGGACAACGTGCACAAGCAGGCTCTGGTCGGGTTTGCCCGCCATCGCCACGCCCTCGGCCGCGAAGAAGTCGGCCCGTGAGTCGAACGACAGGCCCCCCTCGGGATCGCCCGCCTCGGCCGAGTGGCACTCGGCGCAGCGAGTGACCAGGAGCGGCCGCACCTTGGCCTCGAAGAACTCGTGGTCGGCCGGGGTGTGAGCAGTCGGCTCCGCCGCGGCCGCCCCGGTGTGAATCAAGGCAACCACAACCGCCGCGAGGTGCCAGGTGATGGCCAGGATTCGGCAGTCTGTCATCGACGTCACCACGCGGGGCCACTGGACAACCGGATCCAGGGAGAGACCATAGATCCTTAGGGCGAAGCCATAACTGCTCTCGGCAATTGTAGCCCGGCGACTGTCCTGGGGCAGCGGCCGATCGTTGCCGCTCGAGACCGTGGAATTGCCAAAAACGGCCCGGCCTATCCCCGTTCGGCGTTGGCGGGGCCAGCCCTTTGCCCCGCCATTCCCTGTGGCTTGATGGATCGCATAGAAGCCCCGGGTGCGAGCCCGGGGACGGCGGGTGATTGGGCCAGCTCGCTATCCATGCCGAGCGGGCCGGTCGGCCACGTCACAGTCCCCCGGCTCGCGCCGGAGGCTTTTATGACAGTTGCCTTGCCCGAGGGGATTGGGATTTCTGGTCCCGTGAAGGGCTTCTTGCCACCGGGATGGTGGTCACGCGGCCGTCACGCCGTGACTCTCGCCGAAGTAATACTTCTTGGCGTCGGCATTGTTGAGTACCTCCTCGGCCGAGCCGTGGCAGAGCACCTTGCCGGCCCGGATCACATAGCTGCGATCGGTGATCGCCAGCGTCTCCCGCTCGCGGTGGTCGGTGATCAGGATCGAGATCCCGCCGTCTCGTAATCCTCGGATGATCTTCTGGATCGAGTGGATTGTGACCGGGTCGATGCCGGTAAAGGGCTCGTCCAAGAGGATGATCCGCGGCTCGGTGACGAGGCAGCGGGCGATCTCGAGCCGCCGCTTCTCGCCCCCAGAGATGTAGTGGGCCTTCGAGCGGCGGATTCGACCGATGTCGAACTGCTCGAGCAGTTCCTCACACCGCCGCCGCCGCTCCTTGGGAGCCATGCCGATGAGTTCCATGATCGCCAGCAGGTTCTGCTCGACGGTGAGCTTGCGGAACACGCTCTGCTCCTGGGCCAGGTAGCCCATCCCGCCGTCACGGGCCCGCTTGTACATCGGCCAATCGGTCACCTCGGCATCGTCGAGGAGCACCTTCCCGGCATCCGGGATTACCATCCCGCAGGTCATGCGAAAGCTGGTCGTTTTGCCGGCGCCGTTGGGGCCCAGCAGGCCCACGATCTCACCGGTGTCGACATGAAAGTCGACACCGTCGACCACCCGCCGGCGGCCGTAATTCTTGACGAGCCCGTGGACCGATAACAGCGACATCCCTGCGCCTCGCGGGGGCCGGGCCGGGCATCCGCCGGCCGCATCACCTCACGAATCGCATCCTCGCGAAGTTGGGCAGGCAGGGCAAGCGCAATTCCCAGCCGCACCGCTCAGCCACCTTGACGTTCCAGGACGTGGGCACGGCGTGCGGCCAGAACACCACCAGGGCCCGGCCCACGAGCAGCCGCCGGTCGACGTGATGGAGCGGCTCGTCGAGCGTTCCCCAGGCACGGCCGTCTTTGCTGGCGGAGGAGTTATCTCCCAGGACGAAGAACTGGTCGGGGCCGAGGGGAAATTCGAGGAACGGCTCGGCGGGCTCGCGGCCGACGAGCGCCGCCTGACTGCCGGAGGCGATGTAGAAGATGTCGCGGAGCACCCGGAGGTTCGTCACGCGGACGCTCCCGCCGGTGGCCGTGATGCCTGCCGGCACAAGATCGTCGGGCTCGACGTCGCCGGGCCGCGCATTCCCCACGACCGGGCGGGCTGCGGCTGCCTCATCGAGGCTCCGTCGCCATCCGGTCGGCACGTCGGTCGTCACCCGGCGGCCATCGACGAACAGCGACAATTCGTCGTCGACGTTGGCAAACATGATCCGCCAGCTGCCCCGGCCGCGGACCGGCGTGGTCGCCGCCGCCCGTACTTCGCCGGCGGCCCCACCCGCGAGCGTGACCGCGCCGCTGGCAAGGTCGAACGAGCAGGTGTGTCGCACACCCGCCTGCACGAGGTCGAGCGTGACGCGGCCGGTGCCGTCAAGGCTCTCGAGGTCGCACTCGACCGCGAGGTCTCCCACCCAGTTGGCGCCGTCCACAACCGCCCCGAGCGAGTCGTCGAAATGGAGGCCGAGGTATTCCGGATCCTGGTTATAGGGCTGGAAGTCCCCCACGAGCGCGGGCCGCGGTGGGTCGGGCGGAGGTGCGCTCGGCTCCCAGTCGGGGGGCATGAAGTGCCGCCAGCGGAGCGTGGCCGGAGCGTCGCCAGCGGCCGCGGTGAATGACCGGCCGGCGTCGGCGGTCGTCCAGCGGTTCGCGGTGCCCGCGGGAGACCAGTCGCTCCAGGCGGTGGGCCAGCCGGCCGCCACGAGCGGCTCGGCGACGTGCCGACTGTCGTGCACGGGCTGAAGCATCGCCCGCAGCCGGGCCGGCGGCTTACGGGCGATTTCGGCCGCGCCGCCGCCAGTGCTCGTCCAGATGTTGCCGCCCGCGATAAACACCGTCTCGCCCGGCAGACCCACGAGCCGCTTGATGTAGTTGACCCGCGCGTCCTCGGGATACTTAAAGACCACGACGTCCCAGCGGGAGGGATCGACGAAGTCGTAGGCGAACTTCTCGACGATGATCCGGTCGCCGGTGTAGGGGGGATACTCGTGCCGGTAGCGGCCGGCTGGGTCGGTGAGCCGGGCCACGCCCCCGCAGTTGGGGCAACGGGCCCGCCGCACGAACGCTTGCGGATTGAGCGTGCAGGTCGGCTCGTTGAGTTCCTTGCTCGCTCCAACCCGGTAGGGCTCCGCGCAGGAGCCGCAGATAAGATCCCGGTGGCGACCCATGAGCGTGGGGGCCATCGATCCGGTCGGGATCACGAACGCCTCCGCCTCGAATGAGCGGAACAGCAGCGCGAGCACGAACGCCACCACGATCGACTCGACCGTCTCGCGGCCGCCGCCGAGCGGGTTGCGGACCGTGTCGGTTTTCCGCGGCATGGACGAAGGTTTCCGGGAAAGAAGAGGTGGAGAGGCTGCGGCGGCCCGTGGCCCCGATCGGAGTCTATCCCCTGGCCGCTGCGGCGCTCAATCGCCACCAGAATTTCATGGCCGAGGCAAGTCGACCGAGACCGCGGTGACGGTCGCCTCGACGTCGGCGTAGGTAAATGGCCGGCCCAGCTCACGGGCGGCCATGTCGTCGTCAAAGCGGATCGCGAGCGAACCGTCGGGCTTCCAGATGTACACGGCCGGCACGCTCTCGAGATCGAGCTTACGGTACACCGCATCGGCCTCCTCGCTGGCCACGAAGTTCACGACCCCGCCGGCCCCGACCTTCTCGAGGAAGCCCTGGACGGGCGAGATGAAGTCGTCGGGCTTCCCGATCCCGTCATACTCAACCGCCAGCGAGAGGCACACGACCGCGTCGCCCTGGTTGGCGGCGAGCGACACGAGCCGGGGAAACTCCTCGACGCACGGCGGGCAGGAGGTGCTCCAGCAGTCGAGCACGACCACCTTGCCCCGGTGTCGGTGCACCTCGGCCATCAGGCCGTCGTGGTCGACGAGCCGGACGGTGACGGCCGGCCGGGTGGTGGCCGGCCGGGTGGTGGCACGGGGCATGTCGGTTGCCGGCCCGGCGGACGGACCGGACCGGCCGCAGCCCGAGCACCCAATCGCAAGTAGGACTGCTGCCACGGCTGCCGTCATACGGGCTAGCCTTTCTTGTTGCGGAATGTGGGCGTGTGCGAGCGACGATGGTGCGACTGCGAAGCCCCATTCGGCAGGCTGTAAACTGGTTTCTTGGTGGAGGCACGCGCCGTAGCTAGCCGGATTGCCTGGTATGGCCAGCCCGCACAGGCGGGCCAGCTCACCCGCCGGGAAATCCAGCATGTTCCGCTTCGAGCACATTCGTCACAAGCCTCCGGAGACGCTCGCAGTCGCCCGCGAACTCGTCGTGGCCTGCGCACCGATGCGGAGCCACGTGAATCTCTCGCACATCGTACGAACCTGCGGCTGCTTCGGCATCCGCCGCGTGATCGCCTGCGGGGCCACCGGGATCCACGGCCGAATCGCCCGCGCCGGCGCCGACGAGGTGGAGATCGAGGTGCATCGCAGCCTGCCGCCGGTCCTCGATCGGCTGCGGCGCGAGGGGTGGGAGCTCGTCGGGCTCGAGCAGGCAACCGGCTCGGAATCGCTCTTCACGTTCCGCTTCTCCTCCCGAACGGTGCTCGTCGTGGGCAACGAGCGGACGGGGCTCACGGCCGATGAGCTCGCCCGGCTCGACCGCGTCGCCGAGATCCCGCTGGCCGGCCTGCCCCACAGTCTGAATGCCGCCACGGCCACCGCGATCGCGGTTTATGAGTACTGCCGGCAGTGGCCGGGGGACGCGGTCGGAGCGGTGCCATGACGCTCGTCGTCGGCACCGACGAAGCGGGTTACGGGCCAAACCTCGGGCCGCTCGTGGTGGCCGCCACGGCCTGGCGGATCGCGGCCGACCCCGACCGGGTCGACGAGCGGCTGGCGACCGCGGTGGGGGCGTCCGCCCCCGGCCTGTGGGGCGACTCGAAGAAGCTCTACCGGGGCGGTGCGGGCTTGGACGCGCTCGAACGCGGGGTGTTGGTTGCGCTGGCCCTGGCCGGTGCGCCGCCGCCAGCCACCTGGCCGGAGTTCGCCGCGAGGCTCGGCGGGACGGCCAACGCCGCGGCTGCAAAGCCGCCTGAGGGCGACACGCTCGGTCGGCTGGTTCTGCCCCGCCACCGCCACGATCCGCCCTGCGAGAAACGCGGGGCAGAAGTCGCGACATCGCTCGCCGCGGCGGGCGTGCGGCTCGAGGCGGTCCGCGGCCGCGTTGTCCAGCCCGCCGAGTTCAACGCCCTGCTCGCCGCGGGCCTCAACAAGAGCGACATCCTCTCGCAGATCACGCTCGACCTCGCCGCCGAGCTCGCCGCGACCGCGGCCGGCGAGCCGGTCGTTGTCTGGTGCGACCGCCACGGCGGCCGGCGGCGATATGCCCCGCAGGTTGCCCGGGCCTTTGGGATCACGCTCGTGCAGCCGCTCGGGGAGTCGGCCGAGCGGAGTTGCTACGCGCTGCCGGATGGCGGCCGGATCGAATTCTGCGTCGGCGGCGAGGCCCGGACGCCGGTTGCGGTCGCCAGCATGACGGCCAAGTATGTCCGCGAGCTGGCAATGCTCGCCTTCAACGAGCACTGGACCGGACGCCTGCCGGGCCTCGCCGCCACGGCCGGCTATCCCGGCGATGCAAACCGCTGGCGGGGGGAGGCGGCCGCGGCCGTGGAGGCTTCGGGCGTCGCGTGGGATGCCGTCTGGCGACGGGCCTGAGCAAACCGCTTGCGACGGCGGACCGTGGCCATCAGAATCCGCTCATGGCTTTCCTCACCACACACCTGTTTATCGTTCGCCACGCTGTAGCCGAGGAGGCCGGGCCAGGCATCGACGACCACGGTCGCCGGCTCACGCCACGGGGCTCGAAGCGGTTCGCCCGCATGATCCGTCGGCTCCGCCGGCTCCGCCGGCTCATCGCGTCGGGGCTGGAAATCGATCTGGTCGCCACAAGCCCGCTCGTCCGTTGTCGGGAGACGGCCGAGATCCTGGCCGGCGCGTGCGCCGGTCGCCCCCGGATCGCGGTAGTCGACGCGCTTGCGCCGTCTTCCAACTGGCAGGAGCTCGTCGAGTGGACGGTTGAGCAGGACGCCGCCCGCGTCGCCTGGGTTGGCCATGCCCCATGTGTGGGCCGACTGGTAGCCCTCTCGATCGGCGACGCCTCGGCCGCCGTGCGGATGGACAAGGGGGCGATCGCGGCGGTGTCGCTCGATGACGGGCTCGGCCAGCCGGGCGAACTCGACTGGCTCGTGACGCCCGACCTCCTCGGCCGCCGCGGCCGCTAGAGTCTGCCGCAGCGATTACTGGCGAAACGCGGGCCGCTCGAGGATCTCCCGCATGAGGATCAGCTGCCGCAGGCCTTCCGGCGAGCGAAGTGCGGCGATCAGGTGAGCGGCCGGATGGGCCGCCTGCTGATTGGTCGGTCTGGACGCGGTCAGCCCCGGCGACTCGTGGGCCAGGTCGTGGGCAAACGCGGCGTCGACGTGGCTGGAGATGTCCGCGGCCCCGACACGAGTTGCTTCCATCCGTGATTGCTGGACCCGTGATTGCTGGACGGGAAGTAGCGGCGGCTGGCCCGCGCTCACCGGCGGTCGTTGCCGCTGGCCGCTGCCGCGCTGCCGCGACCGTTCCCGGCTGGATGGTGACGGTGGTGGCGGTTGCCGCTTCGGCTGGCCACCGAGCGACCGCTTGAGAAACTCCTCAATCTCGCGGTCGAGCCCCTGGGGATCACGCGCGACGTTATCCCCGGCCTCGCGGAGTTGCGGCGGCTCGGCCGCCTGCCTGCGGGCCTGCCCAGCCTTCCGCAGGGTGCCCATGACTTGCGAGACGATCCAGATCACGACGAACAGGAGCGGCAGCAGGCCCTCGAGCCAGTCCAGCCCCGCCGCCATGAGACAGCCGTTGGCATCGAGCATCAACCAGGCCTCCTTCGGGCTGGGAAACGAATCCGTCAGGATGCGACGGCGGATGGTGCCGACGTCGTGCCCCCTGCGATCGACTGCCGCATGTCGGTGTCGGCCTGCATGTTCCGCAGTCGATAATAGTCGTAGATCCCCAGTTGACCGCCAGCGAGTGACTCCGCCACCGCCTTGGGCACCTCGGCCTCGGCCTCGACGAGCCCGGCCCGGCTCTCCTCAATGCTGGCGATCATCTCCTGTTCCCTGGCCACGGCCATCGCCCGGCGGCCCTCGGCGTTGGCACGGGCCACCCGTGTGTCAGCCTCGGCCTGATCGGCCTGGAGCCGAGCGCCGATGTTGGCTCCCACGTCGATATCGGCGATGTCGATCGAGACGATCTCAAAGGCGGTGTTGGAGTCGAGCCGGCGGCCGAGCACGGTCTTTGAGATGACGTCGGGGTTCTCGAGCACGTCGGAATGCTTCTCGGCCGAACCGATCGCCGACACGATTCCTTCGCCGACGCGGGCGATGATCGTCTCTTCGCCGGCCCCGCCGATGAGCTGGTAGAGATTTGTCCGGACGGTCACGCGGGCCTTGACCTTGAGTTGGATGCCATTCTTCGCCACGGCATCGAGCGACTCACGGCCGCTGTTCTTTCCGGGACAATCGATGACCTTCGGGTAGACGGAGGTCTGCACTGCCTCACGGACATTGCGGCCGGCGAGGTCGATCGCGGCGGCCCGCTTGAAGTCGAGCTCGGCAATTTTCGCTTTCTTGGCGGCGATCAGCGCCTGCACCACCAGCGGCACTCGGCCGCCGGCGAGGTAGTGGGCCTCGAGTGCCTGGCAGGTAACACCGCTGGAGTCGCCGAGCCCAGCCTGCACCGCCATGATCTTGCTCCGCACGATGACGGCGGGATTCACCTTCTTAAAGCTCATCGCCACCATGTCGAACAGGCCGATGCCAGCGCTCGAGGCGTAGGACTGCACCCAGAGCCGCAGGTAGCGGGCCACGAGGGCGAAGATCGCCAACAGGAACAGGATGGCGACGCCGAGGATGATCAGCGGCAGGATATTCATTCAGACGCTCCGGCGGAGGGAACCCGACACTCAAGACTGGTTCGCGGAAGGCGGCGAGTCAAGCGAATCGGCCGGGCCCTTGTTTTCCCGGAGTTCCTCGAAGTCGAAATCCTCGAGCACGCTCGAAAGCCGGTCTGCGGCTGCATCCGCCGGGGCTGCCGGGTGCGTCCCGACCGTGTCGGCCGGCGGCGTCGCGGCCGTGGCAACCGGTGTCACGAGGGCCCGGACCACGATCGCCCGGCCCTGAACGCCGACCGCCTCCACCGCCGTGTCGTTCCCGATCGGCCCCCCGTCGCTGACGGCGTCGACAGTGACCTCGTCGATCGCGACGATGCCCCAGGGCAACAGCTCGCTCGTCGTGCGGCCGTGGCGGCCCACCAACCCGCGGAGCCGGTGGCGTTCCGCGGCGTCGGGCAGCACCTCCTCGCCGGCCAGCGGTGTGGGCAGCACGCGGCGGCCCAGCGGTGTTGCCGGAAACCAGCGGAAGGCCGCTGCGAGCACCACCGGCACCGCCAGGAAGGTGCTGGCCAAGACGCCCACGCCCACGAGCGGTCCCTGCTCCACGAACGCCGTCACGACCCCCGCGCCGAGCGCCACCACCGAGAGCAGCCCGAGCACGCCCCCCGAGGGCACGAACACCTCGAGCATGATGAGTGCGAGGCCCACTCCGATGAGCATAACGATCCAAAGCAATGGGCTCATGCAGTGCTCACCGGCCGGACGACAAGCCGGCCGCCGCGGACATCGACCACCCGCACGGCCACGCCCGGCTCGACAAGCACCCCGTCGCTCGTCACGTCCCGCAGTTCACCGGCAACCCGCGCCTTGCCCGCCAGCGCCAGCCGCGTTGTCGTCGTTCCCTCGGCACCGATCAGATCGGCCAGCGGGTCGCTGTCGTCCCACGCGGCCGCGGCAGGCGGGGCCAGGAGAACGGTCCGGAGCCCCGGCGTCGCCGGCAGCCAGCGGTGCACAACCGCCCCGAGCGCCGCCACCCCGGCTGCCGCCCCGAGGATGCCCGCGAGCGACCACTGCATCTGCCGGATCTGGTAGTCGTTGGCCGGCAACACGAACGATTGACTGGCGAGCACGAGCGAGGCGATCACGAGCAGGCCGCCACCGAGGCCGAGCACGCCGAAGCCCGGGAGCACGAAGATCTCAGCCAGCACGCAGACAATGCCCGCCAGGAAGAGCATCACCTCCAGCCAGCCGGCGGTGCCGTTCAAGTGCTGGCTCCAGAAATAGATGATGAACGCCACGAGCGACACAAACCCGCCGAATCCCACGCCGGGGGTCTTGAGTTCGATGTACAGCCCGGCTCCGCCGATCAAGAGCAAGAGCCACGCGAGGCTCGGGCTGGCCAGCGCGTCGAGCAGTTCCTCGGCCCAGCCCGGCTCCGCCAGGGCCATGCTGCCCTCGAGTCCGTAGGCCTGCCGCAGTCCGGCCAGGTCGTCCACCACGTGAGACGCCAACCCCAGCTCTTCGGCACGGCGGCCGTCGAGCCTGACGGGGCTCGTCCCGATCTCGGCCCCGAGCCGCCATTCCTCCCGATCCTTGCGACCGGCCAGTTCGGCGTCGGAGAAATACTCGACCCGGCCCGTGCCCTGCTGCTCCGCCCGCCGCACGACAAGGTCCGGGAGCACGGTGGCCAGCGGCAGCGACCAGGAGCGATCCCGCAGCCGGGCCACGCCTCCCCGCCAGGCCGCTGCCACCGCGTCGGCCCGCCGGCCGTCGATGGCCGCGGCTCCCTCCCCGCCGAGGACCGCGGCGGGCCGCATCACAAGTTCGTCGCAGGCAAGCGCCACAAGCGCCGCGTCGCCGCGGGCCTCGGTGGGCACCCAGGCCACCGTCCGCACCCGCGTCGCATCCAGGCCGGCGAGCCAATTGGCAAGCACCAGGCTCTGCTCAGGCGCTCCCCCTGCGCTGTCGATTCGCAGGCAGATGAAGTTCGCGCCTTCGCCAACTTCCCGTTCGATGCGGCTCTGGACCCGGGCAACAGCGTCAGCGCCAACCACGCCCGAGAGCACGACCTGCACGCCTTTCCAGCCGCCCTCGAGCGACGGGTCGGCGGCCAAGGCCCGCTCCGCCACGCCCAGGCCGCGGGCCAGCTCCGTCGGCGATGCCGCCAGGAGACCAACAAACCCCAGCTCCCGCGCCCGGCGGCCGGCCAGCGCGATCGGGGTGGGCCGCAGCGGCTCCACGGCAATCACCACGGCCCGGTCTCGGATCGCAGCGAGATTCTCTTCAGCCACAAACTCCTCGCCGCCGTCGGTCGTGACCCGCAGCACCCGGGCGGCAGGATCGGCCATCCCCACGGCCACCGGCGGCGGCACGGTGCGGCGGCGGGCGGCGATCTCGCGATAGGCAGCTCGCATCGCGTCGTCAACGGCCGTCTCGTCAAGGTTCGCCGGGCCGAGTTCGGCGTCGGGAGGCATCGCGATCAGATCACAGGCCAGCGCCACGAGCACCGCGTGGCCAGTCGCGCCCTCGGGCAGCCAGGCGACGGTCTTCACGCCGGCCAGCCGGCTCGAGGAGAGGAACCGGGCCAGCTCGAGGGAGCGGCCGAAGTCACTGGCTGCTGAATCCTCGCCGTCGCCGGCATCGAAGCGGAGCACGAGCAGCCCCCGCTGCTGCGGCTGACGGCGAAGAGTATCGAGCTGCCGGAGAATCGCTGCCCGGAGTTGCGTGTCGCGGGTGCCCGTGATCGGCAGCCGCACCGGGAGGACAACCACCTCGGCTGGCGTGACCTCGGCCGGCTCGGCCGCGGCTGGTGGCAGAGAATCAGCGGCTGGCTTGTCAGAGTCAGCGTCCGCCGCGAGCGTCACCGTGGCCGCGGCAGCGAGGAGCCAGACGATTCCGTGAACCACCCGACGATGCCGCATGGCCACGCTCCAGGAACCGCAAAGTAAACCGTCCCTATTTTAGGTCAGGAGAGGGGGGAGTCAAAAAAGCGGTGCTCGGCCGCGGCCAAAAGCCGTGCCACCCGGCTACTCGCCAGACGTCCCGGCAAGGATGCCGCAGCTGACGTGCGGGTGGCCGATCTGGGCCGTATACTTAAGCCTATGACGCAAGAGCCCGCCGCCCCCGTCTCGACAGCCGCGGATTCGGCCCACGACGTCGATCCTGACGTGCTCGACCTCGTCGCGACCCGGGCCCTCAAGCGGGGCAGATTTCGGCTCGCCAGCGGCCGGGAAGCAAGCTTCTATCTCGACGCCAAGCAGGTCGTGCTCGACGCCCGCGGTGCGATGCTCGTGGGCCGGGCCATTCTGCGGCGGCTCGAGGCCCACGGGGCCCTGCCGGCGGCCGTAGGGGGGATGTCGATCGGTGCCGACCCTGTCACGTCGGCCGTGGTAACGATGGCCGGCGTCGCGGGGTTGCCACTCAAGGGGTTTCTTGTCCGTAAGGAGCCCAAGGGGCACGGGCTGCAGCGGTACATCGAGGGTCCTGTCGAGCCGGGCCAACGAGTGGTCATCGTGGAGGACGTCGTCACCACCGGTGGTTCCTCGCTTCTGGCCATCGACCGGGCGGAGGAGTTTGGGCTCGTGGTCGAGCGGCTCGTGACGGTGATCGACCGGCTGGCCGGTGGCCGGGAGGCGCTCCTGGCACGCGGGATTCCGCTTGAGTCGCTCGTGACGATTCGGGATCTGGGCATCGATCCCGACGCCGCCTGAATCGCCGCGGTCGCTTGCCCGCGGGCGAGGCACAGGCGTACGCTCTTAGGCGGGCGGTGCGAAAACCACCCGCGAAATCCACCGACAGGACCGCTACCGTGACGGGCCTCGTTTCGATGCGCTTCCGACTGCGGGGGAATGCCGCCGTTCTCCTCGCCGCTGGCATGGCCGTGGTACTGGCAGGGCGGGCAGCCGACGTATTGGCTGATCTGCCGCAGACGGCCGCTGCGGTGGAGCCGGCCTCGGGCGAACCAACCGAGGCTGAGATTGTGGCGCTCGTCGTGCAGTTGGGCGACAACGACTACGCCGTTCGCGAGACGGCCTCGGCGCGGCTGATGGAACTCGGCCCGGCGGCCGCCGATGCCGTGCTCACTGCGGCTGAGGTAAGTGGCGACCTCGAGGTGGCGATGCGGGCCCGGTGGCTTGCCGACACGCTGCCACTCGTCACGGCCCAGGATCTGCCGGAGGTGGTCGCGATGCTCGAGCCCTTCGCGGAAAGTGGCTACGACGAGCGGGTGCGAATCATGCATCGCCTCCTGCGGCTCGACGACGACGCCGGGATCGAGCCCTTGGCACGGATCGTGCGGATCGAGCGGACGCCGGCCGGCTCGCGGATCGCCGCGGCGCTGCTTGTGCGGGAGTGGCAGCCCGACGATCCCTATTGGCCCGAGCTCGCCCCGCGGATCCTCGCCGGCGTTGGCTCAAGCGGCAGGCCGGCGGCCCGGCTGCTGCGGGGGCTCGTCGCGGCCACCACGGCCCCGGTTCCGGCGGAGGCCGCCCGGGGGCTCGACGAGGTGGCCGCCGTCACATCGCTCATGCAACGGTCTGACGGCGGCGACGAGCCGCTCGCCACGCTCGATGACGAGTCGGCCGGAATCGCCCGCACCGGGCGGATCTTCCGGCGGTGTCTCACCGAACTGTTGGCCCGGGCAGAACGCCGGAAAGAGGCGGTTCTAGAAGCCGCCCAGCTCCTGGCCGCGGTCACCGGGGAGGCAGACGTCGCCTCGCAGCAGGCGGTGGAGCTCCAGTGGCTCGCCACGCACGGCCTGCCGGAAGCGGTCGACCTCGTCGCCGAACAGCTCGCCGCCGGCGACACGCCGCCGCTCTTGGCCTACGCCGCCGCGGTCGCCTGGCGGGCCCGCGCCGAGCCGGCCGCCCAGGTGCGGGCGGCAGTTATCGCCCGCGGAGCTGCGGAGCGGCTCGCCGCGGAGGACGAATTCACATCCCGGCTCCAGATCGCGATGGTCCTGGCCCGCTGGGGCGCCGACGACTGGGCCGAGCGGGAGTATCGCGGCATCCTCGACAACGAAGCGTCGCCCCGTGCCACCCGCGCATTGACGGCGATCCTCTGCTCCGAGTTTCTCCACGACCGGCAGCGGCATGCGGACGCGGCGGCGGTGCTTCGGCGGGTGCTCGAGGAACGGGACGGCCAGGGAGACGACATCGAGGGAGCGCTCATGCAGATCGAGCGCGACCCGCGGTCGGTCAAGTCGCGGATGCTCTACTTCTCGGCCTGTGCCGCCGCTGCCGCCGGCGACACAGGCCGCCAACGGCAACTCCTCGAGGAGTCGCTGCGGGCGTATCCAAAGGACGTCGACACGCTCATCGCCAGCTACCGCCTGCCCGACAACACGCCGGCCCAGCAGGCCGAGGCCGCCATCCGGGTGGCCCGCGGGCTGGCTGCCATCGAGGAGGAGATCCGCGCCCTACCCGACGATCCCAATAGCCGCAACGAATATGCCTGGCTTGTCGCCAACACCGCGGGGGACGTCGCCCGGGCGATCGAGTATTCGCGGGCCTCACTCGAGCGGTCGTTCGATAGCGCAAGCTACCTCGACACGCTGGCCCACTGTCACGCCGCCGCCGGCGACGTCACTCGGGCGGTCCGCACCCAGTGGCTGGCCCTCAAGCAGGAGCCGCACGGCCAGACGCTGCGGCGGAATCTTGACCGCTTCCAGACGCGGGCCGCCGGGCAGGCGCCTGCTCCATGATGACGCCCCACCACATCGCCGTGGGAGACACCCGGTTGAGCGTCTCCACGGCCGGAGCGGGGATGCCGCTGCTCCTGCTGCACGCCTTTCCGCTCGATCATGCGATGTGGCAGCGGCAGATGCCGCTCGCCGAGCACCTCCGGCTCATCGTGCCCGACCAACGGGGCTTCGGCGGCAGCGGGGACTCGCTGCCGGAGAGCATCGAACAGCTCGCCGCCGACGCCGTCGCCCTCCTCGACGCCCTCCACGTCGCCGGGCCGGCGGTTGTGTGCGGCGTCTCGATGGGAGGCTATGTGGCCCAGCACGTGGCGACGCGACATCCCGAGCGGGTGGCGGCGCTGGTGCTCGTCGACACGAAGCTCGAGGCCGACACGCCCGAGGCCCACGCCGGCCGGGCCGACCTCGCGGCCAAGGTGGGGCGGCTGGGGCAGGGGATCCTCGCCGACGCCATGATCCCCCGGCTGCTTGCGGCCTCGAGCGAGGCGCGGGCCTTGCCTGGCCGGGTGGAGGCCGAGGCGATCCTGCGGCGGTCGATCATGGCCCAGCCGGTAACCACGATCCAGGCGGCGCTCTATGCGCTTGCCGCGCGGCCCGACATGACCGAGGCCATGCGTCAGGCCCATCTGCCGACGCTGCTCGTGGTGGGTGCCGAAGACGTGATCACGCCCCCCTCCTGCCTCGAGGCGGCTGAGGGAATCATCCCCAAGGCGAAGCTGTTGGAAGTGCCGCTGGCTGGCCATCTCGTGCCGCTCGAGCAGCCGGATGTCTTTAACCGGGCGGTGCTTGAGTTTCTGCGGGAGCTTCCCTCGGGCCAGCTGGCCGGGATGCTGCCGGGCCTCTCAACGAAGGCCAGCCCGACTGCGGAGCGGGCAGGCCTGGGTTCGGGCCGCCGGGCGTGAACTGCGGGAACGGGGGCTGCGGGAACGGGGGCTGCCGGCTGCCGTTCCAGCTCCGGTCCATTCCCTCGCGTCGCTGCCCCGAGGGGCGTCGTTCACCTCCGCGGTCGTCCTCGCGAGACCGGCCCGGCAGCCGGGGGTCGTAGCGCGCTGCCCCGCGGCTGAGCCATTCCAGACGTTCGGCCGTTGGCATCTCGATCATGTTGCGACGAAACGCCGGGTTGGTCGCGGCGATGATCAAGTGCCACAGCCGGGCGGCGTCGTGCAGCGACGTCGCCGCGGGGTCGGCCAGCGCCGTGGCCAGTCGGGCGAGCGTGCGACGATCGACGGCGGCCAGCGACTCAAACGTGGCGGCAGACTTTTCAAGCGCGGCAAGTTCGGTGTCACCGAGGCTTGCCACCCGCCCCCGCCGCTGAGCGAGGAAGTCGCTGCCGAATGTGGCCGCGTCGAGTTGCGACTGCAACCGCTCGAGTTCGATGGTGAAATCCTGGGCCTCAGCCCGCAGGGCGATCGGATCGCGGGAGAGCCCGAACCAGCGGGAAGACGGCCCCTGTCCGGTCTCCATCCGGCCGGCGAATTGCTCGAGAAACTCTTTGCTCCCGGCCTCCTGGAGCAGTCCGAGATGCTCGACGAGCGGCAGATGTTCGAGGAATAGCCGGTCGGGGTCGGGGGCCGTCATGCGGCCGGCGACAACGCCCGCCACGAGCCCGACCGCAACGGCGAGCAGTGGCCAGAGGCGGCGGGCCCGCAAGACGGAGCCGCGGTCGCGAGGGCTCGTGTCGGCCGCCGCCCGGGCGGCGACGAGTTCGACCGTGGTGGCCGCGAGGTCAACGGGAGTGCTGATGACGGGGAGGACATCGAGCAGCTGCCAGACGTCGGCCAAATCCTGCGCTGGGGCCGACGTGCCAGTCGCCTGGCTCTCGCTGAACCCGCTGAGCTTGTCGGAGTGCATCGTCTGAATAGTCCCTCTGTATAGTCCCAAAAGAGGATCGGTCCCGGAGCTGGTCAGTCCCGGAGCTGGTCAGTCCCGGAGATAGGGTTCGAGCGCCTCGCGGAGCTGGTCACGGGCTCGGAACAGGAGCGACTTCACAGCCGGCACCGACGTGTTCATGGCCGTGGCGATCTCCTCGTAGGAGCACTGTTCGAACTTGGCGAGGAGCACTGCCATCCGCTGCCGCTCTCCGAGCGTTGCCAGTGCCCGCCGCACGACCGCCTGCAATTCCTCGCGGTCGGCCACCCGCGCTGGCACGAGGCCACTGGCAGCGACCGCCAGCTGGTCGAGGCCGATGCTGCTCGATGACGCCGAGACGCTCGTTGGCACGCCCCGCTCCAGCCGGCGGTAGGCCCGCTGCCGCAGGTCGCTCGAGACGTTGTTGGCGATCGTGTGGATCCAGGTGGTGAACCTGGCGGTGGGGAGGTATCGCTCGCGGGCGGAAAAGACCCGCAGGAAGGTCTCCTGGGCAAGGTCCTCGGCGGTGGCGTGGTCGCCGGTGTGGTGGAGGAAGAGGGTGACGAGCCGGCCCTGCCAGAGCTCGACAAGCTCGGCAAACGCCACGCTGTCGCCGGCGCGGACGCGAAGCATGAGGTCGGTGGAGCGGTCACCCGCCGTGGCCGGCATCGCCGCCGAGTCAGTCGCCATCGCTCGATTCCTGTGCCCGCCATCGTGGGGCAGGTTATGAAGCTGCCATGATCCGGAACCGACTCAGGCAGACTCCAAATCTGCCCCCCGGCCGATGGAATGCCCGCGACCGAACGGCACGGCGACAGGGGGCATCCATGCCCTTGCCGCCATATCGATGGAGCGGAGGAGGATCGAACTCCCAACCTCGGCATTGCGAACGCCGCGCTCTCCCAGTTGAGCTACCGCCCCGGGAGGGTCGTGGACGGGCCAAAACCCTCGGGATTTTTGATCGTACGGCAGCCCCGGCGGCCTGTCCAGCGACGGCCCCGGTGTCGCCACCGCCGTCGTCTATTCCTGGATCGTCTATTCTTGGATCGTCTATTCTTAACGTGACTGCCGAGGCATCGGCTGCGGCCTGCTCCGGCCAGCGGCCGGAGCAGGCTTTCGGCTTTTCGCTGCTGCCTCTGGCTTCTGGCTTTCGTCCCCGCATGCCCGTTCCCCCGATCGTCGTCCGCGGCGCCCGCGAGCACAACCTCCGTGATGTCACGGTGGCGTTGCCGCGGGGGCGGCTCGTCTGCCTCTCGGGTGTGAGCGGTTCGGGCAAGTCGAGCCTCGCCTTCGATACGCTCTACGCCGAGGGTCAGCGGCGGTACGTCGAGAGCCTCTCCACCTTCGCCCGGCAGTTCCTCGGGCAATTGCCGCGGCCCGACGTCGACAGTGTGACCGGCCTCTCGCCGTCGATCTCGATCGCCCAGAAGTCGGCGGGCACCAATCCCCGTTCGACCGTGGCGACGATGACGGAGATCCACGACTTCCTCCGCGTGCTCTTTGCCCGCGTGGGCACGGCCCACTGCCCGGCCTGCGACGCCGTGCTCGAGGCCCAGCCGCGTGATCAGATCGTGGAGCGGATCCTGGCGGCCAAGGCGGGGCGGCGGGTGATGATCCTTGCGTCGGTGGTGCGGGGGGCGAAGGGGGAGCACCGCGACGTGTTCACCGACCTTGTGCGGCAGGGTTTCACACGGGCCCGAGTAGACGGCACCGTGTGCCGCGTCGAAGAACCCCCACAGCTCGAGAAGCTCCTCAAGCACTCGATCGACGTCGTCGTCGACCGGCTCGTGCCGGGCGAGGAGAGTCGCAGCCGGCTGGCCGAGGCGGTGGCTCTCGCGCTCAAGACCAGCGGCGGCCAGGTGATCGTGGCGGATGAGGAAGGGAAAGGGGACAGTCCCCTCCGGGGACCAGGGAAAGGGGACAGTCCCCTCCGGGGACAGTCCCCGGAGCTTGTGCTTTCGAGCCGCTATGCCTGCGCCGCTTGCG
>JBBEEF010000216.1:43083-46653 GCA_040880915.1 Pirellulales bacterium
CGGGGACAGTCCCCGGAGCTTGTGCTTTCGAGCCGCTATGCCTGCGCCGCTTGCGGCGTGAGCTACGACACGCCCGAGCCGCAGCTATTTAGCTTCAATAGCCCCCTGGGCGCCTGCCCCACCTGCGACGGCCTGGGTGACATCTACGGGATCGACACAGCCAAGCTCGTCACGAATCCGGAGAAGTCGCTCCGCAAGGGCGCCCTGGGCGTCCTCGGCAGCTATCGCGACATGCCCCGCTGGATGCGGCGGCTGTTCAACGGCGTCGCGGCCCACGCCGAGGAAAAAAAGAAACTCCCCCCCGGCACGCTCCTCGACACGCCTTGGAAGGAACTCACGCCCGCGCACAAAAAGATCTGGCTCGACGGCACTGGCGTCGAGTCCATCAAGCTCACCTGGAAGCGGGGCCGCGCGGAGCGGGGGGCAAACACGAAGTTCGAGGGCATCCGGCCGCTCCTGGCCAACCGCTGGCGAAACGCCAAGAGCGGGATCATCCGGCGGATGCTCGAAAAGCTCATGAGCGTTACCCCCTGCCACGACTGCCAAGGAGCGCGGCTCTCACCGCAGGCGCGGGGCGTGCGGATCAGGACCGGCTCACCCCGCTGGGCCGAGCCGGTGAAAGCCGAAACGCGAACGCCGAAAGCCGGCCGAGAAGGAAAACCGAAGCCGGAATCCCGCGGGCGGCGCGGCGGCGGGGCGACAACCGCGGACCAGAACACCCTCACCCCGGCCCGCTCCCCGAGCGAGCGGGAGCAGCGGGCCAGCGAACTCTCGCTCGACGCGGTCTGCGGCCTGCCAATCTCCGAGGCGCGGGAGTTTCTCTCCGAGCTTGTCCTCGATCGGACGCAGGGTGTGATCGCGGCCGAACTGCTCAAGGAGATCCGCGGCCGGCTGGCATTCCTCGACGAGGTGGGCCTCGGCTACCTCGCGCTTGACCGCAAGGCCCCCACGCTCTCCGGCGGTGAGAGCCAGCGGATCCGGCTGGCCGCCCAGATCGGCTCCGGCCTCTCGGGCGTGCTCTACGTGCTCGACGAGCCTTCGATCGGCCTCCACCCGCGAGACAATACGAAGCTTCTCCGCGCGCTTGAGCAGCTTCGCGACAAGGGCAACACGGTTGTCGTTGTCGAGCATGACGAGGAGACGATCCGGGCGGCCGACTGGGTGGTCGACTTCGGACCCGGACCGGGGAAGCGGGGCGGGGAGGTGGTGGCGGCAGGTACGCCGGCCGAGGTGGCCAAATCGCCCGAGAGTGTCACGGGGGCCTTCCTCTCCGGCCGCGACGCGATCGCCGTGCCGGCGGAGCGACGCAAGCCGACGGCTGAGCGGCTCACGCTCCGCGGCGTGCGACACAACAACCTCGAGGGTGTCGATGTCGAGATCCCACTGGGGCTGCTCGTGTGCGTGTCGGGCGTCTCGGGCAGTGGCAAGAGTTCGCTCGTTGGCGACGTGCTCGAGCCGGCGCTGCGGCAGCTGTTGGGCAGCGAGGCCGCCGTGCCCGGCGAGTTCGCGGCGCTCGAGGGGGCCGCCGGCCTCGACAAGGTGATCGTGATCGACCAGTCGCCGATCGGCCGCACGCCCCGGAGCAACCCGGCCACGTACGTCAAGGTCTGGGACGACATCCGCAGCCTGTTCACAATGTTGCCGGAAGCCAAGAAGCGGGGCTGGAAGGCGGGGCGATTCAGCTTCAACGTGGCCGGCGGGCGGTGCGAGGCCTGCGAGGGCAACGGCTCGATCCGGCTCGACATGGATTTCCTGGCCGATGTCTGGATGACCTGCGAGGTCTGCGATGGCACGCGGTTTGCGAAAGACACGCTCGAGGTTCGCTGGAAGGGGAAGAACGTCGCCGAACTGTTGAACATGGAGATCGGCGAGGCACTCGAACTCTTCGCCGACGCCCCCGACATCGCCCGCAAGCTGCAGACGCTCCACGACGTCGGCCTCGACTACCTCCACCTCGGCCAGCCCTCCCCTACGCTCTCCGGCGGCGAGGCCCAGCGGGTGAAGCTCTCGCGGGAGCTCGCCAAGCGGTCGACCGGCAAGACGCTCTACATCCTCGACGAGCCCACGACCGGCCTCCACATGGCCGACGTGCGGCAGCTGCTCACCGTCCTCGAGCGGCTCGTGGAGGCAGGCAACACGGTGCTCGTCGTCGAGCACAACCTCGACGTCGTCAAGCGGGCCGACTGGGTGATCGACCTGGGGCCGGAGGGGGGCGGAGGGGGCGGCCAGATCGTGGCGGAGGGAACGCCCGAGCAGGTGGCCCGCGTCAAGCGCTCGCACACCGGCCGGGCGCTTGCTCCGGTGCTCGCCGCCGCCAAGGCCCGATTAGCTCCCGGTCACCGCCGGCCAGCCGTCCGTCGCAAGCGGGTCGATCCCGATGCGGCCATCGCAGCGATGCTCGCCGCCGTCGGCGCGTCGTCACGCGATCCGGGGCCGGCCTGCATCACCGTCCGCGGCGCGGCGCTTCATAACCTGAAAAATGTCGATGCCGACATTCCCCGCAACGCCATGACTGTGTGCTGCGGCCCCAGCGGCAGCGGTAAGACGTCACTGGCCTTCGACACGCTCTATGCCGAGGGCCAGCGGCGGTATGTCGAGAGCCTCTCCCCCTACGCCCGGCAGTTCGTTGGCCAGGTGCCAAAGCCCCTCTTCGAGCGGATCGAGGGGCTCGCCCCGGCGGTGGCGATCGAGCAGCGAGGGGGGGGCGGCACGCCCCGCAGCACCGTCGGCACGCTCACGGAGATGTATGACTTCTTCCGCGTGCTCGCCGCGCGGCTGGGGGTGATGCACTGCCCTGACTGCCGCACGCCGCTGGGGCGGCAGAGCGTCGACCAGGCGGTCGAGCGGCTCCTGGACTACCCGGCCGACACGCGGCTTCTGCTCCTGGCGCCGGTGGAGTTGCGGGTGGGCCAGACTCCGGAATCGCTCTTTGCCCAGCTGCAGGCGGCCGGCCACGTCCGGATCCGGATCGACGGCCGCACGGTTCGGCTCGACGAGAAGCCCGCGCTTGATCGCAAGCGGAAGAGCAAGCTCGAGATCGTGATCGATCGGGTGGCGGCCGACCCCGCTTCCCGCAGCCGGCTGGCCCAGAGCGTGGAGGCGGCCTTCGACGCCGGTGGCGGCACGATCCTCGTGGCCCGGGCCGTCGACGGCGCCGAGGAGCCCGACTGGCCGGTCGAGGTGCACAGCCGCCGGCTTGCCTGCCCGGGTTGCGGCCGCGGCTTCAAGCCGCTCGAGCCGCGGCAGTTCTCGTTCAATAGCCCGCTGGGATGGTGCCCGAGCTGCGACGGTCTCGGGACACGGACGGGTGTCGACCGGGCGGCGCTCGTGCGGGACGCGTCGCTCTCGCTCGCCGACGGGGCGCTCGACCTCTGGCCGACGCTTTCAGGACCCGCGGGGAAGGAACTCGGCCGGGCAATGCTCGCGGCGGTCTGCCGGGCGACAGGGCTGCCGCTCGACGTGCCGCTGGCCGATCTCTCGGGCATCCAGCAGCGGGTGCTCTTCGAGGGCACGGGGGAGAAGTGGATCGAAGTTGCCCCACCCGTAGCCCGGTCACGCCGTGACCGGGAA
>JBBEEF010000216.1:46753-62152 GCA_040880915.1 Pirellulales bacterium
GGCCCTGAAGCATCATCCCACTCCCCACCCCGTTTCGCCTTCCAGTTCAAGGGCCTCGAGGCCGCCTGCGAGGAGGCTGCCCGGCTGGTCGTCGCCCTCCGCGGCAAGGTCGACGCCGTCATGGACGAGGTGCCCTGCAGCGAGTGCGGCGGGAGTCGCCTTGCCGAGGTGGCCAGCGCCGTCACGCTCTGGGGCCGGTCGCTCGACGTCTGGTGCCGGATGCCACTCGGTCGGCTCCAGCAGGAACTCGCCACTGTCACGCTGGTCGCCGAGGACCGCACGATCGCGGGCGACCTCCTCCGCGAGCTCACCGCGCGGGTTTCGTTTCTGGTCGACGTGGGGCTCGACTACCTCGACATGGCCCGGCCGGCTGGCAGCCTCTCGGGAGGCGAGATGCAGCGGATCCGGCTGGCAGCCCAGGTGGGCAGCGGCCTGACGGGCGTGCTCTACGTGCTCGACGAGCCGACGATCGGACTGCATCCTCGCGACACGCACCGGCTGATCACGGCCCTGGGCAAGCTCCGCGACCTGGGTAACACTGTGGTGGTGGTGGAGCACGATCGCGACGTGGTGGCCGCGGCCGACCATGCCCTCGACTTCGGTCCCGGCAGCGGCCGGGAGGGGGGAAGAATCGTGGCCCAGGCAACACCTGCCCGGCTCGAGACCACCGGTGCGAGTGTGACCGGGCCCTACCTCACAAAGCAGCGGGCCTGCGACGCCATCTTGGCCCGGAAGCAAAAGCAGGGCCGGCGCGAGCCGACCGGCTGGCTCGAGATCAAGGGCATCCAGCACCGCACGCTCAAGGATCTCGACGTCCGGTTTCCGCTGGGGGTGTTTGGGGCCGTGACTGGCCCGAGCGGTTCAGGGAAAACGTCGCTTGTGCTCGAGGTGCTCTGGCGGTCGCTGGCCCGGCGGCTACACGCGGCCCGCGAGCAGCCAGGCCGGCACGCGAAGCTCACCGGCCTCGACCGGATCGACAAGGTGATCCTCGTCGACCAGGAGCCGATCGGCTCAACGCCCGGCTCGACTCCGGCCACCTACACCGGCGTCTTCGACCATGTCCGCCAGCTCTACGCGAAGGTGCCCGAGAGCAGGACGCGGGGCTTCACGCAGCGGACGTTTTCTTTCAACGTCGCCGGTGGCCGCTGCGAGGCGTGCGAGGGGCTCGGTCAGCGGCGGGTCGAGATGCACTTCCTGCCGGACGTGTGGGTGGAGTGCGAGCACTGCAAGGGACGCCGCTACTCCGCCGAAACGCTCCACGCCAAGTGGCACGGCAAATCGATCGCCGACGTGCTCGAGATGAGCGTGGCCGAGGCGGCCGGGTTCTTCGCCCCGGTGCCGCACATTGCCCGGATCCTGGGCACGCTCGTCGACGTGGGCCTGGGCTACGTCACGCTCGGCCAACCCGCCCCACAGCTCTCCGGTGGCGAGGCCCAGCGGGTGAAGCTCTCACGGGAACTCGCCAAGCCGGGCACCGGCCAGACGCTCTACATCCTCGACGAGCCGACGACCGGCCTCCACTTTACCGACATCGAGAAGCTCCTCCACGTGCTCGAGCGGCTCGTCGACTCAGGCAACACGGTGCTCGTGGTGGAGCACAACCTCGAGGTGATCGCCGCGGCCGACTGGGTGATCGACATGGGCCCGGAGGCGGGAGCCGGCGGCGGCCGGATCGTGGTGGAGGGGCCGCCGGAGGATCTCGTGATCCACGCCGGGCTGTGGCGGCAGGGGGGAGATCCCGCAGCTGCCCGAACCCGCACAACCTCCCCAGCCCTCCTCCAGAGCCACACCGGCGAGGCCCTGGAAAGGTTTTTCGGGGCCGCACGGGCTGCCCACTTTGCCTGACGCGAACGCCGGACAGAAGGCTGCCGTCGGATGATCCGCACGACCGATTCCACCGGTCGTAACGGCATTATCCTCGGAGGCAGCAATGATGGCTGTGCGACCTTACCGGACCCGATCAACGGGCGGAACCGACACGACCGGGTTGGTCACTTTTTCGATGCTGATTGCCCTCTCGCTGCCCGCCGGCCGAGGCGTAGCCAGCCAGAGCTGGGAGGACGGCCCCGCCTCGTCTGTGCTTGTCGAGTCTGGTGGCTTCTCTGGCCATGAATCTGCTCATGAATCTGGTCACGAAGACGCTTTCATCGAGCCGCACCATGCAACAGCGGGCGACGACGGCCTGGTGCTCGACGGCCAGGAGGCGTTCGCCGACGCCGGCGATTCGATCTTCGATGGCTACGGCTGTACGAGTTGCACCGGCGCCGGCTGCGACGAGTGCCATCGTTCGGCACTCATCGACCACTGCGGCCACCAGAAGAACGGCTGCTGGATCGGTCGGGTCGATGCTTTGGTCCTGTGGCGGAACGCACCACCAGACCGGCCACTCATCAGTAGTGGCCTTGTCGCGGGCCCGCTGCTCAATGCCAACGGAATGGACAGCACCGCCGCTGCCGGTCCGCGGTTCTCCCTCTTCCGGGTCAACAACACCACGGGCCACGCGATCGAGGCGACCTACCTGCGGGCAGCCAACTTCCGCAGCATCCGGCCGCTGGCGGCGGTGAGCACGCCCTACGAACTGGCGGCGCCGGGCATCTACGGCAACGCCGCATTGCCCTTCGACTCAGGCAACGCGAATCTCGGCAGCAGGCTGCAGAGCTTTGAATTCAACCGTCACCACTGCCACGGCAAGTTCGTGCGGTTTCTCGCCGGCTTCCGCTGGATCGAGTGGCAGGAGCAGTTCACGCTCCAAGGCTCCGCGACGGGCGGGATCAACAACTTCTACCAGACCGACGTCTTCAACGATCTCTACGGTGGCCAGATCGGTCTCGACGCCAATCTTCTGGCCATGCCTTGGATGCGGTTTGACGCCCTCGTGAAGGCCGGGGCCTACTACAATAACGCCGTGCAGTCATCGCAATTTGCTACGAGCAGCGGCACTCCCGGTGCCGCGTCGGTGGCGGTCGGAGAGTCGCCCGCCAGTGGGGCCTTCGCGGGTGAAGTCGGTTTCACCGGCGTCGTCCCGATCACGCGGCATCTTGATTTCCGGTTCGGCTACTTCGGCCTCTGGCTCTCGGGCATCGCTCAGGCAACCCAGCAACTCTCCGGTCAGCAGCTCTCGCCAGGCCAGCCTGCGGTGGGATCGATCAACACCAACGGCGGCGTCGTGGTGCAGGGCGTGAGTCTGGGCCTGGATGGCCACTGGTGAGACGGGAAAACCAGCAGCCGCGACCGAACCTGCGGGGTGGATCCTGACAACAGGCCCGCCCGGGGGCAGAATGAGGTCCATGGCTTCTGAGTTGCTTCGCGTTGTGTCGCTCCTGCCCGCTGCCACGGAGATCGCCTGGACACTCGGCCTGGGCAACCAGCTCGTGGGCCGGTCGCATGAATGTGACTGGCCAGAGGCGGTCACGGCCCTGCCGGCCCTGACACGGCCGAGGATCGATCCGGCTGCCTCGAGCCGCGAGATTCACGAGGCGGTAGGCAGGGCGGTCACTGCGACGCCCGGCAGTTCGATGGCGCTGTTTGCGCTCGATGTCGAGAGGCTGGCCGCCCTCAAGCCTGATGTGATCCTCACGCAGGCAACCTGCGACGTGTGTGCGGTTGCCGGCGACGACGTGGCCGAGGCGGTCCGGCTGTCGGGGCAGTCTGCCAGGATCGTCCAGCTCTCGGCCACAACGCTCGCTGGTTTGTGGGCCGACATCTTCGCCGTGGGTGCGGCCACTGGCGTGCCGGCCCGAGCCCGCGAGCTCGTCGCCCGGCTCCGCGCCCGATGTGACTCCGTTGCCTATCGGGCGCGGACGCTTGGCAGGGCTAGCTCACCGCGGCCGCGTGTGGCCGTGATCGAGTGGCTCGACCCGCCGATGGCCGCAGGCAACTGGGTGCCGGAACTCGTGGGCTTAGCCGGCGGCGAGGATTGTCTGGGCCGCCCCGGCGAGCATTCCCACTGGATCGACTGGCCGGCGGTGGCCACGGCCGATCCAGACGTCGTGATCCTGGCTCCCTGCGGCTTCACGCTTGACCGCGTTGTGGCAGAAGCCAACTCGCCGAGTGTGCAGCCGCACCTAGCCGCCCTGCGGGCGGCGGGTGAGCAAACGATCTGGGCGGTGGATGGCCATCACCTCTTCAACCGTCCCGGCCCGCGGCTCGTCGATTCGCTCGAGGTGCTCACCGAGATCCTGCACCCTGGGACATCCCGGTTTCCAGCCACCTCCCGGTTCGCACGGCGGCTCTCCCCCCCGTAGCCCGGTTCCTCCGGAACCGGGTCGGCGTTGACATCGCCTCCCTCGTAGCCCGGTTCCTCCGGAACGGGGTCGGCGTTGACATCGCCTCCCAACAGTGATCCGGTCACGGCGTGCCCGGACTACGGCTGACAGAGCACAAATTTCGTCCGGTCACGCCTCCCGGGCCTACAGGTCGCCCGGCTTGAGTCCCTTTCTTGCTCCGTTGAAGCCAAACGGCGTCGGTTCGAACGTGCCCACGATCTCGACGCACGACTCCTCCGGGATTTTTCCCTCGAGGCCCGTCGCCCAGTAGACCGCGTTCACGAGCATCCGCCGCGTGCCCTCGGCCACCATGTCGGTCGACGAGCCCATCGTGGTCGTGAACACCCGACCGCTCGATCCGCCCTCGATTCGATAGGTCTTGGTCCAGGCGACCGGCATCATCGGCTCGTTTTTCTTGCCCGCCACCGGCTCGGAATCGACCGTCATCCCGGCGAGCACCTGCCCGAGCACGAGCGGCGTCGAATCACCCGGCAAGGGCAGGCGCACACCGTACACATCGGTGGGCCCCCAGATCTCGCCGTCGGCGATCCCGCGGAGGATCGGGTGGTCTTTGGCGTCGGCGGCGATGATCCCGCGGGTGCTTTCCTTGCCGTGGTGACCGTGGTGACTGATCCACTTCTCGCCGAGCACGAGCCGGCCGAAGCCGTCGGCCCAGTCCTTCTTCTCACCCCCGTAGCCGTTGCCATAGTGGGCGTAGGCACGGTCCTTGGGGATGTTGAAGGCGTGGGTGGCCGTCCGCATCCCGATCACAGGCTTGCCGGCCCGCACGAAGTCGTCGATGTGCTTCATCTGCTCGTCAGGCAGGTTGCGAAACCGCGTAGCAATCACCATCAGGTCGGCCTTTGCGAGCGACTCAAGACCAGGGATGTTCGTACCGGTGTTGGGGCTGATCTCCCCCGTGGCGGGATCGATTGCGTAGAGTGCTGTGCAGTCGAAGCCGTGGTGTGCGGCCAGGATCTTGGCCAACTGCGTAACCGCTTCCTCGCTGCGGTATTCCTCGTCGCCGCTGACGAGCACAACATGCTTGCCCTTGCCCGGCCCCTCACCGCCGGGCAGTGAGAGCCAGGCATCGGCGGCCGCCATGGGCCCGAGTGCGGTCAGGCTGAGCGTGAGCACGACCAGGAGCGAGTGCGGAAGTCGGTGCATGCGGTTCTCCAGGCATTCGGGGAGGAATCGAGTCGGATGTCTGGGAAGTGTCGCACGAATCGTGGGCTGCTCGCAATCCACGGGCTCAGGATTCGACACGGCCTGTTTCGCGAGCTATTACTAACTGGTTGGAGCAGGTAATGGCTCCCCCATCCGCCCACCACTGAGCGATCGCGTGAACGTTTCCCGTCGTCCACTGTTCCCGTCCGGCCCCGCCATCGATCCCCGCTGGCTGGCGGCGGCGGCGTTGATTGTGTTCCTGGGGGCCGGCTTGGCCCGCGGCATCTACACGGTGGGCCCGGAGAGCGTGGGGGTGATCCAGCGGTTTGGCCGGTTCATCGGCACGGTCGGGCCCGGGTTGCGGTTCAAGCTTCCCTTCGGGATCGACACGGTCACGATCGTGCCGGTCAAGCGGCAGTTGAAGATGGAGTTCGGGTTTGGCACGGCCCGGGCGACCGACCTTCACCAGCTTGCCTCCGAGCCCGAGCGGGAGAGCGACATGGTGACTGGCGACCTCAACGCCGCCCACGTCGAGTGGGTCGTGCAGTACGAGATCAGCGACCCCGAGGCGTTTCTGTTCAATCTCCGCGATCCCGGTCCTACGCTGCGGTCGCTCACCGAGAGCGTGATGCGGGAGGTGGTGGGTGATCGCACGGTCGACGAGGTGCTCACGATCGGCCGGCAGGGCATCGAGAGCGAGGCGATCGTCCGGCTGACGACGCTCGTGCAGGACCTCAAGATGGGCATGCGGGTGCAGCAGGTGCAACTCAAGAGCGTTCAGCCGCCAGCCGGTGTGCAGGTCTCGTTCGACGAGGTCAACCGCGCCCAGCAGGAGCGGGAGCAGATGATCAACCAGGCCAATGGCGAATACAACAAGGTGGTGCCGCGGGCCAGTGGCGAGGCCCAGAAGATGCTCAGCCAGGCGGAGGGCTACGCTGTCCGCCGAGTGAACGAGGCCGAGGGCGACGCGGCTCGCTTCCGGGCTCTGCTTGAGGAGTACGAGAAGGCGCCGGAGGTGACGCGGCGGCGGCTCTATCTCGAGACGATGGCCGAACTTCTGCCGCGGCTTGGAGGCACGATCGTGCTCGACGAGGAAGCGAAGCAACTTCTGCCGCTGTTGAATCTCGGCGGAGCTGCCGCCGCCCGGGGGAGGGCCGCCCCATGAGCCCCTTGCCCATCAACCATCCGCTGGTGCGGTTCCTCAGGCGGTTTGCCGAGATTGTGATCTCGCCGCTGGGGGGCGTGCTGCTCGTTGCGGCGGCCGTAGTGATCTTCGGCTGCGCGTACACGGTGGACCAGACCGAACAGGTGGTAGTCACCCAGTTTGGTCGTCCCGTGGGGCAGGCGATCAATGCCAACACGAGCACGAGTATTTCGGGCCCTGGGCTCCACTTCAAGATCCCGTTCGTGCAGGCGGCCAACCGGTTCGACAAACGGGTTCTCTCCTGGGACGGCAATCCCTCTGAGATGACCACCCGCGACAAGCTGTATGTGGTGGTCGAGACCTTCGCCCGCTGGCGGATCGTCGATCCGCTCGTCTACTTCCAGAGCCTGCGGGACGAGCGGAGTGCGCTCTCGCGGATCGACGACATCATCGGCAGCGAGACGCGGAACGTGGTGGCCCGCCACGACCTGATCGAGATCGTCCGTTCCGACAAGAATCGCAAGGCCGACCGTGACGCCACGCTCGGGGAAGCCGAAGGGCTCGTGGGCACGCTGCCGCCGATCGAGTTTGGTCGGCGGGAACTCGAGCGGCAGATCCTGCAGGCGGCGGCCCCCAAGATGGGCATCTGGGGTATCGAACTGCTTGATGTTCGCGTCAAGCGGCTCAACTACAAGCGGGGTGTGATCGAGAAGATTTACGACCGGATGGTGTCTGAGCGGCTCCAGATCGCGGAGCGGTTCCGCTCGGAGGGGGCCGGCGAGGCGGCCAAGATCGAGGGCCGCAAGGAGCGAGACCTCGAGCGAATCCAGTCGGAAGCCTATCGCACGGTGCAGGAGATGCAGGGTGCCGCCGACGCGAAGGCCTCTGCCGTCTATGCCTCGGCCTATGGCTCGAGCCCGTCCGCCGCCGATTTCTACACCTTCCTCAAAACGCTCGACACCTACAAGGCGACGCTCGGTAGCGACACGACGGTTGTGCTGACGACCGACAGCGATCTGTTCCGGCTCTTCAAGCGGGTGGGCGACCCGCCGGCCCGGGACGACGCTCCCTAACGCGACAGCCGGCCGAGGCGAGCACGGGAATCGGCGTTTCGCCCCCCTGGGCGAGGTGTTAGTCTGTCAGGGTTCCGCCCACCCCGCCGTTCGGAGAGACATCATGCGTTCCGGCAATCCGGTGCTCAACGCGAACACCTTCGAGAGCTTCGGGCTTCCCGGCCGTGAGGTAGCAGCGGCAGCGACTGGGGTGATGACCGTCACCGGCACGGTCCACAAGACGCTGTTTCTCCTCGCGCTCGCCTTCGGTACGGCCTGCTTCACCTGGTCACGAACCTTCGCGCTGGTCGAGGCCGACCCAACCGCGGCGGTCGGCTCGGTTGCCCCCTGGGTGTTTGGCGGGGCGATCGCGGGGCTCGTCACGGCGCTGGCGATCTGCTTCAAGCAAACCTGGGCGCCAACGCTCGCCCCGGTCTACGCGTTGGCACAGGGGCTCTTCCTGGGGGGCATCTCTGCCGGCTTCGAGGCCCAGTATCCCGGCATCGTGGTCCAGGCGGTGGGCGGCACGTTTGGGACGATGCTCTGCCTCCTGTTGGCGTATCAGTCGGGTCTGATTCGGGCCACCGAAAACTTCAAGCTCGGCGTCGTGGCGGCGACGGGGGGAATCCTGGTCGTGTACCTCGTCGCGTTCGTGGCAGGGCTGTTCGGCTTCTCGCTATTTTCGTCGCTTTTCGGTAGCGGCCTGATCGGGATCGGCTTCAGCCTCGTCGTGGTGACGATCGCGGCTCTCAATCTCGTGCTTGATTTCGACTTCATCGAGCAGGCCGCCGAGCGGGGGGCGCCGAAGTATCTTGAGTGGTATGGGGCCTTCGCGCTGATGGTGACGCTCGTCTGGCTGTATCTCGAGATCCTCCGCCTGCTATCGAAGCTCAACAGCCGTCGCTAGCGACACGGGCAGGCATGCCGTACAACGGTCTCGCTCGGGCCCGTAGCTCAGCGGTTAGAGCAGGGGACTCATAATCCCTTGGTCGTGTGTTCGAATCACACCGGGCCTAGTTTGATTTCGTTCCGTGTTTTCAAGCACAGAACGCTTCTCCGGGGGTGTGGCCTCAGCACCCCCGGAAGTGGCACTGTTAGCAAAACTGTTGGCAAACGGCCCCGCAAACACTCGCTGGACGGCCTCAAATGCCGCCCACGCCGCCTCGGCCGTCCGCTGGGCGTCGGTGCCCACATAGACCTGTCAGTCGGCGCTCATAACCGGCCAGTGATCGGCGCCTGACTCCCGGCCCTCTGCAAGGAGATTCCGCGCACCCAATGACAACGGCAACCACCACCGAACCCACAACCAACCAAAACCAATCCCCTCGGCCTACAACTCAGCCCACCAACACACCCGTCACCCAACTCGAACGCTCCGCCGCCCAGAGGCTCCGCACCACCATGGCCGCCGTTCGCCTCTCCTTCACATGGCTGGGTGTTCGTAAGACGCTCGCCCCCGAACAGCGCACCACAGCAGCCCGAGCGTTTCATGCCGACCGCGATCTTCTCTCGGCCAGCAAACTGTTTCTGGATACCAAGAACCCCGCCTACCGTGCCGTGGCTGCCATTCGCTCGGAGGCTTCTTGCTACTGGCGGACCGTGACGCTGCCCTTTCCCGAGGCTGGCATTCGGCTCCTTCCACAGAACTCACTCGGCATGTTCGCGAGCACCATGCAGACCTACCGGGAACGTCTCCAAGAAGCCGCCCGGGAACTTTCCAGCCAGTACGACCAGATCAAGGCAGAAGCGGAGCGACGTCTCGGCACGCTCTTCAACGCCAGTGACTATGCCCAAACGCTCGACGGCCTGTTCGATCTGGAAGTTTCGTATCCGACCACCGATCCGCCCGGGTATCTCATGGTTCTGCACCCCGACGTGTATCAAGCAGAGCAGGCCCGAGTGCGTGAGCGGTTCGATTCAGCCGTCGAACTCGCTGAGCAGGCTTTCGCCACGGAACTCCAGCGGCTCACGGCCCATCTCGCAGAACGGCTCACGGGGCTTCATGACGGCCAGCCCAAGGTGTTTCGCGATTCAGCCGCGGAAAATCTGAGGGAGTTCTTCGAGCGGTTCCGGCGGCTGAACATTCGCAGCAGCCCGGAACTGGACACGCTCGTCGAACAGGCCCAGCAGACGATCACTGGGATAGAGCCGCAGACGCTGAGAGATTCAAACAGGCTCCGGCAGATGGTGGCCAGAGACTTCGAGCAGATTCAGGCCAGTGTCGGTGAAATGCTCGTTGATCGGCCCCGCAGGAACATTCTCAGGCGTGGGCAGATGGGAGTAGGAGTTTGACCAGCGAAATGGAGTTGGTCGTAGATACTGGCGGCGATGTCCGGTGTATCTATGGCGAAGAGATTGAACTGCGAGAGATCGGGACGTTGCAGATCACCCGGGCGAGCCATGTCGAGCCAGATGCTGAGGGGCTCTGGTGGGCGGATATGGGGCCGGTTGATGGGCCGGTGCTGGGGCCTTATGGCGGTCGGTCGGAGGCTCTTACGGCGGAGAGAACCTGGCTTGCAGCGAGGATGCAGTAGCCGCCAGCGGTCAACGGCTGGTACACGCCGTTCCTGAGGCGTCAGCCTTCGATGCAGCCTTCAATGCCAGACGCTGCAAGAAAGGGCTCGTGTACCGATGCCCGTGGACGTGATCGAGCAACGCCTTTCCGGTCGTCGCCTCGATCTCCCGGTTCAGATGGTCACGGACGCGGCGCACCTGCTCGACCGCGGTCCCCTGATGCTGTTGGGTCTCACTCATCGCCGATCACCTCCCGAGGGTTCCGGATTTCAAGAACCGGATACCCCTGTTTCAAGTTTACCGCGTTGAAGGCGTGGATGCGCCGCAGGTTGATGATCTGCTTGAAGTTCCTCCCGGAAACGGGCAGGGTCGATTGGGACGCGCTTGGATTTGGCTGCCGGGAGCCGTTCTTCACGAGCACGCTGAAGGCCCGGAAGAAGGCCAAGGCTGGCCTCAAGACCGGCGTGAAGAAGCAGGTGGCCCGAGCGGCGTGACCTGCTGCTGGCTCTGACCGGCTCAAAGATTCCCCGCGATCCTTTCAAGTGACGGGCGTGGCGTGTGGTGGAGGTGCCCAAGCCTCCCTGCACCCACGCCCGTCGCTTTTCCCGGTCAGCGTTTGAGGGCCAGCACCAACACCCCGCCTCCGACCATGAGTATCCCGAGCCATTCCCGTACGGATGGCCGCTCATGCAGGAAGAGCACCGCGAACACTGCCACGAGCACAACGCTGAGTTTGTCGACCGGCGCGACCTTCGAGGCGTCACCGATCTTCAGCGCACGGAAATAGCAGACCCATGATGCCCCAGTCGCGAGTGCCGAAAGCAGCAGGAACAGAAGGGTCTTGCCCGGCAGCGTCATCGGATTGGCCCATTTCCCTGTACCTACCACGAAGGCCGCCAAGACCACCGCGATGATGCCCGTCCGCACCAAGGTCGCCAAATCTGAATCAATGCCCGTGAGCCCAACCTTGGCGAACACGGCCGTCAGGGCTGCGAACACGGCAGACAGCAAGGCCCAGAAAAACCATGTCCCGCTCGCTTCCATCCCATCAGCCTCCCGAGTGTGGCCCGAAAAACAGTCAGCATATCCCGCAAAAAACACGGTGGCGATGAATTCTGCGCCACCGTCCGGACCCGTGAATCTAGATGGCGGACGGGAATTCATTCCCACCATCCAAACGCCCCAGTAACCATCCTCCCAAACAGGACCCCATTCCCCTGTTGAAACTCCATGCAGGCGTCTCGAAGGAAGTCGGCCTGCCCGGCTATTCCAGCGCCTCGGCCTCCTGCACCATCGAGGCTGAACCTGATTCCAGCCTGCTCCAAGACCACGAGGGCTTCCAGATCGTCGTGAAGCGGGCCTACCAGAGTTGCGAGCAGGCTGTGTAGGACCAGATCGACAGGCTGACCAGCGACGGCTCGAACGACACAAGTCAGGCCCAGCCGCAGGAGATCATCGGGGTCCGCACCAGCCCGGCCATCAGCGACGCCTCGGTCACGCGGATCCAGCCTGCACAGTTCGCAAACCAGCCCAGCCCCCGTCCTGCCACGGCTTCGCAGGTCAAAGCCATCCGGGCCATCTGCGCTCGTCGGAAGATTGACCTCGTGGGCCTGTTGCGCGAGCGCTTCGGCCTGACCAATGCAGACGAACTTGGCATTCGGCAGGCCAGCAACCTCATCGATGAACTGAAGAGCGATGAGCCAATCAACGGCCCCGGCACGAACGGCCATACGAACGGCAACGGGACTGGAAATGGTTCCTATGCCGTGAATGGAGGTGCTCGATGATCGCCGGAGTTGAAACCAGCATGCTACCGGTGCTCACGCCCTTGAAGCCCGCCAGCACAAACCCCGCCAATGAGATCGCGAAGAAACTCACCGGCCGGGACTACGTGAGTTGGTCGGCTCTCTCGACGTTCCGGACCTGCCCGCTGAAATACAAGTTCCGGTACGTCGATGGCTTGCCCGAGGAGAGTGTGTCGGCGGCTTTGATATTCGGCAGCGGCATTCACTCAGCCGTCGAGCAGCACTTCCAAGCGATCCTGTCCGGTGAAGAGCAGCCCGACGTTGAGAAACTCATGTTCGCCTATCGCTCCGCATGGCTGCCGCACGACCCAGATGCAGTCCAGTTTGGGAGTTCAGATACACGGGCCTCGTTGGACGCGCTGGCCTCGAAGAAGCTCACGGCGTTCCTGAGTAGTCCTGTGACGAGCGTTTAGGGGCGGGTGGTGGGCGTGGAGGAAGAGATTCGCGGCATGCTGGTCGAGGGCGTGCCTGATTTGAACGGAAGGGTTGATGATGCATCGAGGATCGCCGCGGAGGTCAAGACCAAGAAGACGAGCAGGGCGGGAAGCTTCATGCGAATGCGGATGAGATGACGTGTGCCATGTGCGTCGGCTGACCCGAGCTCGAACTCGTTCTGTTGGACCGGTCGGACTGTTCGCAACTCTCGCCCGGGAGAAACGCATCGATGGGTTTCCGGCTGATTTTCGATTACAAAGTCAGGCATGGACGAGGTCGATCAGCTACTGGCAGAGCACGCGCCGTGGGCCAGTCGCGATCTCACTTGGCGGCTCACACCGCTCGAGAGTTTCCTCTGGCTCGACGACCGCCCCGAGTTTCCGCTGCTCTTCCGGGTTGACCTGCGGTTTGAGGGAGAGATCGATCCGGAGGCGATGCGGGAAGCCTATCGGTTTGCGGTCGGCCGGCACCCGTTGCTGCGGTCGACGATCCGGGTCGACCGAGGAGTTGCCACGTGGCAGGCTGCCGCGACCGGCTGGCAGGAAATGGCGGTGTTGTCTGGAGCATTGAGTGATGAGCCGTGCATGGAGTGGATCGATCTGACGGCGGAGCCTGGTCTGCGGGGCTGGCTGCGGCAGACCGACACCGGCTGGGACGTGCGGCTGCAGTTTCACCATGCCTGCTGCGACGGGCAGGGGGCGCGGATGTTCATCCAGGATCTCGTGATGGCCTACGCCGTCCTGCGGAATTGCTGTGAGCACACCACGCCGTTCCTGCCGATCGACGTGTCTCACCTCGACCGCCGCGGGCGGTTCACCGGTCCTGGTGCGGTCATCACGCACCTCCGGCGAATGCGAAGCACACTGCGGCTTCTGGTGCCCCAGCCGCGGCCGACGGCCGCGAGCCATGCGGCCGTGGCGTCACCCCGACGTCCTCGCCGAGGTCTGCCCGCCGCCCTCCAGCCCACCGGCCTGTGTAGCCACACCTTCCAGCCAGAGGTCGTCTCGCGGCTCCAGGATGCCCAGGGACTCGACGGAGCAAGCTTCAACGACGTCGCTGTTGCGATCCTCTTCGGGGTGCTCGGCCGTTGGCAGCGGGCCCACGGGATGTCCGTCCGGTCGTGGGTCCGGATCACGGTGCCCGTCGACCTTCGCTCCCGCGAGGACGAACGGTTGCCGGCGTCAAACCGCTATACCTACCTGTTTCTCAACCGCCGGGTGGGAGCCTGTAGCGACTGGTCTGGCTTGCTCGCCGGCGTGCAGGCCGAACTTCAGGCGCAGCGGCAGTCGCGGGAAGGGTTGTGCCTGCTGGCGATGCTGGGGATCGTGACCCGCTGGCCGCGGCTGCTTCACTGGGTCCTGCGGCAGCCATTCTGCTTCTCAACGGCGGTCCTCACCAACCTGAGCGATCCCTCGCGCCGACTCCGTAAACGGCTGCCCGTCGATGCCGATGGGTTCTTTTGGTTGGCCGGTGCCCGTTGCCATGACGTGCGGGTGGTCACGCCGCCACTTCGCCCCAAAACCCACTGGGGTGTGGGGCTGGTCGAATACGCCGGTCGGCTGACGGTGCTCTTGCGGTACGACGCCACCACCATCGATGCGCAGACAGCCGAACAGGTCAAGAACGAGTTTGTGGAGGCCCTGTCTGAATGGCTGATGCGTCAATGAGCCTGCGCCGCACGCAGCCGGGCTCTTTGGGCGGCAGTCTTTTCCAGTCGCGATGTGAGCGTTGCGACTCGCTCCTTATCGGCCGCTGCCCACCCGTCGACCGCTCGCCGAATCAGTGGTGATGCTCTTGGCCTTCGACGAGCCGAAGTTGTGTTCGATCGCGAACTTGGACATCCGCAAAAGGGTGTCACGGTCCAGACGGGGGCAGGGGATGTCGCCGGCAAGCTGATCGGTATGCCGGGTGTCGAAGATGGGGTCCGTACGGAAATACCGCTGGTAGATGTCGAGCTGCACGCGGAGGTGATCGGCGAACCACTGTTCGTCGCAGATGTCGGGAGAGTCCGGCGGAGCAGCCTCGGAATAGGTCTCGACGGATTCCTGTGTGATGGCGGCCACGAAATCCATGGTCAGCGGTTGGGGGTGGGTGAGGTGGAAGGTGCGTCCCCAGGCAGTCGGTGTGTGAATACAGCGGTTGATCACCGCCGAAACCCAATCCACAGGCACGAAGTTTTTGCGGGCGGCCGGGTCGATGCCCAAAAGTGAGAGGAGGGCGGGGCCGCTGGTCGAACCGAGCGGCACCCGGGTCAGCAGGGTGTGGCTGAGTCGCAACCCGGCATAAAAGCCGTGATAGGTGGACGTGTAGCTCGTCACAGAGTCACCGACGATGATCGAGGGGCGGTAGATCGTGACCGTGTCGACGTGGGTGGCGGCCCGGACCAACTTCTCGGCCTCGGCCTTACTCCGTTCGTAGTCGTTGCCGTATTCCTGTCCCATGTCGAGCTCGTGCTCGAACACCGTGGTCGACCGTAGGCCGGCCACGTAGGCGGTGGAAACATGGTGGAGATGCCTGATGCCCGTGGCCTCGACGAGACTGAGCACGGCAGCGGTGCCACCCACGTTGGTCTGCCAGGGCTCGGAGGCCTGGTCGGCACCGCGAAAGGTGAGGCTCGCGGCATTGTGGATCACGCAGGTGCAGTGTTCGCGCACCCAGTGGAGTTCGCCATCACCCAGCCCGCAACGTGGCTGCCCGAGTTCGCCGACGAGTACCGTGGGCATTGGGAGGCTGACACCGAGCGACTCCTCCCATGCCCGCACGATCGCGGCCACCCGCTTCTGTGCATTCGAGCGGCGTGTGGGGCGGACGATCACTGCCAACGGCACTTTCGCCAGCAGCAAGTCCCGCAGGATGTATGAACCGAGAAGCCCCGTGGCTCCGGTCAGCAGAATCGTCGGTGTGGCAGCCAAGAGAAGCCCGCGGGGCGAGAATGGCGATGTGCAGAGGATTCAGTCGGCTGGCAGACCACCAGTGATCAGGGTCGCAGGATAGCCCTGCCTCGACGAAAACGGAAG
>JBBEEF010000217.1:0-12130 GCA_040880915.1 Pirellulales bacterium
TCGGCGTCGCCTATCGGCGTAGCGGCGACAGACCGTACGCCACGTCACAGTCCCCCGGCTGGCGCCGGGGGCTTCTATGGCCGGCGATGGCCCTATGGAACGCAGAGCGAACGCCCGCTACCCGGCCTCTGGTTCGATGCTCGCCGACATTGAGCCTTTCGAGCGGGCCAGGAGCCGATCGGCTCCGAAGGCGTGGATTTGGTCCCGCTTGAGCTCGGCATGCTCCCGGGTGGTCGTGAGCACCACCACGCGGCCCTTCGTGTCGACCTCCCGGGCCATCTTGAGGCCAGTCGCGAAGGGGTGTGCGAAGAGTTTTCTGAGCATCGAGACCACGTACTGGTAGGTGTGGTCGTCGTCGTTCCAGAGCACCACGTGGTAGCGGGGCTGGCGCTTGGTCTTTGGGGCCGCCTTCGGTCTGGTGGCCGGAGCAGCCTCCTCGGCGACGGGCTCGGCAACGGCACTGGCGGAGGCGGTCATCTCTCTGGCACACTCGCGACCCACGAGGCCGGCAGCGGCCGGCAGGAAAACACCATACTGTAGAGGGCCGGCGGCAGCACGCCACCGATCCCGTCGTCCCCCTCCCGGAGCCCGCCTGTGCTCGACCGCCGTTTCGTCGCCGACAATATCGACCTGGTAGCCGCCAACTCCGTTCGCCGTGGGGCGACGGTTGACGTGGCTCGATTCGCCGAGCTCGACAAACTCCGCCGCCAACTCCAGGCCGACATCGACCGCCTCAATCATGAGGCGGGCCAGGTGAGCCGGTCGATCGGCAAGGCGGCCGACGCCGCCGAGCGGGAGGCCTGCAAGGCCGAGGGGCGGCGGTTGCGGGAGGAGATCGCCGGGATCGAGGGCAGGGCGGGAGAGATCGCAGCCGAGGCCGATTCAATCCTGAAAGCGATTCCGAATCTTACCCATCCTGCGGCGCCGGTCGGAGGTGAGGACGCGGCCGTCGAGATCCGTCGCGGGGCCACTCCTCCACGGGTGTTCGACTTCCAGCCGCTCGACCACGTGGCCATCGGTGAACGGCTCTCCCTCTTCGACTTCGAGGCGGGTGCGCGGGTGGCCGGCCACGGGTTCTACTTCCTCACCGGCGACGGCGTGCTCCTCGAGCTGGCGCTCCAGCGATACGCCGTGGAGCTGCTCCGCCAGGAGGGCTTCCGCCTCATGACCACGCCCGACCTGGCCCGCGACACGATCCTCGAGGGAACGGGCTTCATGCCCCGCGGCCCCGAGACCCAGATCTACTCGATCGCCGGCAGCGACCTCTCGCTCGTGGCCACCGCGGAGATCACGCTCGGCGGCGCGTACCAGGAGCGGATCTTCGACGCCGATGAGTTGCCGCTCAAGCTCTGTGGGATTAGCCACTGCTTCCGCACCGAGGCCGGCGCCCACGGGCGGGCCACGCGGGGGCTCTACCGGGTGCATCAGTTCACAAAGGTGGAGATGTTCGCCTTCACGACACCCGAGGGGAGCGAGGCAATGCACGAGCTGCTCCTGGACCTCGAGTGCCGGCTCTTTGACGGCCTGGGGATTCCCTATCGGGTGATCGACACCGCCTCGGGCGACCTTGGCGGGCCTGCGTATCGGAAGTTTGATCTCGAGGCCTGGATGCCGGGCCGCGGCGAAGCCGGCGAGTGGGGGGAGGTGACAAGCACGAGCAACTGCACCGACTACCAGGCCCGCCGGCTGGGCATCCGCTTCAAGAAGGCCGGCGAGAAGGGAACGACCTTCACTCACACGTTAAACGGTACGGCGATCGCTGTCAGCCGCGGCATCGTGGCGCTGCTTGAAAACCACCAGCAGGCTGACGGCTCGGTGACGATCCCTGCGCCGCTCGTTGCCTGGATGGGCGCCGACCGGATCGGCCCGGCGTAGTCCGGTCACGCCGTGACCGGATCAGAGTGAGGGCGGCGTGCTTGGTGATCCGGTTCCGGCGGAACCGGCGTAGTCCGGTCACGCCGTGACCGGATCAGAGTGAGGGCGGCGTGCTTGGTGATCCGGTTCCGGCGGAACCGGCTGTAGTCAGGTCACGCCGTGACCGGATCAGAGTGAGGGCGGCGTGCTCGGTGATCCGGTTCCGGCGGAACCGGACTACGGGAGCGGCCCTACCACTTGAGGCCGAAGCGGGCGCCTTCCGACGAGCCACCAATGCCCCCCTTGAGCGGCGTGTTCCGTTTCTTCTGCGGCACCGGTGGCGTTTCGGGCTCGGCCTGCTCGGCTGCGGCGGCCGGTCCGAGATCGCGGTCGGCCGGTGCGGGGGCGAGAGCCTTGATCGAGAGCGAGAGTTTCTGGCCGTCGGGGTCGATCGCCAACACACGGCACTCGACGGTCTCCCCCTCCTTGACGACGTCGGCCACGCTGCGGATCCGCCGCGTGGCGAGTTCCGAGATGTGCACGAGTCCCTCGACACCCGGCTCGAGTCTCACAAACGCGCCGAACTGGGTGATCCGGGTGACCGCCCCGCGGACGGTGGCACCCACGTGATACTTGTCGCCGGCCCGCTTCCACGGGCTCTCCACGAGGTCGCGGGCCGAGAGGCCGATCTTGCCGGTCTGGCGGTCGACCTTCTTCACCACAACGCGGACCTTCTGCCCCGCCTGAAGCACGTCGGCTGGGTCCGCGACCCGTTCCCATGACAACTCGCTGACGTGCACCAGCCCCTCGACGCCATTGCCGATGTCGACAAAGGCTCCGAAGTCGCGGACGCTCCGCACGATCCCGTCAAGTTCGGTGCCCGGCTCGAGGATTTCGAGCATCTTCGTGCGGGCCTCGGCTGCCTGCTTCTCAATCACCGCCCGCCGGGAGAGCACGAGCCGCCGGGCCGCCGGCACGATCTCCGTGACGAGGCTGTCGAGCGTCTGCCCCACCATCTCCTCGAGGTTCTCGATCCGCCAGGTGCTCACCAGGCTCGCGGGCATGAAGCCCCGCAGCCCGGCCACCTCGCACTCGAGGCCCCCCTTGTTGGCCGCGGTCACACGGGCCTCGACGATCATCCCCGCCTCGAGTTGCGACCAGTCCTCGACCGAGATCGCCCGGTTTGCCGGGGCCACCTCAAAAAGGCCGTCTTCGGCATTGCGGCCGCCGACGCTCACGTCAATCAGGGCGCCAACCTCGGGAATGTCTTCCTCCCGCTCGAGAAAGCCGGCCAGTTTCATCGCGCCCTGTCGGCGGCCGCCGAGGTCAATGAAGGCGGTGTCGGCTCCGATCGCGAGCACGACGCCGGTGATCCGTGCTCCGGGCTCGAGCGGCGCCTCCGCCTTGATCGCTGCCTCGGCCTCGAGCAAATCGTCGATGGCCACGCCCTCGACCGCCGCCGCGAAGTCGGCCTCGAGATCCTCGTCGAGTGCTCCGCGGAGACTTGGCACGGCCACCCGCTTGCTCGGCGGGAGCACGTCGGCCGGCGACGGCATCCTCACGCCGTCGCCACGGCGGCCACGGCCCCCGCGAGGCTCCTGTTTTTTTGGGCTGCCGGCCGCGTCGGCTCGGGGTGACTGGACGGGAGGCTGGCCGGAGGCTGCGGCCGGCTGCTGGGCATTGTCGGCAGCTGGCTGCGAAGCCACAGCCGAACCCGTAGCCGTAGCGGCAACGGCAGTCAGCGCCACCGGCGCCACATACTCATACCTGGGCCCAAGCGACGGCGGCTTCACGCCGGCCCGCTGCGTGCCAATCGGAATCCGACGGGCCTTCGGAGAATCATCCGCAACCGGATCGGGTTCGGCGGAATCGTGAGGGGCAGGATCGGGCATCGCTCGTCGCCAACGACCGGGAAAACAGGAAAGTGCGGGAAACAGGACTTGAACCTGCACGGTATTACTACCACCAGGCCCTCAACCTGGCGCGTCTGCCAATTCCGCCATTCCCGCGGAAACAGAGCGAGGATCGCGGATGCGACCCGAGCCCCACAGCATATTCTGGGCCAGCTTCTCCGCCAGTCAAGCGTGGGAGCGGGAACGCCGTGTGGGAGTGAGTCCGCAGCGTTTGGCCCGCTCCCTTGGTTCGTTTCGGCTGGCTCGTTTCGGGTGGCAGCTTGGAGAAAGCCAGGCTCAAGCGATGTCGTTTACCCGTGGGCGGCATGGTGAGCGGGGTGGCGTTTGTTCCCGCAGTCCCCGGGCTCGCGCCCGGGGCTTTTATGCGGCGCGGGGTTGGCCCGGGCTATCTCAAGCTGGCCCTGCAAGCGAGCGTTGATCAAGGATCGCAATCCTGTTCGGTGAGGCGTGTTCGGTATAAAAGCCCCCAGCGCGAGCTGGGGGACTGTGACGTGACGCACCACTTTCCGGTCGCCGCGCACGCCACTCAGCCGAGCCCGATCGTAAGCCCGAGGGAATTCGGATCGACCTCAAGCAACGCGGGCCGGGGTGAGCCGACGGGTGGCAAGGGCGTCGCCGGTGGCGACCACACCGGCCAGCAGGGCGAACACCGCCAGGCTCCAAGCAACGTCGCCCACGGGCATCCAGCGATGGAAAGGCAGCGCGGCCACAAGACAGGCAGCGAGCCCGGATGCCGTCCGCGGATACATGTCGGTCAGGAGCCAGTGGGCGATATTCGTCGCGAAGTAGAAAACGAGCGAACTCGCGAGCGCCCCGCCAACAACATTGAGCCAGCGGGTGCCGCGGCCCACGCCGCCGAGCAGGCCCGCCCTGCCGAGCACCACCGGCCAGGCGAGGGCCGCATACACCACGATCGCCATCGTCAGGCTGCCATACCCCGCGAGGAAGAGATTGCCGATCGCCAGGGCCGCCACGGGCACGCTGGCCGCGACGATCGTCGAGGGAAAGAACACGCCGGCTGCCAAGGCGACCGCTGCCAACGGCGTCACATGGGCCGCCGGTTGCCAGGCCCGGCCTACCACGGCAAGCGTTACGAGAAATAGCCACACGACCGCCAGCAACGGAAGCGACAGCGGTTCGATAGGCCGAGAATCATCACGGCCGCGGCTGGCGGAGAAGCCAATCGAGCCGTCGGCGGGGCAGGCGTGTTCATTCATCTTCGTGCCGCAACCTCCCTGGCGGTGGACGCCCTGTGGCGGGCGAAGGATAAAGATACACTACCGGTTTTCCGGTCCCAGGCAAGCCAAACCGCAGCCGCCCATGCCCGCCACCGCCCGGAAACTCGCCACCCTCGCGATCGAGAGGCCGGCCGACGGAATTGCGGTGCTCTCGTTTGCCGTCCCGGACCACCGGCACAACGTTCTCACGCGCCAGGTGCTCGCGGACCTTGCAGCGGCCCTCGATGAGTTGGGCCGGGGGCCGCGGCCAAGGGGAGTGATCCTGACGTCGGCCCGGGAGGGGTCGTTTTTTGCCGGGGCCGATCTCGAGCGGCTCGAGGCCCTGGCCACGACGCCCGCCGCCGAGATCGAGCGGCTCTGTGAGGCAGGCAAGGCTGTTTTCGCCCGGCTGTCTGCGGCCTGGCCCACGATCGCGGTGATCGACGGCACCTGTCTTGGCGGCGGCCTCGAACTCGCCCTCGCCTGCGATCTGCGGGTGGCGACCAACGCCCCACACACCTCGCTCGGGCTGCCTGAGGTCAAACTCGGCCTGTTGCCGGGCTGGGGAGGCACCGTCCGTCTGCCCCGACTGATCGGCCCCGGTCCGGCGGTGGAGTTTGCCGCGTCAGGGGAGCCGGTGGACGGTCCGGCGGCCTTGCGGCTCGGGCTCATCGACGCCTGCGTGCCGCCGGAAGCGGCGCTTGAATCGGCCCGCCGGCTGCTCGCGATCGAGGCCGCCACCGACATGGTTGCCCGCCGTCGCCGCCGGCTCGCCGAGCCCGTGCCGCTCGACCCAGCCGAGCGAGACTTCCTCGAGGCAACGGCCGCAGCGGTGATGCTCGGCCGGACCGGCGGCCGCTACCCCGCACCCCCGGCGATCCTGGAGACTATCCTCGCCGGTTCGGCCGTCGACGCGGCCGCGGCCACCCGACTCGAATCGGCAGCCTTCGCGAAGCTCACCGGCAGTTCCGTGCATCGCAGCCTGCTGCGGGTCTTCCGAATTGGTGAACGCAACCGCCGTGACCCCGGCGTCGGGGATGCCGCCGGTGAGCCGCCCGCCCTGATGGCCGTGGCCGTGGTGGGCGCTGGCATCATGGGAGCGGGCATCACGGCGAGCCATCTGCGGGCCGGCCTCCCAGTCACACTCGCCGACATCGACTCTACGGCGCTCGCCGGTGGCGTGCCGGGCATTCTCGAAGAGGCGGCCTGGAACCGGGCCACGAAGCGGAGTGACGCAGCCGCCGGGCTCGTTCTGGCCGGCCTCCTGCGAACGAGCACGTCGCTTGAAGTCCTGGCCGGCAGCGATCTGGTGATCGAGAGCGTGCTCGAACGGACCGACCTCAAGCAGCAGGTGCTCGCCGACATCGAACGGGTTGTGGACCCCGCCGCGATCATCGCCACGAACACCTCCACCAACCCGATCGCGAAGCTCGCCGAGGCGCTCGCCGAGCCGGCCCGGTTCTGCGGGATGCACTTCTTCAATCCCGTTCGCCGGATGGTGCTCGTGGAGGTGATCCGCGGCCCGGCCACGAGCGACGCGACCGTGGCGACGGTCGTCGCCCATGCCAAGCGGCTGGGCAAGTGTCCCGTCGTGGTGCACGACAGCCCGGGCTTTCTCGTCAATCGCGTTCTCATGCCCTACCTCCACGAGGCGGTCGAGATGGTTCGCGAGGGCATCGAGCCGGCCCGCATCGACCGCGTGGCCCGGGGCTTCGGGATGCCGATGGGGCCGATCGAGCTCTACGACATGATCGGCCTCGACACCGCGTTCTACGCCGGGTTTGTGCTCTCCGCCGCCTACGGCGATCGAATCAAGGCCTCACCGCTGATTCCCGCCTTTGTGAAGGCCGGCCGGCTCGGCCGGAAGTCGGGGGCCGGCTTCTACCGCTTCCACGGCATCGGCCCCAAGGCCCGGATCGCCGGCACCGACGACGAGGCGGCACGGATCGTGGCCCGCTACGCCCTTGCCCCCCGCGACTCGTCCGATCGCACGATCGCCGATCGGCTCTTCCTGCCGATGCTCCTCGAGGCCCTCCGAGTGCTCGACGAGGAAATCGTTCGTGACGGCCGCGACGTCGATCTCGCCGTGATCCACGCCCTTGGGTTTCCAGCGTTTCGGGGCGGGCTGTTTGCCTGGGCCGACTCGCTCGGTGCCGCCGACATCGTGCGGCGACTCGAGCAGCTCGCCGATCTGGGCGTGCGGATGCAGCCCACCGAGAGCCTCCTGACGCTGGCCCGTGCAGGCGGCCGGTTCACCAACTGACCCAAGTCAAAAAGCTTGGTTGCGTGTGCCAGCTGGCCAAACCCGTACTCCGGGCAACCCCTCACCGAAACCCATATGATGCCCCAGGAAATTCCCCGAGGGCTCAGAACCGGGAGACATCCCCTGTTTCCCGTCCGCCGCAGGCGGCACGGCCTGGGCCGGGTTGGCCGGCCCAGCGGTTGTGACTCTGAAAACCAAATCAATAGAACACTCGCATGCCCCGGCCCGCTTCCTCTCCCGATCCCGCCACGACGCCGGTCGTTGTCGCCTGCTGCCGCACCGCGATCGGCCGGTCGCATGCGGAGAACGGCATCTTCCGAAACGTGCGCGGTGACGAGCTCGCCGAGGCGGTGGTCCGGGCCGTGGTCGAGAGAAGCGGCGTCGATCCGGAGTCGATCGAGGATGTCGTGCTCGGGGCCACGCAGCAGCGCGGGGAGCTCGGCGGCAACGTGGCCCGCTGCGTCGCCCTGATGGCGGGGCTACCACTCGCCACGGCCGGCACCACGGTCAACCGCCTCTGCGGCTCGTCGCTCGAGGCCCTCACCCGGGCGAGTCACGCGGTCGCGGCCGGCGCCGCCGACGTGCAGGTCGTGGCGGGCGTCGAGCACATGCACCACCTGCCCATGGAGGCGGCGATCGACATCCACCCCCGGGTGCTGGCCCGCTCGAGCCGGGGGATGCTCTCAATGGGGCTCACGGCGGAGCAGCTTGCCGCGGCCCATGGCATCGACCGGCGGCAGCAGGAGGAATATGCCCTCGAGAGCCACCGCCGGGCGGCGGCCGCGACCGACGCGGGGCTGTTTGACGACGAGATCGTGCCGGTCGTCGGCCACGACGAGACCGGGGCGATTGTCGAGGCCTGGACCGATCAGTCGATCCGCCCCGATACGTCACTCCGGGCGATGGCAATGCTCGAGCCCGCCTTCCTGCCGCGGCTCGGCACGGTGACGGCGGCCACGAGCGCACCGCTGAGCGACGGCGCAGCGGCGCTGGTTGTGATGTCACTCGCCGCGGCCGAGCGGCAGGGGCTCGAGCCGTTGGCCCGGGTGGTGGCCACCGCGGTCGTGGGCGTGCCGCCGGCGGCGATGGGGACGGGGCCGATCGTCGCCACGCGGAAGCTCCTCTCCCGGCCAGCGGCCGCGGGGATCACGCTTGCCGACATCGATTTGATCGAGCTCAACGAGGCCTTCGCCGCGCAGGCGATTCATTGCATCCGTGAACTGGCGCTCGACCCGGCGAAGGTGAACGTCCGCGGCGGGTCGCTGGCGATCGGCCATCCGCTCGGCGCGTCGGGCGCGCGGATCGTCACCACGCTCCTGCATACGCTTGCCGATACCAGTGGACGGCTGGGTCTGGCCACGATGTGCATCGGCCTCGGGCAGGGAATCGCGGTCCTCTTCGAACGGCTCGAGGGGGGGCGATGAACCCCAGCCCGACCCGGATGCCCGCGGCCGCGTCGCTGGTCGACCTCCTGGCCGCTCGGGTCGCCGCCACACCCGACCGGCCCGCGCTGGCCGTGGTGGCGGACGGGAGCGTGACAACCCGGACCTGGGCGGAGGTGGCCACTGCCGCCCTGCCGCTCGCAGCCGACTTCACCGCGGCGGGCCTGATCCGCGGCGACCGGGTCGTGCATCTGGGGCCGCACACGCCCGACTGGATTGTTGTCGATCTGGCCTGCCTGCTCGCCGGGCTCATCCACGTGCCATTGCACGCCGATGCGACCGCGGCCGAGCACCGCGAGCAGGTTGCCTGGCTCGACCCGCGGGGCGTTGTCTTCAGCGGCGCGGTGCCGCGGCATGGTCTCGCCCCCGGTGACGTTCGCGGCCGGATCACCGTGATCGCACCGGCGGGTTGCTGGCTGGGGGGCGAACACACGCCCGACCTCTCCCGCCAGCTCGCCGAGCGGGCCGCCGCGGCCGTCGCCGATGCCTGTTGCACGATCGTGCTCTCCTCGGGCACTACAGGCGTGCCCCACGGCGTGCTCCATTCGCAGCGGGCCCTGGCAGCCAACACGCGGGCTGTTTCCGACGTGTTTTTGCCGGACCCGTGCGATGTGCGGCTCTCCTGGCTACCGGCGAGCCACCTGCTCGCGCGGGTGGGCGACTTTTACTCGGCGCTCGAGCGGGGCGGCTGCCTGAATCTCGTTAGTGACCGAACGCTGATCCTGGCCGCCTGCCGAGCGTTGCCGCCGACGGTGATCCTGGGTGTGCCCGTTTTTTTTGAGCGGCTCGAGGCAGGTGTGCGAAGCGGCAAGCTGGCAGATTTGGCCGCGGCCCTCGGGGGCGGGGTGCGGGTCTGCGTTTCGGGCGGAGCGGCCTTGCGGCGGCGGACGGCCGAGTTTTTCGCGGCTCGCGGCGTGCCGCTGGTGGAGGGCTACGGGCTGGCGGAGGCGGGGCCGGTCGTGGCGATCTCCAATCCGCGGATCGTGCGCACCGGCACGGTGGGCCCGCCGCTGGCGGGCGTCGAGATTCGCATCGACGAGCGGGCGGAGAGCCGCGGGCAGCTGCTCGTCAAGACACCCAGCCGGGCGCTGGGCGTGCTGCCGCCACGCGGCGCCGTCGCGGCAACCCAAGAGTGGCTCGAGACCGGCGACGTGGCCTCGCTCGACGAGGCCGGCCATCTCGTGATCACCGGCCGGCTCAAGGACGTGATCGTGCTGGCCAGCGGCGTCAAGCTACCGCCGGCCGAGGTCGAGCGGGCGATTGCCGAGGACGAGGCGGTGGCGCAGGTGTGCGTTGTCGGGGATGGCCTGGCTCGGCCGGTCGCGGTTGTGGTTCCCGAACCGGTGGTGATCCGCGCCGCGATTCGGCGGCTTGGACTGGTTGTCTTCAGCCGGCGTTCGGCGCTTCGGCATCCGCGGCTCCTGGCCTGGCTCGAGCGGCGGCTCGTACGGCGGCAGCGGCACCTGCCACGTGCCTGGCAGGCGTGGCGGGTGGTGCTCGTGGGCCGGCCCTTCGATGCGGCCCATGGCGAGGCGACCGAATCGCTCAAGCTCAAGCGGCAGGTGATCGCCGAGCATTTCGCAGCTGAGATCGAGGCCATCGCGGCGGCTCGTGCAACCGATCCACGCCCCCCGGCGCAGGCCGGTTCGCCCGTGCCCTCCTTGGTGGCGGCGGTCTGGCATGGCGGCGACGGCGGATTTGCCGCGGCGGCCGAGGCCATCGCTGCCCCGTTGGCGAGCGGCGTCGCGGCGGTGCTTGATCGGGCCGAGGCCGAGATCGCCGCCTTGCGTGCCGACGGGCGGCTTTATGACCATCCGCCGTGTGATCCCGCGGCCGTCGCGCCGCTCGACGACCCGCCTCCCGCGGTGCGGGGCAGGTTCTCGATCGCGGCGGAGGCCTCGCTTGGAGAGACGGGCCTGTGGGGGCTGGCGGTGCCGGAGGCATTCGGCGGCTGCGGTGCCACGATGGTCGATCTCGCGCGGGCGATCACGCGGCTGGCGGCCGATCTGCCCACGGCCGCGGGCATGCTTTCTGTGCACTCTTCGATCGGCGCGGTCTCAGCGATCGCGGCCTTTGGCACGCCCGACCAGCAGGCCCGCCACCTGCCCAGCCTGGCCGCCGGCCGGCCGCTCTCGATCTTTGCGGCCACCGAGCCCGATGCCGGCTGCGATCTGGCGCGGGTGCAGACCCGGCTCGAGCGGCGGGAGGGGGGGCTCCTTCTCAGCGGCACCAAGATGTTTATCACCGGGGCGACCTACGGGCGGCTCGTCAAGCTCTTGGCCATGCACGACGGGAAGCCAGCGATCGTGCTCGTGCAGCTGCCCGCCGCCGACACGACCACGTTTCGACTGCGACACTATCCGCTCCATCCGCTCAAGCACACCCACAACGCGGCGCTTGAGTTCACGGACTTCGAAGTCAGCGACCATGATCTGCTCAGGTCGCCGGCCGGCGGCGACGGCATGTCGATCGTCTGGCACGGGCTCAACCGCGGCCGCACCACGCTCGCCGCCCAGGCCGCGGGCACCCTGCGGCTCTTGCTGGCCCACGCAGCCGAGCACGCCCGCCGGCGGGAAACCTGGGGCCGGCCAATCGCCACGCGTGAGCTTGTGCAGGGCCGGCTCGGCCGGATCGCCGCAGCGATCACGGCCTGCGACGCGGTGGCCTCGTGGGCGGCGGCCGCGGTCGATGGGGGAGGCGGCGAATGGGAGGCGATCACGGCCAAAGTGGTCGCGAGCATGTGCGTCCGCGAGGCGGCGATCGACAGCTTGGGTATCCACGGCGGCCGGGCTTTCCTTGTGGGCCATCCGCTGGGCGACTCGCTCCACGATCATGTTGCAGTCAGCGTCTACGAGGGGGAGAGCGACCTGTTGGGCCTGGCGCTCTTTCGCGGCCTCGCCAAGGGTCATCCGCTGGCGGCGGTGCCACGCGACAAGGGCCGCCTGCAGCGGATGGCGGGCTGGCTCGCCTGGCGGGCCGGGGCCTGGAGCCGCTCATGCCACCGCGACGACACCGGGATCCTCGACCGCGGCCTGCGGGCCCACGCCCGGGCCGCCCGCCGCGGGCTCACCCGCGCGGCCCTGGCCATCGATCGGGCAATCCGCCGACACGGCCGCGGGCTGGCCGAGCGGCAGCTCGAGATCGGCGGGCTCTCGGCCGTGGTTCGTGACCTGGCGAGTGTTGTGGCCGTGGCCCACCATGCCGATGCCGCGGGCGACGAGGCGGCGGTGGCTAGGGCGGATGTGTGGTGCCGTCTGGCCCTGGCCCGGGTCAATTGCCGTCATCCGGGGCCGGACGACCTCGCAGCCCTTGCGGCCTTGGGCAAGGCCGCAGCCGGCGGCCTGCTTTAGCCGTTCGAGGGCCCATCAGGGATTACCGTGGATAAGCTCGAGTGGGTCGGGGTTGCCCGTGCCATCTCGCCGGACGTTCGCTACGGGCATC
>JBBEEF010000218.1:0-12117 GCA_040880915.1 Pirellulales bacterium
CGCAAGCGAGCGAGAGGCAGGATGCCGAAGCGAGCTTGCGTGGAGTGAGCGAAGGGCAGGATGCCCGTAGCGAACGCCGTGCGAGATGGCACGGGCAACCCCGACCCACGCAAAAGGTTGCATCCATGCCCCCTCATGTTGTTCCGCCATCCTGCGTCTTCCCGGGAGCCGGGAGACGAAGGCTGGATCCACTTCAATCGCCGCCCGGCGGCTCGTATTCGAAGTCTTTCCACTTCATCGCCCGACGGAAGGGCTCGATGCGGAGCACCACCTCGCCGTCGTGGAAGATCCGCACGGTGCCGCTGGTCTCGCTGACGGCCACCGCCACGCTCTTCGTGCGGCGGGTGATCGCCGCCGCCGCCCAGTGCCTCGCGCCCAGGCCCTTCGACACCGAGACGCTTTCTGCCGAGGCGTCGATGTAGCGAGCGGCGGCCTCGACGGTGCCGTCGGGGCCCACCACAAAGGCCCCGTCGAGCTGGGCAATCTCCTTGATCCCTTCGCGGACACGGGGATCGGCCAGCCGCCGCTCCCCCCGCGCGTAGCCGCGGACCGGATCGAAGCCCGCCGAGTGGCTTGCCTGCATCACCTTGCGGGTGTCGCCCACCACGAAAAGGGTGCCCACGGGCTTGCCCTCGCGGCCCTCGCGGCCGATCTCGACCGCCAGATCGACCACGAACTTGAGCGTCTCGAGCGGCACCTTCGTCTCGAGGTTTCTCAGATCGCGGGACGTGAGCTGGCCCAGATGCTCGGCCAGCCGGAGGATGCTGACCGAGTCGATCGTCCCGGCCTCGAAGCCGCTGTAGACAGTCACCACTTGGGCTTCGGGTGGCAGCAGATCGGCGGCGACACACTCGAGCAAGGCCTGGGCGAGCCGCTCGTGGACCGGCAGGTCGGCCACGTCGAGCACGACCGCCTTGAGGGTGTGCTCATGAGCACCGGCCAGGTCGGCCTCCTTGTCGGCCGCGACGAGCAGCGGAGTCGACGCGGTGAGTTGCCGCACGCGTTCCCAATCGAGCCGCTCTTCCGCAAGCAGGAGGATCGCCTCAGCCCCGGTCGACTCGTAGAGCCGCACGGCCATGGCGAGCAGGTGCTCAACTTGCGTGGTGACGTCAACTACGGTCATAGATCCGCTCCACGCGGCGGTGGCCGGATGCGACCGAAACCTCCGCGGTGGCAGCGTACGACGGCCGACCAAACCGTTCAAGCAGTCCGCGGCCGGTGGCTGTTACTTCCGCGCGGGCCGTTCTGCGTCCGGTTTCTCGGCGACCAGCGTCGACCCGGCGGGGGCCTTCATCGGGCCATGGAAGGCCGCGATCCCGCCCGGCAGCACCACGCCCCAGGCCCGCTCCTGATACATGTTGAGGGCGTGCAACGCATGGCCAAGCGGGCCAATCTTCCACTCGCGGGAGGGCTCACGCTGGAGCACTCGGCAGAGGAATTCGGCGGCCGCCACCACCTGGGGGTCGTAGAGCCGCTCCTGGTCGAGCGAGCCCACGAGCCATTCCAGAATGTGTCCGGTAGTCTGGATCTTCCGCTCGATGTCGTCGTCGCGGTCGGCCGGATACTTGAACCACTCTGTGCTGAAGGAGCCATCCCGGTTCTGGAGCTTCGCGAGCGTGAAGGTCTGGAAATCCCGGACGTAGCGGTCGGCCCGCAGATACACGCCGTCGAGCTGGCCGGTGGCCTTGCGCCGCCGCTGGCAGCCGTACGAGAGGCCGAACAGCCGGTGGGTGCCGCCGCAGGCCGCCCCGCGAATCGGCTGCACGATCTCCTCCTCGACCAGACGCGGCAGCGTCCACGTCTCGCCGTCACGATTCTTCCAGGTGGCGTCGGTCGGAAGGTAGTGGGCCATGGCGATGAGGGTGAACGTGAGCTCCGTGCCCGCCTTGCAGGCAAGCTTCTCCTCCGCGATCAAATCGGCCACGGTAAACCGCTTCCCCTGGACCACGATCGGCGAGGCCGATGCCACGCGGCACTGGGCGAGGATGGCGAGGTACTGGGCAGAGTGTCCCTGGACCCCGAAGTAGCCCTTGAGGGCATGGAGCCGGTCGCCGGTCACGGTGAGCATCGTCTGACCGCGGCAGGTGCCCCCGGTGTTCGACCAGCCGATCGCACTCACGGGGTCGCCCGCCGGGCCACCCACCCGAACCTGCGTCGGGATGCCGAAGGCGATGAAGCCATGCATCACCTCCCAGGGGGTGTGCTGAACGGTGTTGAGCGGTCGCCGCTGGTAGGTGAAGAGCGTCTGGGAAATCCCCTTGCGGAGCCGCTGGAAGCGGGCCGTGTTCGGGGCCGGCATGCCCGTCGGCTCGAGCCGCGTGACCACGAGCGGAACCGTCTGCGACCGCCCCGACGGCGGAACCAGCAGAGTGAGGGGGTCTGCGGGCCGCGGCGCAGCCTGGTAATTGCGGGCAGTGGCGTCTGCCAGGATCTTGCCGGCGGAGGAACGGGCGGCCGTGAGAAATTTCTGGGTTTCGCTCCAGCTGGGCAACTGCTCGGGACGGGGAGCTGCCGGCTGGCCCTGCCGATTCTTCGCGGCCAACTTCTCGAGCCGCTCAACCTCGTCCTTACCCGGCGGCGTGGGCACGGGAATGAAGGCTGGCGTCGGCTCCGGCCTGGACTTGAAGACCTGCTCGAAGAACCGGCCCGGGCCGGCTCTGCCCCGGGTCGGCGGCGTCGCCTCTGTCGCGACAGCGGCGACGAGGCACGAGAGGCCCGCGGCCCCTACGACGGCGAATCTCCAGCACCGGGCCGGTCCGCATGACGTTGCACTCTGGGCAGCATGGGCACCTGGCAGTGGCATCGAGTATCCGCGCGTGGTGGGGCCGAGGGTCTTTGGCGTACGACGGGTGGTATCGGCACGCGGGGCGGGCAGAACGCGGCCGGGTCGTTCGACACCCCATGGTTGGGGCAACTTGCCCTCCCGACTCAGTCCGCGTCGTTTGACACGCCACTGGGGTCAGGCCCCGTCCCAACTCCATGGCATGGAGGGCCCTAGAGCCATGGGTTCAGAACACCCGTCGGAACCCCTCGGCGATCGTCCACTCGGTGCCCTCAGCCTTGGGATCGGCCGCCCAGGCCCGCCACAGGTTCACGTCGTCGCCCAGGTCACGGCCGCTCACCTGCTTGAGTGCCGCCACGGCGCGGTACTGGACCGCCGGGTCGGAATTCTCAAGCGCCCGCGCGAGTGTCGGGATCGCCGTCTTGTCGCCGAGCTGCCCGAGCTCGCGGAGCGCCTTGAGTCGCACATCGATGTCGGCGTCGGCGTCAAACCGGGTCGTCAACAGGGCCACTGCCTCCGGACCGCCACGCTGGCCCCAGATCTCGCACGCCTTGTCGCGGACCCGCTGGTCCGGATCTTCAAGCGCGCCTTTACAGATCGCCACGGCCGACGGCGTGTCGAACCCGGCCGCCACGTCGAGGATGGCGGCCCGCACTCGCGGATCGTGCTCCTCGAGGACCGTAGCCGCGAGCCGGCGGGTAAACTCCTGCGACTCGCCGCCTCCCTCCTTCTGGGCACGCTCGGCGTCGGCCGCGAGCTCCTTGATCCGCTGGTCGGCGGTGGCACCGTAGCGTTCCTTGTCGAGGGCGATCTTCTTCGCGTCGAAACGCTGGGTCCAGCCAGCGCAGCCGGTGGTCATCGCGGCCGCCACGACCATGGCGAGGCTGAAAGTTCGCGTTGCGGCGGACGGGATCATCCGTGACGATGCTCCTGTGGAGGTGCGGAGGTTCCGGCGACGGGACGGGCGGCAACGGTAGCGGCCGGCGGCCGGCGAGGCGATGCCAGTCCCGTGCCCACGCCTGCTTCCTGGCCGTCGCCTGCCCAGCCTTCCCAGTCACGCTCTTTCCCTGGGCACGCCCGGAAACGCCGCCGATGAACCCGTCCTGCCGCTACCGCTGCCACCCGGGGCCCCGGGCCCGCGTTTTCGGCGGCTGGCTCTGCCTGACGCTGCTGGCAGCCTGCCCGGCCGCTCGCGCCGCTGACAACCCGGCCGAACATGCGCCGGGCCGCGTCGAACTTCGCCTTTCAGGCGGGCGGGTCGTGGCTGGAACGATCGTCGTCGAGGCCGTGGACGGCAGCCTGCTCCTCGAACACGACGACGGCCGCTACGAACTTTTTCCGCCCGCCGGCATCACCGCACGGGAGCCGCTGGCCGACAGCCCCCCCGAGGGCCAGGACCTGGGGCGGCAGGTGCTCGCCTCCCTGCCGGCCGGCTTCGATCTGCTCCTCACCAAGCACTACGTTGTCTGTTTCAACACCAGCCGCGACTACGCCAAGTGGTGTGCGGCGCTGTTTGAGAGGCTCCACGACGCATTCGGCACCTACTGGAGCCGGGCTGGCCTCGAGGTCAAGGCCCCGCAGCGGCCGCTGGTCGTGGTGATCTTCGCCGACCGGCGTTCCTACGAGGCCCACGCGGCGGCCGATCTCGGGGCGGCGGCAGGAAGTGTGGTCGGCTACTACAACCTGCTCAATAACCAGGTCACCACCTTCGATCTCACCGGCAGCGACGCCCTGGCTGCGGCCCGTGGCCGGCAGCCCGGCCAGGTGGGCCTGGAAATTCTCACGAGCCCCGCCGCCAGCGGCATGGTCGCCACGATCGTCCACGAGGCGACCCATCAACTTGCCTTCAACGGCGGCATGCACCAGCGACTCGCCCCCGTGCCCCTTTGGGTCAGCGAGGGTGTGGCCACCTACTTCGAGACACCCGACCTCGAGAACGTCCGCGGCTGGCGTGGAATCGGGGCCGTCAATCGCCCACGGCTCGACCACTTTCTGGCGACCTACCGCCCCGGCATGATCGAGGCCATCGTCACGGATGACGCCCCGTTCCGCCGGGTCGACTCCGCGCTCGATGCCTATGCGGCTGCCTGGGCGCTCACGCATCACCTCATCCAGACAAAGAAGCAGGCGTTTGTTGCCTATCAACGCACGCTCGCGGCGAAGCGGCCACTCGCGGAGGATTCCGCCGAAACCAGGCTCCGGGAATTCAGCGCGGCCTTTGGCGATCCTGCCGACATCGAGCAGGCGGTTCACAAGGCCGCCGCTCGGCTTGCGTCGCGATCCCGCTGAGGGCAGTGCAGCCGCACGGCTCCGGGGATAGACTGCGAGCGTGGCACGTGCCGCGGCATCACTCCCCTTCCCCGACCCGGAGAGAACCCACCATGCCCAGCCCTTCCCGCACCGTGCGGCCCAGCCGCCGCGACCTTCTCGCCGGCTCGCTCGGGGCGGCAGCGTCTGCAGCGACGGCAGCTGGCCTGCCGGCCGGCGGCCTGTTCGCCGCCGGCAGCGACCGCATCCGCATCGGCCTGATCGGCTGCGGCGGGCGGGGCACGGGCGCCGCATCTCAGGCAGCGTCCCTGCATCCCGGGGTCGTGATCGCCGCACTGGGCGACCTGTTCGCCGACCACCTCGCCGAGACAGCCGCGATGCTCGCCGGCGGCATCGGCGGCCAGTTCGACTGCCCCTCGAATCGCCGGTTTGTCGGCCAGGACGCATGGCGGCAGCTCGTCGACAGCGACCTCGACGCGGTGATCCTGGCGGCGGCCCCATGGTCGCGGCCCGCTCACGTCACGGCGGCCGTTGCCCGGGGGCTCCACATCTATTGCGAGCGGCCTGCGGCGACCGACGCCGCCGGCGTGCGCGAGGTTCTTGCCGCCTTCGCGGAGGCCGGGAGGCGGGGGCTTGTCATCGTGTCCGGGCTCGCCTCCCGCCACCACGGGCCAACGGCGCGAACAATCCAGCACATCCACGCCGGCGGAATCGGCAGCCCGCTGCGGGCCGTGTGCCGGGCCCGCGTCGGAGCGTCCTGGCAGCGGCCGTCGCGACCGGAGTGGACCGCAGAGGAATGCCGGCACCGCAACTGGGTCGCCGATCCGAGCCTTGCCGGCGGGCTGCTGGTGGAGCGGCACCTCGATGCGATCGACCGCGGGCTCTGGGCCCTGGGCGACGCGTGCCCGGTGGCGGCGATGCCAATCGGATCGGCGGGCCGAGCGGGCGCGGCCGTCCGCTACCGGTTTGCCGACGGCCGGCAACTGGTGGCCGAAATCGAGGTGGGGGCAGGCGGTCAATCGAGAACCGAAGACCGGGTCGTCGGCACCCTCGCCGCCGCCGAGCTGTGCGGGCACGGGACCCGCGGCAGCAGGCCGGGAACCAACGATCTGCCCGGCAATAACCCCTGGCTCGCCTGCATGGGTGGGTTTGTCGATGCGATCGTGAGCGGAGGACGGGGGGACGGCGGCAAGACCCTCTGTCGCAGCACGCTCGTCGCCCTGCTCGGGGAGGCCGCGGTCCGGAGCGGCAGGGAGATGTCCTGGCGAGACACCGCCGGCCCGGCAATCGATGCAACCGCTACAATCTGAGGTCGCGTGGACGGGGCGGGGCGTAGCCGTCGATGGATAGCTGTTTTGGTGACTCGTTTTGGGCAATGGCGAACCCTGCCGGCCCTCAGCTTCTGCAGTTGGCGTGTCCACTCCCTCTGGGAGTTCGGTGAACCATGGCTTCGTCCCGAACAACGCAAAACGCGCTTCTGATCGCGCTCACCATCTTCGTGATGCTCACGTTCGCCTTGGGTGTGACCACGTATCTCTATTTCGCCAAGGCCGACAATGCTGAGGCGGCGAAGGTGGCTGCAGACGCCCAGGCCGTTCAGGCCGAGACCACGTCGCGACAAACCGCCGATGAGATGAACACCCTGCGGGGCATCATCGGCGTGGCTGCCGACGTCCCGATCGGCGACATCGAAACCCAACTCGAGGGGCTGTTCGCGGGAGACTTCGCGGGCTTTTCCCAAGATGACCGTTCCTACCTGAAGCTCATCGAGTGGTTGCGAAAGGAATTTCAGGACAAGAACACCCGCGTCAAGACGGTCGAGGACGAGAAGCAGTCGTTGACCAAGCAGAAAGCCGGGGAGCTGGCCGCCGCCGACAAGGCGAAAGAGGATGCCCTCGCCGCGGCAGCCTCCGCGCAGGATGCCCAGACCAAGGACAAGGCCGACTTCGACACCAAGTGGACCGCGCACGAGCGGGAGCAGGCGAAGCTGACCGCCGCCAGACGGGCCGCCGAGGAAAAAGCCCGCGACCTCGAGAATCTCAAAGCGGAGATCGCGAAGGGACTCGACTCCATGCCGCCGACCAGAAAGCCCGAGTTCCGCGCTGCGATCGAGACGGATGATTCGATCAAGCAGCTTGATCTGCTCCGCTTCGAATTGCGCGGCCGGGCGAAGGAGATCGCCGATCTCAACTCGCTGCTCGCTCGACTCCGGGTTGCAGACCCCAAACTCCAGGAAATGATCGCGGTAGCGCGGCCGGCAGGCGACCGCATCGACGGCTTCAATGGGCACATCATCTCCGTTGATCCCCGTGCTGGGACCACCCTTGTGTCCTGCCAGACGACCGCGGGGCTTCGTCCCGGTATTGTCCTGCACGTGTTTCCTCCCGACGACCCGCGGCCTGACTTCGGGAGCCGCAAGGCAGTTGTCGAGATCACCGACGTCGAGGGGTCGTCGCTCGTCCGCGCGGTCATTCGGCAGGAAGATCCTCGCAATCCGATCCTTTCGGGAGACGGCGTCTCCTCGAGCCTGTGGGCGGGTGGAGTCACTCCGGAGATCGTGATCGTGGGGTTTGCAGACCTGAATTTCGATGGCCGCTCCGATCAGGAGTCGATCCGGGAAATCGTGGAGCGTGGCGGCGGGCGGGTCGTCGACGCGGTCGCCCCGAACACGGCCTTGGTGGTCGATCTCGGGCAACCCCCCGCCGGCGATGACGGCAGCGAAATCCCCGGCTGGCCCGCGGAAGCCAAGCGGCGGACGCGGAATCTGGATGCGGCCCGCTCCTACAACATCCGCGTCGCGGGCATTGCTGGGATGCTCGACATGCTCGGCCTCGATGCGGACTCATACCGGCCTGGCCGGCTGCCGAAAGCACGGGCCACCGGTCGCCTTCCGGCCCGGTAGTGGCCACGGAATTTGGCCATGGCATACTGGGGCCCGAGGCGGCCCGTCGGGTTGCCGCCAGATTGCCCCGGGAGGCCCGCCACGTGTCGCTCATGCCATTCGTGTTCCGTGTTTCGGCCGCCTGTGTTCCGACCTCCTTGATGCGGCCTCCCCTGGCACGGTCCGCTCCAGGTCACGTGTTCGCGGCGGCGATCGTGGCCGCGGTCGGCCTTCTGGCCGGCAACGCATCCCGGGCCGACGACAGCCTCGTGCCGATCTTTGACGGCAAGAGCCTGGCCGGCTGGGAGGGCAAACCGGAATTCTGGCGGGTCGAAGAGGGGGTGATCATCGGGGAGACGACGGCCGAGAACCCGACCAAGGGCAACACCTTTCTCATCTGGCGGGCAGGGCTCGTAGACGACTTCGAACTCGTGTTCCAGTACCGCATCAGCGACAAGGGCAACAGCGGCGTCCAGTATCGGAGCAAGGATTTCGGCGACTTCGTGGTGGGGGGCTATCAGGCCGACTTCGAGGGAGGGCCGACCTACTCCGGGATCACCTACGAGGAGAAGGGCCGGGGCATCCTCTGCCCGCGGGGCCAACGCGTCACGATCGCGGCCGACGGAAACAAGACGCCCGGTGAGCCGATCGGCGACACAGCCGAACTGCAAAAGGCGATCAAGCCGGGCGAGTGGAACGAATACCGGATCGTCGCCAAGGGGCCGAAGCTGCAACACGTGATCAACGGTCAGCTGATGTCGGAGGCAAAAGACGAGCAGGAGGGTAAGCGGGCCGTGCAGGGTGTGCTCGCCCTGCAGCTCCATGCCGGGCCGCCGATGAAGGTGGAGGTCAAGGACATCCGGCTCAAGCGGACGCGGCTGGCCGACGGCCACCGGAAGCTCGTCATGGTTGCGGGTCGGGCGAGCCACGGCGCCGGGCAGCACGAGTTCCGGGCCGGTTGTCTGCTCCTCGAGAAGTGCCTTGCCGAGGCGGCTCCGCAGCTCATCACGGCCGTGTATACCGGCGGCTGGCCGACCGATCCGACCGCCTTCGACAACGCCGACGCCGTGTTCTTCTTCGCCGACGGCGGCGGTGGCCATCCCGTGCTCCAGAGCAACCGGCTGGCCCAGATCGACGCCCTGGCCAGACGGGGCGTGGGAATCGCCTGCCTGCACTACGCCGTCGAGGTTCCCAAGGAGAAGGGCGGCAGCGAGTTTCTCGACTGGATGGGGGGCTACTTCGAGACCCACTGGTCGGTGAACCCCCACTGGAAGCTCTCCCAGACGCAGCTCGCGGCGGGGCATCCGATCACGCGGGGCGTGCAGCCGTTTGAGACCAACGACGAGTGGTACTACCAGATGCGATTGAAGGAGCCCGCCGAGGGGCTGACGATGATCCTCACGGCCGTGCCCCCCGACTCGACCCGGGAACGGCCCGACGGACCCCACAGCAACAATCCCACGGTGCGGGCAAACAGGGGCGGCCGCGAGGTGCTCGCCTGGGCCTACGAGCGGTCTGACGGCGGGCGGGGCTTCGGCTGCACCGGGGCCCACTTCCACGCGAACTGGGCCAACGACGACTTCCGGAAGCTCGTGCTCAACGCTCTGGCCTGGACGGCCGGTCTGGACGTGCCGAGCGCTGGCTTCAGGGTCGCCGTCTCGGAAGACGACCTGGCCGCGAATCTGGATCCCAAGGGCAAGTAACAGGAGAAGAAAGCGTGTCGAAACTGACAGTCGAGGGCGTGGGTGAATTCGAGGTGCCAACCGGCAAGCGGTTGGTGAACGCGTTGGTGGACGAGTGCGGCGTAGATCAACTGCACGCCTGCGGTGGTCACGCCCGCTGCACCACCTGCCGGGTCGAGTTCGTGGCGGGCGAGCCGGCGGCGATGACACAGGCCGAAAAGGACGTGCTCACGGCCAAGGGGCTGGCCGGCACTCCGGGCCTCCGGCTCTCCTGCCAGATTCTCTGCGACGGCGACATGACGGTCAGGGCGACGAGCCGGCTCGCCGGCACAGGCCGGGCCGACGCCGGCAAGCGGCCGGCCGATGCGATCGAGCCGACCCCGGCCTGGGTGTGAGCGACAAGGGACTAACCCCGGAGGGCACTGGAGAATGCCCGTGCCCGGGGCGATTTTCTACGAGCGGGGTGAGGAGCCGGGCCGCATGGTCAAACCTCAGGTGGGCGGGACGACCCGCTTGAAGGCCAGGAACCAACCCAGCAGGCTGAGCACCACGATCGCCCACTGCTCGCCACAGGTGGCCAGCACGAGCACCGCGTCGAGGGTGATGATCGACATGATCGCGTTGCCAACGGCGAACCCGACACGGCCGGGGGCCGGGTCGCCGATGCCGGCGGCCACCCGGTAGACGATCGACGTCACAATGATCGCCCAGAGTGTGAGCCAGGTGGAGACGGGCATCGTCGCCCCGGTCGAGAGCGGGATCGGCCCGCGGTCGGCCAGCCAGACGCTGCCGGCGGCAACGATCAGCCCGACGAGCATCACAAGGCCGCCGAAGGCCAGGCTGCCGCGGCGGCTCGTGCCCGCGTCGTCGCGGGCGTAGAGCGTGATCCCGGCGGCGTACAGACCCATGCCGGCCGGAATCAGCCAGTCGAGGGCTGCCGTCGGGCCGCCGGCCGCGGTCATGCCGACGAGCCAGGCGAGGCTCCGGCAGCTGCCCATCACGACCGGACCGAGAGGCGTGGGCTTGGCGTGGCGATCGTAGAGCCAGACGGCCCCGGCCAGGACCACGGCGGCAGCGGCCGGCCAAGGCGAGCCGGCCGCTGCGGTCGCCCCGCCAGCGAACACGAGCCCGACCGCCAGGAGCGTGACCCCGACGGTCACGGCCGCACGGACGCCGATCGCCCCGCTCGGCAGCGGCCGCTCGGGCCGCTCGCGACGATCGAGCTCGAGGTCGCAGACATCGTTGAGCACCATCCCGGCCGCGTAGATCGCGACGACGGCCGCCACGGCCAGGCCACACGCCGCCGGTGGCCAGGCGAGGTCGCGGGCCTGGGACACGATCAGGTATCCGGCCAGCGGATCGGCCGCGGCCGTCGCCAGGTTCGGGATTCGCACGAGCTTCAGCCAGGCAAGCATCGTGGGCCGACTCCTCTTCGTCAGGGGCTGATCAGGGGCCGATGAGGCGTTATCGTGGGTCTGGTCACGCGGGCAACCCCTCCAAACTCATGGTCGTGCCGGAGTACCATCGTCAGGCGAGCTCCACGCCGGCTGCGCGGGCCACCGCCACGAGATGGGCCCGGGCGGCCCGGGCCGCATCGTCGGGGCGATCGCGATAGGGATAGAGCTCGACGGTCACCCAGGTATCGGGCGTGTGCGTGGCGATCGCCGTGAGGACGGCGGCGAAGTCGATCGCTCCCTCCCCCGGCACCAGATGGTGGTGGACCCGCGTGGCGGCGATGTCCTCGACGTGATAATGCCGCGTGTGACCCACGAGCCGCGGCACCCACTCGGCCGGATCGTCGGCCACACAGTAGGCATGTCCGACGTCGAAGTTGAGGCCAAGCGCGGGATGGTCGACCCGCTTGGCAAACTCGAGATACTGCTCGAAGGTCTCGATCAACAGTCCCGGCTCGGGCTCCACGAGGAGCGCCACGTCGCAGGCCGCCGCCACGTCGAGGACCGGCATGATCTCCTCGTAGAAGATGTCGCTGGCCTCGCGGCGGGACTGCCCCGGTGCGAGTTCGCCGCCGGGCTCGGTGGAGATCGACCCCGCTCCCAACTCGGCGGCCAGCCGCAGGGCCCGCTTTGTGTGCTCGCGGCGGATGGCCCGGTAGTGCGGGTCGGGGTCGGTCCAGCCGGGATGCCAGTAGGGCTGCCGCGGGTCGGCGACCGCGTTCATCATGAAGGCGTTGATGTTCGAGATCACGAGGCCGTGCTGCCGGATCGCCCCCCTGATCGCCTCCTTCTGCACCTCCAGGAGGCCGGCCGGCCAGGCATGGGGAACGTCGGCCAACAGCTCGATGCCCCGGTAGCCGGCAGCCGCGATCCGTGCCACTGCCTCCTCGACCGGCATGTCGAGATAGGCGTTGGAACTGAAAGCGAGCGTGATCGGCATGGGAAAAATGTTCCGGCGTGGGGATGAGGATGGTACCAAGGTTTTGCCTGTAAATCCCAGTGCCGGTAAATCCAGTGCCGGTAAATCCAGTGCCGGTAAATCCAGTGCCG
>JBBEEF010000219.1:0-1169 GCA_040880915.1 Pirellulales bacterium
CAACCAACAATCAAGCGATTCGTCGGGGATTTCGAGTTTTTTATGCGCTCAACGCAAAAAGCGCAAGTCCAAATTCGCTTGGATAAGGACTAGAGAGTCTGCTGGGCGACTGCCGCCGACGTAGGCCCGAGGCCCAGGCAGGCTGCGAGGGCCGCCACCAAACTCCAGGCCCGGCTGGGGCCCCGGAACTGGGACAGAAATTCGCCGCTACTTTTTGCCTTTTGCACTGGGAAACCACCCTTCGCAAACCAAAGGCCAGAATGCCGCCATGTGCGGTTTGTGGTTTAAGGCCATCGGGCACAAGTGGCAACGCACGGTGGTGTTTGGGCCTCGCGGGCACAGGCCGCGGCAACGGTGAATCAACGACCGGCAGACCCCTCGGCGATCTGCCCTACCTGCGGCGGAGGGCGTGGTTTTGGCGGAGCGATTCCAGCCGGCGGGGGCCGACAAGAATGGCCCGCGGCTGCTCCGCCTGCAACTCCCTTCGCGTCGAGCCCGCCTGGATGATGGCCGGCCAGGCCGTGCCCTGCGAAAACCCTGGGTAAAACCTCCCCTTGATTCGATCCCTTTTCGCTGCTGGTTGGCGCGCTGGCGTCGCCAGCACAGGCCGACACCTATGACGTGCTCGTGTACGGGGCCACGCCGGCCGGGATCGCCGCAGCACTCGCCGCGGCCGACGACGGTAGCTCCGTGCTACTGGTCGAATCCACCATCCGCGTCGGCGGGATGCTCACCGCCGGCCTGTCGCACGCCGACTTCCACGCCTTCGACGGACTGACCGGTACGTTCCCCGAGTTCGCCACGCGGGTCGAACGGCACTATGTGGACACCGACGGAAAAGACTCGCCCCAGGCGAGGGATAGCTTCCGAGGCACGTTTGGCGAGTACGGCAACAACTGCCACGGTACAGGGCACGAAGGCCCGCGGTTCGGGAGCCGGCATACGGGCGAGTTCTACGCTGCGACGCCGCCGTACCAGATTCCTTACGGGGTGCTCGTGCCGCAGACGCGTGAGAACCTGCTCGTGCCGGGTGCGGTCAGTGCCTCGCACGTCGGATTCTGCGCGCTCAGGCTGGAACCGATCTGGGCATCCATGGGGCAGGCGAGCGGGCACGCGGCGCACCTTGCGCGGGTCGAGAAGCTGCCCGTCCAGCAGGTGCCGGTGCCGCG
>JBBEEF010000219.1:1269-11908 GCA_040880915.1 Pirellulales bacterium
CTGCAGGCGCGGCTGCACCGGGCCGGCGCGGGCACGGTGTATGTCAGCGGCGTGTCGCCGGGGCACGCCGACTTCGCCGCGGTGCAGTGGTGGGGCACCGCAGGCGGATTTCACGGCCTGCTGCCCGCGCCGCCGGGCGGGCCGCGCGGAAAGAACATCGTTGGGCAGTACAACGAGTCGTATCCGAACCACGCGGCCGAGGTGGGCAAGGTGCTGGACGAGGCCCTCGCGGAGCGGTGGGGGCACCTTGCCCGTGAGCTGAATCTGCCGGCGGAGAAGCTTCCCGTCGCGGACGGCACGCTGACCCGCGGCGACTGGGTGCGGACCGCATTCTCGCTGTCGCAATAGACTCAAGCGACGGTGTTCAGCAGCCGCTTCCCGCCAGACCGCGGCGACAAGCTCGACGACGACTTCAAGGGGAAGCCCACGGCCGTCCTCGACCGCCGAGTCTCGGCCGAGAAGAAACCGAATTCGTTCCAGTCGGGCGTTGTCAAGGAGTATCCGATAGACTACGTCTCCGAGACTGCGGTCCAACTCTCGATCCTGGGGATCACGGTCCAAGACGTGACGACCCTCGCCGGCGATTTCGGCGTCACCCACGGCGACTCTGCCGGGCACCGCACCCGGCTGCGGACCTACTGGAGCAACCAGGCCACGGGGATCGTTGACAACGCCGTCTTCAAGCTGAAGATGAAGCCGAAGAACTGGGGGAAGTTCGTCTTTCCTTGAACAGGCGACCGCAGCCGCAACGCCACGCAGCTCGGAGAGTCAGCCCCAAACCCCAGGCAAAACCGGTTTTTACCTGCAGAGAGGGTATGTATGACGACGCAATGGAGCCGGGCATGGCGTGGCCTGCCGATGATGCTCGTGGCCGGCGGACTCGTCAGCCTCGGGCCGTTACCGCACGCCGGTGCGGCGGACACGGAATCGCGGCCGTTTCCCGGCGTGCGGCATGTCCACCGGCATGTCACGGAGCCGCGGGAGATCGACATGCACGTCGTCGTCGTCGATCTCACCCGACCGGGCGTGACGATCAAGACCACCGGCCCCAACGGCGATCGACCGGGTGAGACCGACCTGGAGACGACGCGGGCCTTCGTCGAGCGGAGCGTTGCCCAGATCGGCATCAACAGCGGCTTCTTCAGTCGCACGGCGGAGGAGCGACGGCTTGGGGTGGCCGATCTCTGCTCGCTGGCCGTGTCAGACGGCGAGCAGGTGTCCGACTGGGGGACGTGGATCAGGGATGCCGTCAACATCCAGGCGGACAACACGGTCACGTTCGTCACGAGGGCTGCCGACGACACCACCGGTTTTAGGACCATGCCGCAAAGCGATCTCTACAACGCCCTGTCTGGCAACGCGCGGCTGCTTCGGGACGGGGCGGTTCTTCCCGGAGAGGGAGGCGACACCACCTACCCGCAGGCCGCGATCGGCCACACCGCCGACCACCACCTCGTCCTCTTCGTCGCCGACGGCCGGCAGCCGGGGTTCAGCAGTGGCATGACCTATCGCGAGGTGGCTCTGGTGCTCGCGGAATTCGGGGCCGTCGATGCCCTCGCCCTCGATGGCGGCGGCTCGGCCACAATGGTGATGGCTGACGGCAGGGATGGCGAGGCCAGGGTGCTCAATCGCCCCTCCGATGGAAAGGAACGGGCCGTCGGCAACAACCTGGCTGTCGTGATCAGCCCTGAGTAATCTGTGCTGAGAAGCGGCGACGTGGACCGGCCGGGGGACAGGGCTGCCTGCGACCTCCTGTACGAAAATCTCCGGTCCCGGGAGCCCGCAAAACCGCGGCTGCCAGACGGTATCATGCCCGCTCCCCGGGCCACTCGAAGGCAACCGCAAGTGAGAGAGACGAGATAGCGATGGAACAGCCGACCGATCTTTCGGCGCCATGCCGCCAGGGCATGCGACGACGCGGCTCGAGAGCCTGCCGCGCCGCCCTGCTGGGCGTCTTCGCGGGCTGCCTCGTGGGGCCGATCGTGTCGTGCAGTCGCCCGGCGAGCCGGCCGCCCCCCGCGGCGGCCGCCTTCCAGGAGACCAGGCGGCTTGGCGACCTCGTCTGCGTTGAGAGCGACGACCGGTTGGCCATCACGAACGGCCGGCTGCGGCTCGAGTTCGACAAGGCGACCGGGGAGTGGGTGTCGCTCGTGGTCGATGGCGTGGCGGACAGCCTCATCGCCCGAAACAAGCCCGGGATCGCCCTCGACTTTCGCGTGGACCAGTCCTGGATGGTCGAGGAACACGGGGCGAAACTGCTCGCGACCATCGCTCGCGCCGACGAGGCCGCCGGGTCGCTCTCGCTCGAATTCCGCCACGGCGTGCACATGCGGGAGCCCACGCTGCTGATCCCGAAACGGTGGCGGACCTCCGTGCTGCCGCCGACGACGCCGCCGCAGGATCCCTTCGAGTTCGAGATCGTCTCTACCTACACGCTCTTCCCGAAGGAACGGCGGGTCGAGCGGTCGGCCACGCTCAGCCGCAACCTCCAGCGGGACATCATGACCCCGAGCTTTCGCCGCTTCGAGGGATTCCTGTTCGTCGTGCCAGGCGCCGCGGTGGGGCCCACGGCCGAGTGCGTGGTGGACGTGCCGGGGCCCGTCTTCACCTACAACCACGTCGACCCGCAGACGCCCTACCAGTCGATCGCCTCCACGTTCGTCGAGTGCCGCACGGCGCCCGACCGGTATCCGGGCATCGTCGGCGTCACGAACACGAAACTGCAGCGGTCTCTCGCGGCATGGATCGACACGAAGGGGGAGGTCTACTACCAGACCTACCTTAGCGGCGACCGCAACAGGATCTCGATCCTCATGCACGACATCCGCTGCTCGCGGATGGGCGACGCCGACACCGCCGTCTCCGACCGCCAGGTGATCTACGTGGGCGAGACCTTCCCCGAGACGCAGGCGGAGCAGCTGCGGTCGGTCGTGGACGCTGGCTACCCGCAGGAGGCGAACACGCCCGACTGGGTGCCCGAGATGGTGATGCTCGAGGTGATGCCCTCGTATTTCGCAGGGGGGCTCAAGGGCCTCGCGGAGCGGATTCCGTTCTACCGCGAGATCGGCTTCAACACGATCTACATGCTGCCCCACTGGCTCGGCGGCTACAACAACGACGATCCCTTCGCCGTCGACCCGAACGTGGGCACCGCCGAAGACCTGCAAAACGTCGTGAAGGTGGCACACGACAACGGCATGCGGGTGCTCTTCGACATGGTGATCCACGGGTTCGGCAAAAAGTCGCCGGTGGTCCGCGAGCATCCCGAGTTTTTCACCCGCGACGAGCACGGCCTGCTCGTGACGCACTTCAACTGGGGCACCTACAACACCGATCCCTCCAACCCGGCCTACATCGACTACATGCGGAGGCTCGTGCAGCACGACGCAAAGACCTACGGGATCGACGGCTACCGGGTGGATGCCAACAGCTACAAGAGCCCGAACTGGGATTCCGGCATCGACTATCCCGCCTGGAGGGCGTCGAGCACGCTGCCGCTCTACCGGGCGATGATGGAGGCGATGCGGGAGGTCAACCCAGACGCCGTGCTGATGAGCGAGATGTTCGGCCCGGTCTGGCACTCGGTGAGCAACCTCGCCCAGGATGCCAACTGGGCCAACGTGATGGACATGAACGCCGCGCTCGAGAGCGGGAAGGTGACGGCCGCCAGCTACAAATCGGGGATCGCGAGCCTGCAGAAGTCGCTGCCGCCCGGGGCCAACCGGATCCGGTTCTGCCGCAATCACGACACGTCGTGGTTTCTGAAGTCGGGGTTTGCGGGCTACACGCCGCGGCTGATGGCACTGGATGCGGTGCATGCCCTCGCGGGCATCTTCGTGGCCTTCGCCGGCGACCCGAAACATCCCCCGAGCCCCGACGACGATCCCGCCGTGTGGGAGTATTACCGCAGGGTGCTCGCCCTGCGGAAGGACCATCCCGAGCTAGTCCGCGGCGAGCTACTTTTGGACGAGATCGTCTGCGACGATCCGAACGTGATCTCGTTCATCCGCCGGCTCGACGGGAAGGCGTCGCTCGTGCTCGCGAACTTGAGCGGCGAGGCCCGGCGGCCCCAGCTTTCGCTCCACCTGCCGGGGCACACGCTCGAGGGCGTGCGGCTCGCAAACCCGCAGACGGGGGCCGCGGTGTCAGCGGCCGCCGAGGGAAATTCCACTCGCATCGCCATCGCGCCGTTCGAGGTGCTTGTTGGCCGGCTCTGAAAGGATGTTTCGAACTATGCAACTGCTCCGCATCATGCCACTCCTCCGCATCATCCGCCTTCTCCGCTGCCGGATCTGCCCCGCCGCGGCGGTTCTGCCCCTCCTCGCCGTGGCCGGCGCGTGGGCCACCGAAACGGAGAACCTCGGCCTGCGGATCCTGCCCGCGCCGGGCGTGGTTGCCGTTGACGGCAAGGTTGATGACTGGGACCTGAGCGGCGGCGTGTTCACCACCGGCGATGCCGAGAACCTGCGCGAGAAACTGGCCACCTGGTTTCACGCCATGTACGACGCCGAAAACCTCTACCTGCTCACCCGCTGGATCGATCAGACGCCGCTGAGCAATCCGGGCACGATCAAGGGAGACTACGGCTTTGCCGGCGACTGCCTGCAGGCGCGGATCATCACCCAGCCGGGTGAAGGCGACAAGGAGCGGTGCACGCACCTCACGGCCTGGCGCGACCGTGACGGCCTCGACGTCATCGATGCCGCCTGGGGGCGGAAGTTCGACCAGGGGGGCGAGAAGGACCTGCAGACAAAAGCCGCGGTGCAGACGTTTCTCGAGAACGCGGATGGCAACGGTTATGTGCAGGAGATCGCCATCCCCTGGACTCTCTTGTGCACGGACGGCTTCAGGCCGAAGGCGGGCGACACGATCACGATCACCCTCGAGCCCAACTTCAATACCGAAGCCAACATGCGGATCAGCTTCAAGGACATCTTCAAGCCGGGGATCACGCCCAACCGGGTGTTCACCTTCATGTCCAGCCCGTGCTGGGGGATCGGGACGCTGGAGGCCCAGGGCAAGGTCACCCCGCAGCCGGTGCGACTGGCCGACGCCCGCGAGTTCGCGGTGCGCATGGAGAAGAGCCCCGAGGCACCGCTGGCCGGCGTGCCGGCGGTGGACTGGACGGGACTGATCAAGTCCAAGGAGCTCAAGGGGTTCAAGACCGTGCGGTTCGAGATGCCGGCCGACGGCTTCATCTCGCTGCAGATTCGCGCCGCAGATGGCACCGTGGCGCGGCAGCTGCTCAATTCGACGTTCTTCACCAAGGGCGAGCAGGAAGTGAAATGGGACGGCCTGACGACCCCGAACTGGCGCACGCCCGGCGAGCCGGTCCCGGCCGGCGAGTACACGTGGCGAGCCCTGACGCACACCGGACTCGGGCTCAGGCTCCGCGGCTGGGCCTGCAACAGCGGCCAGGCCCCCTGGGACGGTGCTTCGGGCAAGGACAACTGGGGCGGCGACCACGGCCAGCCGGTCAGCGCCGCCAGCGACGGCAAGCGGGTCTATCTCGGCTGGTCAGGGGCCGAGGCCGGCAAGGCACTGGTCGCCTGTGACGGCGACGGCAATGTCCAGTGGCGGTGCAGCCGCCAGGGCATGTCGGGCGCGATGCTCATGGCGGCCGACGCGGGCACGGTCTACTCGGTGAACTGGGACGGCGTCCTGTTCCGTGTGGACAGCGGCACGGGCGGCTTCACCGACTGGGCCGGCACCGGCTCCACGGACCTGGCCATGAACGCCTTGGTGACAGCCGTTCCGGAGGCGGAGCGGGGCACACTGCGGGCCAACGCGCTCACCGCCGCCCAGGGCAAGCTCTTCGTCGGCTACCGGGCCCAGAACCTGGTGCTGGTTTTGGACGCCACGACCGGCACGCTGGTCAAGGAATTGACCATCGCCGAACCGGTCGATTTCGAGGCCGGCCCGGACGGGACGCTGTTCGTGATCAGCGCCGGCACCGACGTGCTCGCCGTCAATCCTGAGTCCGGCGAGGCCAAGCCGTTTATCCAGGGGCTCACCGCCGCGGCCGGCATCGCCGTTGACGCACAGGGCAAGGTCTACGTCGGCGTCGGCGAGCCCGACAACCAGGTCAAGGTGTATGACGCGACCGGCAAAGCCACCGGCACCATCGGCCACCAGGGCGGCCGCCGGCTGCTCGGCACGTGGCAGCCTGACGGCCTGCGGTTCATCAGCGGCATGGCGGTGGACGGTAACGGCCGCCTCTGGGTGATGGAAAACGACAGCTTTCCGAAGCGGGTCTCCGTGTGGGATGTCACGACCGGCGGGCTGTACAAGGAGTTCTTCGGTCCGACCAGTTATGGGGCCCTCGGCGGAGCCATCAATCCGCGCGACCCGATGACCATGGTCGGCCAAGGCTGCGAATGGAAACTGGATCCCAAGACCGGCAAGGCCGCCTGCGTGGCCGTGATCTCCCGCAATGGCATGGAGAACTCGCGGTTTGGCACCGGCGCCAACGGCCGGCTCTACCTCGCGGCCGCCACCCGGTGGGCCTTCGATCTCGGGGAGATCGGCTTCTTCGAGCGCCGGGGCGAGGGCGATTGGGTGCGGCGGGGCAAGTTCTGGTACGTCGACAAGGACGGCAAGGACATCGCGCCGCCGGCCCACGGCCAGACCGGGGACGCCGCCCAGACCGCGTTTTGGGCCGACGAGAACGACGACGCCCAGGTGCAACCCGGCGAAGTCACGCTCACCGACGGGATCCTCCGGCTTTCCGGCTGGTACATGGCCATGAACCCCGACATGACCTTCTTCTCCGGTGACCGGCAGTTCAAGGTGACCGGCTTCACCGCCTGTGGCGCGCCACGGTATGACCTGGCCAACGGCACAAAGCTCCCTGCCGCAGGCTGGGGCTCCGCCGACGCCACCACCGTGCTCAAGCCCGGCGACTATGGAATCAACAACGGCTGGTTCCGCTGCTATCAGATTGCCAGCGGCAAGGAACTCTGGAGCTACCCCGACAACTTCGTCGGCGTCCACGGCTCGCACAACGCGGTGCCGGCGGAAGTCGGCATGATCCGCGGCTCCTTCGGCCCCTGCGGCGCGGTCAAGCTGCCCGACCCGATCGGGGGCATCTGGGTCGTTCCCACGAACGTCGGCGAGTGGCATATTCTGACCCAGGATGGCTTCTATCTCAGCCGTCTGTTCCAGGGCGACCCGATGAAGATGGCGTTTCCCGAGATCGCGCAGCCGGGCGCCATCCTCGACAATGCCCCCTGCGGCATGGGTGGCGAAGACTTCGGCGGTTCGATCTGCCTGGCCGAGGATGGCAAGCTCTACCTCCAGGCCGGCAAGACGGGCTTCTGGAACATCGAGGTGATCGGTTTGGACAGCGTCCAGGCCCTGAAGGGGGGCAGACTCGACATCAGCGAAAGCGACGTCAATACCGCGGCCAGGTTCAAGGCCGACTCCCTGCAGGAGACCGCCGGAAAGAAGCGGCTGGACGTGGCGAAGAAGACAGTGATCTTCTCGGGCGACCTGGCCAAGGACTTCGCAGGCCTCGAACCGGCGTCGTACAAGAAGACGGACGAGGCCGCGGTGCGAACGGTGCTGGCCTGGGACGAGCAGAATCTCTACGCCGCCTGGGAAGTGAAGGACAGCACCCCGTGGGTCAACGGTGCCTCCGATCCCGCCCAGATGTATCTCGGCGGCGACACGGTGGACCTCCAGCTCGGCACCGACCCGAAGGCGGCCCAGGACCGCGCCGCGGCGGTCGCCGGCGACCTGCGGCTCTCCATCGGCCCCTCGGCTGCGGTCGGGGGCAAGCCCGTGGTCGTTCTCTACCGTGCGGTTTCGGCAACCAAGAAGCCCCGCACGTTCAGCTCCGGCGTGGTCAAGTCGTATGCCATGGACTTCGTGGACGTGGTAGACGATGCCACGGTTGAAGTAACAACCCAGCCGGGCAAGGGCTACCTCGTGCAGGCGGCCATCCCGTGGAAGGCCCTCGGCGTCGCCCCGGCGGCCGGCCTGGTGCTGCGTGGCGACTTCGGCGCGACCCACGGCGACCTCGCCGGCCAGCGGACCCGCCTGCGGACCTTCTGGAGCAACCAGCATACCGGCATCGTGGACGATGCCGTGTTCGAACTGCAGATGGAGCCGAAGAACCTGGGAGAACTGACCCTGCAGTGACGTCGAGCCGGTGTCGGATTGGGGTTGGATCAGGGATGCCGTCAATGTCGGTGCCGACAACACGGTCACGTTCGTCACGAGGGCTGCCGACGACACCACCTACCCGCAGGCCGCGATCGGCCACGCTGGTGATGGCTGACGGCAGGGATGGCGAGGCCAGGGTGCTCAATCGCCCCTCCGATGGAAAGGAACGGGCCGTCGGCAACAACCTGGCTGTCGTGATCAGCCCTGAGTAATCTGTGCTGAAACGCGTGCCCGGGCGGAATTTCAGTCGGCCACGCTAACTCCTGTGGCAGGCGGCGGCGGCCGTGGCTGTCAGCGATCGCCGCCAGGGCCCCCACGCGAGGGGATCTTGCCATGCCCGCCTCCGACGAATTTGTTGCCCTCCTGACGAAAAACCAGCGGAAGTTGCACGCCTACATTTTTTCCCTGGTCTGGAACCCGACCGATGCCGACGACATTCTCCAGGAGACGAATCTGGCGCTGTTGAAGAAATCAGCCGAGTTCGACACCGCCCGCGACTTCCTGCCGTGGGCCCTCACGTTCGCCCGCTTCCAGGCCCTTGCCGGCCTCAAGCGGCTTAAGCGGCTCCGGTTCGTATTTGACGAATCCCTGGCGATGTTCCTGGCTGATGAGGCGGCCCGGGAGGATCCCGTCGCCGAGGCCCGACGGCAGGCGCTCGCGACCTGCCTGCAGAAACTGCCCCCGTCCCATGTTGATCTGCTGATCCGCCGCTACCAGCCGAAGGCGGTGGTGGGGGACATGGCCGCGGCCCTCGGCCTGAGACTGAAGACGTTCTCCGATCGCCTCCGCCGGATCCGAGGGAAACTCCTTGACTGCATCGCCAAGACCCTCGCCCAGGAGTCCCTGTCATGACCTCCTCGACCGACCCACCAGGCGACGTCCGCGACCGGGATGAGCACGACGAACTGCTTGCCCTCCTCAATACCTTGGCCGACGATCGATTGGCCGAGGCCGAGGAGCGGCGGTTGCGGCAGATCCTCGAGCGTGGCCAACCTGCTCGCAAGGTCTTTCGGGAGTTTGCCGCGCTCCATGCCGGTCTCTACTGGGATTATGCGACGATCCTAACGCCGGGGTTGCAGCCCCCCTCGGACCCCGGTGGGAACGGCAACGATTGGTGGCCACCGTTCCGCCGGGTAGCCGCGATCCTGATGGCGGTGGCGGTGGCGGGAGCGGCGACGCTGGCCGGGTGGTTGTTGGTCGCGACCCCGGTTGAGACGCCGGGCCCGGGACTGACCGCCCGCCCGCTGGCCATCGTCACGCAGACGCGGTTTCTGCTGCCTGCCGAGGGCGGGCGAACGTTCGCGGTCGGACAGGCGGTCGAGTCGGGCAGCATCGCGCTCGGTGGAGGCGCCCTGGAACTCACGCTGCGAAACGGCGTCGTCCTCGTCTTGGAGGGGCCGGGCGAGCTCGATCTCGGTGGTGAACTCTCCGCCACCCTGCATGCCGGCAACGTCGTCGTGCGGATGCCCGAGGGCATGAAGGGCTTCGTCGTGCGAACGCCCGCGACCGACGTGGTCGATCTGGGGACGGAGTTCGCCGTGAGCATCGGGCCGGGCAATGCCACCGACGTGCAGGTCTACGATGGCGCCATCATCACCTCGGCGGGTCCGCGACAAGGGGCGACCCGGCTGCCGAAGCGGCTGGCCGCAGGCGAAGCGGCGAGATTTCTGTCCCAGCCGGAAGCCAGGCCAGTGCCGATGGCCTTCCGGCCGGATCGGTTCGTCCGTCGTCTACCCGCCGATGTCGGGATCCCGCTGGGTGGGTCTTCCAAAAACGATGACCTGAGGCACTACGGCCCGGCCCGACAAGCCTCGATTGCCGTCCACCCGGCGCCTCACGGCATGGTGATCGACGGCCTGCTCGAGGAATGGGACGGCCGGCCCGGCTTCAGCGGCAGGCTCGCCGGCACAGCGTCACGCGCGGAGTGGGCCGACGGCCGGATGATGTACGACGAGACGTTCCTCTACATCGCCGCTCACGTCGGCGATCCCATGCCGCTGCGGAGCATCATCGATCCGGAGATCGACGGCGGCTGGGGCTGGCGGGGCGGCGGGATCCAGGTGCGGATTTCGACCGATCGGGAACTGGGCTGGCCGGCCGTTGGCAACGGGTCCAGCTACTACCGGCAGCGGCAGATGGAGCCGACGGCCGAGCAGGAGGAGTTGGCAAGGAACCCGCGGCTGGTGCATCTCACGATGTGGTTCCACGCCCCCACCAAGACCCCCTGCCTGACGATCAACGACGGCATGCTGTTCACCAAAATCACGACGAACCCGGCTGGTTTCCGCGGGGCCTTCGTTCCCGACGCCGACGGCATGGGCTACACGATGGAATATGCCATTCCCTGGCGGCTGCTCGGCTGCGGCGACGACCCACCGCAGCGGGGCGACGTGCTCGCGGCGGTGTGGCAGGTGCTCTGGGGCGACGAGGCCGGCCGGATGCGGCGGGAACAGCTGGTCGAAATCCGCAACCT
>JBBEEF010000220.1:0-8399 GCA_040880915.1 Pirellulales bacterium
GTCGACGAGGTCGGCGGTCTCGGGGCGAAACAAGAGGCCCGTGTGCCAGGTGGGAAGCGTCACGTGGGCGTGGGGCACGTCGGGATGGGTGCTTTCCTCGGTCACCAGCGCGTCGTAGGCGGCGGCGATCACACCCACATCCACGCCGGCCGGCATCGGCAGCCGGTTGACCAGGCTCTCGGGATCGGTCGATAGCTCGATCACGGGCTTGAGCAGCCGACCGAACGTGTTCTTCGCGGCTGTGGCCACGAACGAGCCGTGGTTGGGCGGGGCCAGCATCACGAACCGGCCGAGCTTCGCCGGGCGGTAGCTGTCGAGGGCCGCCCGGCCGATGATGCCCCCCATGCTGTGCCCCACCAGGTGGATCGTGCCGATCCGCGGGTCGGCGTCGAGGACGGCCAGCTCCCGGGCGAACCGCTCGGCATGCACGAGCAGCGAGCACTGAATGTTCCAGTAGCCCCAGAGGTCGGTCAGGTAGCCGTGCCGCCGCAGCCGGCGGGCCAGCACGGCCAGGAGGAGCTTGTTGGCCAGGAAGCCGTGAACGAGCACCACGCATTCTCGGGCGTGCTCCGGAGCGGCGGCGGCGTCGAAGCGGACGGAGGGCATGCGGGGAGGAAGGGGTGGAAAGGGGACAGTCCCCTGCGGAGAGAATCACCGTTCAGGGGCCGGTCCTCTTTTCGATTCACGGTGCCCCTTTTCGCCGGGAGACGAGGAAGGGGGACAGTCCCCATTCGGAGACAGTCCCCGGGGCGGGCCCGCGGGCCGCTGCGGGGCGGGGCAGCAGTCGAGCGGACAGACGTCGTGGTTGGCCGGGAGGCAGCCGATCGCGACGCGGTCGGGCAGCCCCCAAGCCCGCTCCGCGATCAGGTCGCACACCATCGCCACAAACTCGGGATCGGTGCCCACCGTCGCAACCCGGGCCATCTCCACACCGAGCTCGTGGCAGAGGTCGGCCGCCTCGGTGTCGAGGTCGTAGAGCACTTCCATGTGGTCGGAGATGAACCCGATCGGGGCCACAACCAGTCGGCGGCAGCCGGCGGCATGCCGCGTGCGGATTTCGTCGCAGATGTCGGGCTCGAGCCAGGGCTGGCTCGGCGGCCCGCTGCGGCTTTGATACACCAGCCTCCAGTCGGCCACGCCCGCCCGCTCGGCCACGAGGCGGCAGGCCTCCTCGAGCTGCGGCACGTATTTCGACGTGTCGGCCATCGACATCGGGATGCTGTGGGCGGTGAACAGAACGGGCACACCGCCGCGGGCCTCCGCCGGAAACCGCTCGAGCGCCGCCTGAACGTTGCGGGCGAAGGGGCCTACGAAGCCCGGATGGTTGAAGAACACCCGGATCTTGTCGACCTCAGGGGCCCGGTCGCCGAGCGGCTCGCGGGCTGCGGCGATGTTCTCGCGATACTGCCGGCAGCCTGAGTAGCAGCTAAACCCACTCGTCACAAACGCCACCGCCCGCTTCACGCCGGCATCGGCCATCTCACGGAGCGTGTCGGTGAGCAGGGGATGCCAGTTGCGGTTGCCCCAATAGACCGGCAGGTGAGGACCCCGACGCTCGAGCTCGGCGCGGATCGCGGCGAGCAGAGCCAGGTTCTGCTCGTTGATCGGGCTCTTGCCGCCGAAGTGGTGGTAGTGCTCGGCTACTTCGAGCATCCGCTCGCGGGGCACGTTGCGACCCCGGAGCACGTTTTCGAGAAACGGCATCACGTCGTCAGGGCCGTCGGGCCCGCCGAAGGACACAAACAGCACGGCGTCGTAGGCGGAGGGGCGGTCGGAGTGCGGAGTGTCCATCAGTCTTGGTTGGCTCTCGAGGGGTGTCTCGGATCACGGAGACTCTTACGACTGATCTCTAGCCAACTCGATACGACTGACCCCACGGGGATTCGAACCCCGGTTCCCGCCGTGAAAGGGCGGTGTCCTAGGCCTCTAGACGATGGGGCCGCGACGCGGCATGAATTCTCAAGACCGAGTGCACGCCGGATATCATAGTCGGGATCGGCCGCCGACGGGATGCCCCGTGAGGCACCGCGGAGTCTCGAGGTTTGGTCCGGGCAGATTGCCAACCAAGACCCAAAGGGTCCGGCAGAAATCACTCGGCCTCGGGAGCGGCTTCGCCGGTCTGCGTGTCGGCGGGCATCGAGGCCAGCGGCACGTCGGCTGATTCGCCGCGGGCAATGGCTTCGTAGACCTCACGACGGTGCACCGGCACCTCCTTGGGCGCTTCCACGCCCAACCGCACCTTGTCACCACGAATCTCCACCACGACGATCGTGATGTCGTTGTTGATGACGATGCTCTCGTCTTTCTTTCGCGACAGTACGAGCATGGGCCAATCCTTGGCGGATCGCTTCGGGCGACGGATTCGGAGAACTCCTCCGAAACCCCCTGAAATGTAGAGGTTTCCAGGCCTTCGTCAAGCAAATCCCGCACCCGTCCCCCAGTCAGCCCATGATTTTCCGGTAATTCAAGGGTTTTCCGGGGCCTGCCGGGCCCCCCATTTTCAGTGCGGACAATCTGGAATCACGTGGGGAATTCACGAGGGTTGTTGGGCTGAGGCCCCTCCCTATACTGACGCGGGAACGTTCGAGATGTTCCTTGCAGCCGCCCGGGAGGGCACCGTGAAGCAGTGGCTCCGTAACCTGTTCCTCGCCGTGAAAACGGTTGTGAGCGGCTTGCTTGTGACCTTCCGCGTGTTCGGCAGCACCTACAACCAACAGCGGCGGACGTTTACCGAACACTTTGAATACCCGGAACTGCCAGCCCCCGTGGCGGCCCGCTACCGGGGTTTCCACCGCTTCGATCTCACGACCTGCATCGCCTGTGATCAGTGTTCCAAGGCCTGTCCGGTCGACTGCATCTACATCGGCAAAGAGCGGGTCGAAAACGGCAAGGGCTTTCGGGTCAGCGGCTTCACGATCGACTATTCGAAGTGCATGTTCTGCGCCCTCTGCGTCGAGCCCTGCCCTGTCGACTGCATCTTTATGGGTTCCACACTCGACCTTTCCTGCTACAGCCGTGACGGCACGATCGTCGACTTCGCCCGCCTTCCAGTCGAGGTTGCCTGGGGCCGTTCCACGCTCAACCCCACTGCCGTGGCAGCTTCGAAGGTGATCGTGGAACCCGTCCACGGCGGCCCCAACCAGTAGCCTTCCGGCCGCCTTTTACGAGTCAGCTCCCGGCTCGTCTTGAACATCCATGAACCTCACTGATCCAGTCGTCATCGCCGGCTTCGTCGCGTTGTTTGTGGCGCTCGGTGGCGGCTTCCTGGCGGTCAATCTGCTGATCGGCCGGCTTGTGCGACCGCGTGAGCCCAACGCCGAGAAGCTCGAGGTCTACGAATGTGGCGAGCCGACGATCGGCTCGAGCTTTGTGCAGTTTGACCTGCGGTTTTATGTGGTGGCGTTGCTGTTCATCATTTTCGACGTTGAGGTAGCCCTGTTTTTCCCCTGGGCCACTGTGTTCGGCAAGGCGACGCAACTCAACGACCCGGCCCTCGCGACCGCAACGGCCGACGGCACGCTTTCGCCGGCTGCGATCGGCCTGATGCGTGAACTGGGCGTTCGTGACCCGCAACTTCCTCCGCCCGACGTCCTCCGCGAGCCGCTCGCCGAAAAGATTCTCTGGGCCCGGGAGCGGGCCCAACTGGCAGGCCGCAGCGAACTGACCGACGCCCAGGCGCTCGCGGAATGGTCGGTTGTCGACACCGGCAGCAAGCTCGCCCGGACGGCGCTGGTCGACATGGCGTTCTTTTATGCTGTGCTCCTCGTCGGATTCGCCTACGTTTGGTATCGCGGCGACCTCGACTGGGTGCGGGCCGTTTCTGCGGAGCGGGGGGCGGTCCCAGCGTCCCGGGCCGCCTGAGTTCTGTTCCTCCCGAAGTTTTCGTCATGCGTGGCTCCGCTTTTTACGACCAACTCGACGCGGCCGTGCCGGGCGGCGTGGTGGGCAGCAACTACGAGGCACTCGACCCCTGGATCGAAGTGGCCCCGGAACGGATGGCCGACGTCTGTCGCTGGCTCGCCAAGTCGAGCCCGGTGCGATTCGACTCGCTCCAGTGCATCACAGTCGTCGACTGGCTCGAGACCGATCCCAAGAAGGCCGCCAAGGTCTCCTGGCAGCCGCGGCTCGAACTCGTCTACCACCTCTGGAGCACGTCGTCTCGGGTGAGCCTTGTCCTCAAGACCACATTGCCCCGGTGGAAGAATGACACGCCCGGACAGCTCCCTGAGATCCCGAGCGTGACCGGTGTGTGGCGGGGTGCCGACTGGCACGAGCGCGAGGTCTACGACCTCTCCGGCGTCTGGTTTACCGGCCATCCCGACCTGCGGCGGATCCTCTGCCCTGAGGACTGGGAGGGCTACCCGCTCCGCAAGGACTACGAGCAGCCGTTCGAATACCACGGCATCCGAGGGAGATGAGCATGGCCAGCGTGATCGGCGACGACCCCCGGATTATCGAGTTCGACGTCCGCACCGACGAAATGCTCGTCAACATGGGGCCGCAGCATCCCTCCACGCACGGCGTGCTGAGGCTCGTGCTGCGGACCGACGGGGAAATCGTCTCCGAGGTCGAGCCCCACATCGGCTATCTGCATCGCTGCGCCGAGAAGATCGGCGAGAACATCACCCACCGGCAGTTTATTCCCTACACCGACCGGATGGACTACCTCGCCGCGATGAACATGAACCTCGGCTGGTCGCTGACCGTCGAGAAGCTCATGAAATATGAGGTGAGCGAGAAGGCCCGCCATCTCCGCGTCCTGATCTCGGAGCTCTGCCGGATCGCCAGCCACCTCGTGGGGATGGGGGCCTACGGCCTCGATCTCGGCAGCTTCAGTCCCTTCCTCTACGCCTTCCGCGAGCGGGAGAAGATCCTCGACCTCTTCGAGGAGACCTGCGGCGCCCGCCTCACCTACAGCTACATCACGATCGGCGGCCTCACCGCCGACCTGCCCACCGGCTGGCTGGCAAAGTGCGAGGCCTTCCTCGACCAATTTACGCCGATCATCCAGGAATACCACACGCTGCTCACCACCAACGCGATCTTCGTGAAGCGGACCGCCGGCATCGGCGTGCTCTCCCACGACATGGCGATCGATTACGGCTGCTCGGGGCCGGTGCTCCGCGGCAGCGGCGTTGATCAAGACATGCGGCGGGATGGCGAGGCCATCTACACCGCGATGTACGACGGCTACGCCTTCGAGGTGGCCGTGATGAAGAACGGCCACTATCCCCGCGATCACGAGTATCCCGCCGTGCCGGCCGACGCTGTCTTGGGTGACTGCTGGCACCGGTTCTTTGTGCGGATGGTGGAGGTTGTCCAGTCGATGGATCTCGTCCGCCAGGCGATCGACCGTTACTCCGCCTGCAAGGGAACGATCGGCGAGCCGCTCAAGCTCACCGAGAAGATGCCCGTCGGCGACGCGTACCTCGAAACCGAATGCCCCAAGGGGCAGATGGGGTTCTACGTTGTGAGTGACGGCTCGGCGATTCCCTGGCGGGTGCGGGCCCGCTCAAGCTCATTCTCGAACCTCGCGGTCACGCACGAACTCTGCCGCGGCTGCCTGATCGCCGACGTACCCGCCGTGGTCGGGTCGCTCGACATTGTGATGGGCGAGATCGACCGTTAAGACCGGGGACTGTCCCCTGTGGGCGGTCCGGCAGGGGACTGTCCCCTTTCGGCGCACCGGCGACTGTCCCCGCGGCGGTTTTCCGGGCTGCCACTTGTGGAAAACTGCCTGAGAGGGCAGACTTCGTGGGATTTTTCACGAAGTCCTCCCCGGCCCGGGAAATCCGCGGTTCGGGCTTGATTTCTTGGCAAAGTGGTGACGGTCGATGGTCGAATTTCTGACGAGCACGGTCGGGTTGCCCGGGTGGCTTGCCTGGACGGTCGCGGCGCTCGTGTCGGCCGTGCTCATCCTCAACGTGATCGCCGGCGGAGCACTTGTATTCATCTGGGCCGAGCGGAAGGTGGCCGCCCGGATCCAGGACCGGCTCGGCCCCACCCGCACGGGTGGCCGGTTTGGCTGGCTTCAGTCGCTCGCCGACGGCATCAAACTCCTCGCGAAGGAGGATCTCATGCCGGAGGGGGCCGATGGGATGCTCTTTAAGCTGGCTCCCTATGTGAGCTTCTGCGCGTCATTCTGCGCCTTTATTGCGCTGCCCTTTGCCTTCGACGTGGTCGGCCAACGGCTCAACGTGGCAGTCTTCTTCGTGGTGGCCGTGCTCGGACTCGAGGTATTTGGTGTGATCCTCGCCGGCTATGCCTCGGCCTCGAAGTGGTCGCTCTTCGGGGCCATGCGTGAGGCGGCCCAGGTGGTCAGCTACGAGGTGCCGCTGGGGATGTGCGTGGTCGTGCCGGTGATGCTCGCTGGCAGCATGGACATGGTGACGATCGCCGAGAAGCAGGCGGGCTGGGCCTGGAACTGGTATGTGTTCCACGACCCCTTCACCTTCGTCATCTTCTGGATCTACGTGGTCTGCGCCGTGGCCAGCGTGAATCGGGCCCCATTCGACCTGGCCGAGGCCGAGAGTGAACTCGTCGCCGGCTTCCACACCGAATACTCCGGCCTCCGCTGGAGCTTTTTCTTCATGGCTGAATACGGTTCGATGTTTCTCGTGAGCGCGATGGCTGCGGTGCTCTTCCTGGGGGGCTGGAATGGCCCGATCCCGGTGGCCGCGCTCCTGGGCTTCTCTGAAGGCACGGGCGAAACAGCCCCCTACCTCGTGCGGCTCGTGGGCCTGGCAAATCTGTTCGGCAAGGCCACGCTTGGCGTACTCATCATGATGTGGATTCGGTGGTCGCTGCCCCGGCTGCGGATCGACCAGGTGATGGCCGTCTGCCTCAAGTACTGCACCCCGATCGCCGCGGTGATGTTTGCCGGGGCAATGCTCTGGCAGGTGTTCCTGCCTGGCGGCCTTGTGCCGGGGCTCCGTCGGCCCGGCGGTGAGATTCGCGAAGGCTGGCTCGAAGGGCCGGGCGGCCGGGCTGCCGCCGCGGAGCCCGCCACCGCCGACGGGAAAGTCGTGCAGGTGACGCCATGAGTCTGGTGCTTCCCGCCGCGGCTCTGGTGAACGCCCTGCCGTTGGGGGCGATCAACTGGCATACGGTCTTCTTCCTGCTGTTTGCGGTTGTGGCCTGCGGCTCTGCGATCGCGGTCGTGGCCGCCGATAGCATCGTGCGGATGGCGCTCTATCTCGTGTTCTCGCTCGGTGCGGTCGCGGGCCTGTTTCTTCTGGCCGGGGCCGAGTTCGTGGGGGCGATGCAGTTGATGATCTACGTCGGCGGCACGCTCGTGCTGTTGGTCTTCGGCGTGATGCTCACCGCCCAGACGCCGTTCGTCTCGATCAAGTCGAGCGGTGGCGATCGCGTTCTGGCAGGCTTTGTGGCGACCGCCCTTCTGGGAACGCTCCTGCTGGCCGCGCTCGCCGTGCCGGCCTGGCGGCGGCCCGCCTCCGGTGTCTTGGCCGCGCCCACCGCCACGCCGCTGGGCATGGCGCTTGTGGGCGTGCGGGTCGACGACCCGCCAGTCGGCGCAGACGCAAACGCCACTCGGAGCGGCTATCTGCTCCCCTTTGAGATCGTCTCGGTGCACCTGCTGGCCGTGCTCGTGGGGGCCGCCTACCTCGCCCGGGCCAAGCGGCGGAAGACACCGCGGGCCATCGAGGAGGTTGCGTCGCGACGTCCCCCGGCCGCGGTGCTCGAGCATGCCGAGGCGGGCCGCCATGAGCCGAATCGTTCCGGGTCGGGCTCCGTGCTCACAGGAGGCTCCGCATGACGCCGCTGGCCGCCGTCTCGCCGCTGTTCGGCCTGCTCGTCACCGAACCGGTGAGCGTGGCCCACTACCTCGTGGTGGGCGCGATCCTGTTCACGGCCGGCGTGGCCTGCATGGCCCTCAAGCGGAACGCCCTCGGCGTGCTCATGGGAATCGAGCTGGTGCTCAATGGGGCCAACATCAACTTTATCGCCTTCGCCTCCCCCTACCTGCAGGCCGATGGTGCCCGCTCGCTGGGGCTCGACGGGGAGGTGATCGCGGTGTTTGTGATCGTGTTGGCTGCCGCCGAGGCGGCCGTGGCCCTGGCGATCACGCTCAATTTCTACAACAACCACGCCACGGTCGACATCGACCGGGCCGACGACCTCAAGGGCTGACCGGCCCGCCATTTTTTCCGATGGATCCCGCCACCCAACTCCCGTTGCTCCTCGGCCTTGCCTGGCTCGTGCCGCTGGTCTCGTTCGTAGCGATCCTGTTCTTCGGACCGAAGATGGGGCCGCACGGCCGCAACGCCGCCTGGGTGGCCACCGCCGCGATCGGAACCTCGTTTGTGCTCTCGCTGACTGCCTTCGTGGTCTGGCTGGGGGCCCACCCGGTTGTTCCCGTCCATCATGGCAGTCATGGC
>JBBEEF010000220.1:8499-11840 GCA_040880915.1 Pirellulales bacterium
CATGGCGACCATGGCAGCCGTGGAGACCATGGCGGCTCGTATGCCTCGCTCTTCCCAGGGGGCACGGCCCATGCGGCCGAGGAGGGTGAAGCCGCTCATGGCACAGAGCCGCACGCCAACGCCCACGACGCACATGGCGACGCACATGGCGAGCCGCACGTGCCGGTGGCCTACGCGGGCGACTGGTACACGCTCTACGAAGGGGGGCGGCTCAAGCTCTCGATCGGCTGGTACATCGACTCGCTCACGATCCTCATGTTTGTGGTGGTGACCCTGATCGCCACCTGCATCCACATCTACGCCTCGGGCTACATGCACGACGAGCTGCACGACGTGACCGACCACGAAGTGACGCTCACCAACGGCCACCACCTCCATCGGCCCGGCCGGTTCCCCCGATTCTTCCAGGCCCTGTCGCTGTTCTGCTTCTCGATGCTCGGGATTGTGATCGCTGGCAACCTGGCGATGGTGTTTGTGTTCTGGGAACTCGTCGGCATCTGCTCCTGGTTCCTGATCGGCTTCTACTACGAGCGGAAGAGTGCCTCGACGGCCGCCAACAAGGCCTTCATCGTCAACCGCGTCGGCGACTTCGGGATGCTGATCGGCCTGATGGCCCTGTGGGGAGCCCTCGGCACGCTCCACTTCGCCGACTCGGCCTCGATCGGCCCAGACGGCGAGGCCACGACCCAGCCAGGACTCTTCAGCCTCTTCCGCCCGGCCGAGGAAGATCATGCCCTCTGGGTGCCCGACGGCATGGTCACCGCCGCGGCTACCGCCGAGGTGGCCACGATCGCCGCCGACCATGCGACGAGCCCGGCCGACGGGTCCAGCGAGATCGCTGCCCGGGTTCCCGGCTGGCGGGAGGCGGGCCTGGGCCGCTGGCTCCTGTTTGTCGCCGGCATCGGCATCTTCTGCGGCTGCGTGGGCAAGAGCGCGCAATTTCCGCTCTCGGTCTGGCTCCCCGACGCGATGGAAGGGCCCACGCCGGTCTCGGCGCTCGTTCACTCGGCGACGATGGTGGCCGCCGGCGTCTACCTGGTGGGCCGGTTCTTCCCCGTGCTCTCACCAGATGTGCTGCTGGTGATCGCCTACACCGGCGGGATCACGCTCTTCATCGCCGCCACGATCGCGTTGGTGGCCAACGACATCAAGCGGGTGCTCGCTTATTCCACGGTCAGCCAGCTCGGCTACATGATGCTCGCCCTCGGCGTCGGGGGCTGGGTCGCCGGTCTGTTCCACCTCGTCACCCACGCCTTCTTTAAAAGCCTGCTCTTCCTCTGCTCGGGTTCAGTGATCCATGCCTGCCACACCAACGACATGCGGAAGATGGGGGGGCTTCTCAAGGTCATGCCCTGGACCGGCTACACCATGCTTGTCGGCTGCCTCGCGATCATCGGGGCGGGTGTCCCGTTTGTGATCGGCCTCTCGGGCTACTACTCCAAGGATTCGATTCTTGCCCAGGCCCTCTCCTTCTCCCAGGCGAACCCGCAGCACTGGATCCTCTTTTACGCCGTGGCCGGCGGTGCGGCGCTGACGGCCTTCTACATGTTCCGGCTCTGGTTCATGACCTTCATGGGCCAACCACGGGATCATCACATCGCCGAGCACGCCCACGAGTCGCCCAGCGTGATGGTTGCGCCCCTCGTGGTGCTTGCCGTGCTGGCGGTTGTGGCGGGCTGGACCCTGCCCGGCGGCCTGGGGATCGCCAACCTGCTCGAGCAGGCCCGCCCCGCGGGCACAGTCGAGGGAATGACGGGCGGCTTCGCCTTCGCGCAGACGCTCACCTTCCCGGCCGAATATGAGAGCCACGAGGGGGCGATTCACAAGACGGCCACGCTCACAGCCTTCGCCACCGCGCTCGGCGGCGTGCTCCTGGCGGCGATGATGTATGTCTGGAAGGTGCTCTCGCCCCAGGTGGTCGCCGGGGTGTTCCGGCCCGTGTACACGTTTCTGGCCAACCGCTGGTATTTCGACGAGCTCTACGACGCGGTGTTCGTCAAGCCGACGCTCGGGATCGCGAGCCTCGCCAGCGGCGTCGACCGCGGGCTTATCGACCGGTTCATTGACGGCATCGCGGCCCTTGCCCGCCGGCTGGCCGGCTTCGACGCCTGGATCGACCGCACGCTCGTGGACGGCCTGGTCAATGCAACGGCCGCCGCCACCTGGAACGTTGGCCAGCGGCTCCGGGTTCTCCAGACAGGCCGCCTCCGGCAATACGTGATGTTTATCGTCGTCGGCACCGTGGCCCTGTTCGCCCTGGCGAGCATGGCCTTCCGGGCAGCCGCCTCCTAACCGCCCACCCTCCGACTTCCCGCTCCCGCCACCTTAGCCCTGAAGCCCGAGCCACCATGACCCCGACCGAAGCCATCTCACAGCCCGCCCTCTGGCCCCTCACGGCGATCGTCTTTCTGCCGGCGGTGGTGGCGGCCTTTCTCGCCCTGCCGATCATCCCCAAGGCCCGCGAGGAGTCGATCCGCTGGATCTCGCTGGGCACGCTGGCGGTTGTGTTCGTGCTCTCGCTCTGGATGGCCTGGCCGGGGCTGTTCGGGCCGCTCGGGTTCGGGGGGCCGGGGCCGGCCCAGTTCACGATCGGTGAGCCGGGCATGCAGCTGGTCGTGAGCAAGCCCTGGATTCCGTCGTTCAACATCGAGTATCTGCTCGGCGTTGACGGGATCAGCATGCCGCTGGTGGTGCTGACAACGTTCCTGTCGCTGCTGGCCTGCGGGGCGAGCTGGCCGATCACGAAGCACGTCAAGGCCTACCACGTGCTGTTTCTCTTGCTCGTGACCGGCATGCTGGGCGTGTTTGTGTCGCTCGACTTCTTCCTGTTCTATGTGTTCTGGGAGGTGATGCTCCTGCCGATGTACTTCCTGATCGGGATCTGGGGCGGCCCGCGCCGCGAATATGCTGCGATCAAGTTCTTCCTGTACACGCTCCTGGGCAGCGTGCTGCTGCTGCTGGCGGTCCTGATGCTCTACTTCACGAGCGACCTGCGGATGCTCGCTCCCGACCAGCTCGAACGGGCCCATGTTGTGAGCCCGCTGCTCGACGCCGCCGTCCGGGCCGATGCGATCGCCGCCATCAAGACGGCCGCCGACCCGGTCCATACCTTCAACCTCCTGGCCCTGGCCGAGATCGGCCAGTTGCCGAACTCACCGTTTGCGGCCGTAGACCTATGGGGGATGTCGCTCGAGACCTGGGCGTTCCTCCTGCTTTTGATCGGCTTTGTGATCAAGGTGCCGGTGGTGCCCGTGCATACCTGGCTGCCCGACGCCCACGTCGAGGCCCCCACGCCGATCTCGATGATCCTGGCCGGCGTGCTCTTGAAGCTCGGCGGCTAC
>JBBEEF010000221.1:0-8894 GCA_040880915.1 Pirellulales bacterium
GCCTGCCGGACATGCAGCAGACCTCGAGTCTGCTGGGGGCCACTGGCCGGCGTCTGTTCGACGAGCAACTCGAGGGCGGCAACGAGCTCCCGCCGGAGTCGCCCCAGCAGGCTCAAGGGGAGCATTGGCCGGCCGGTGACTATGGCCATGAGCCCGCGAAGTTCGAAGGGCGTGGCTCCCAGGCGACCGAGCTGCTCCCGGAGCACGCCCTCGTCAAGCGGATGCCGCGTGGCCTCGCGAGTCGGCTCGACCGACACAACCTCGCACCGCCGGCCCGAGGCCAGCGTGGCCGTCACCCTCACCGGCTCACCGGCCGTCGCGACCACCTCGAGATCGACCGGCTGGCGGCGACGAACCGGGCCCGTGAACGACTTCCGCAGCCGGGAGGTGACCTCCGGGTCGTCGGTTTTCCAGACGGCATGCCCGGGCCTGATGGCCGAGAGGTCAAAGCCCTGGCGGGCAAACGCGAGCTCCACACGGCCGCCTGTCACCGCGTCGGTCCGGGACTCTCCCGCCACGAACACCTCATATACGCGTCCGCCCACCGCCTCGTCACTGGTTATTCCGCAGTCGAAGGCCAGGCCGTCTCCCCGCTTCACGCCGCCGGCGAGACCGGCCGCCAGCTCGACAGCGACCCGGCCGCGAGCCAGCCCCACGACCGTGCCCAGCCGCACGCCCCGTTTGGCGCTCGAGGTTGCCGGCACGAGCCGCTTGTGGTCACAGCCCTCGAGCCAGCCAGGGGAGAAGCCCCGGGAGAAGGTGAGCTCCATCTCCTCCACCTCCTTCGCCGCGAACGCGACCGGCTGGCCGGCAACGGCCGTGTCGATGGCACGCCGATAATGGCTCGTGATCGCGGCCACGTATTCGGGTGTCTTGAGCCGACCCTCGATCTTGAAGGCGTTCACGCCCGCCGCGATCAGTTCGGGAGACAGGGCATACGCGGCGAGGTCCTGCGGTGAGAGTAGGTATCGCTGGCTTCCGAGGTCGACATCACGGCCGTCGCAGACCAGCTCGTAGGGGAGCCGGCAGGCCTGGGCGCACTGGCCCCGATTGGCACTGCGGCCGCCGAACGACTCGCTCGTCAGGCACTGCCCCGAGTAGGCGACGCACAGGGCCCCGTGGACAAAAACCTCGAGCGGCATGGCCGTCTGGTCACGGATCGCCACGATCTCCGCGATCGACAGCTCGCGAGCCACCACCACCCGCTCCATCCCCAGCCGCTGGGCGAGCGTGATCGTCTCGCTGCTGGTGAGGGTCATCTGCGTCGAGGCATGGAGGGCCAGCCCCGGCGCCACCTCGCGGACCACCATCGCTCCCCCCACGTCCTGCACGAGCACGGCGTCGACACCGGCCCCGGCCACGCCCCGCACGAGCTCCGCAAACGCCGGCAGCTCGTCGTCGAACACGAGCGTGTTGAGGGTGGCGTAGCCCTTGAGGCCATGGCGGTGGAGGAGCCGCATCACCGCGGGGAGATCCGCCACGGCGAAGTTTGTGGCCCGGGCCCGGGCGTTGAAGCCGGTGTCGAGTCCGAAATAGACGGCGTCGGCCCCGTTGGCGATCGCGGCGGCGAGACACTCATGGTTCCCCGCCGGAGCGAGCAGTTCGGGGGCAGCGGTGGCCAGCGGGGCGGAATCGGACATGGGTCTGAGTATAGGATCGATTCGGAGCCTCGGCGGCTCTCCCGCAAAGGCTGGCTGGCAAGGGCGTCGCCGCCGCCGGCCGTTAGGCGATCAGGTCCCGTACCACGTGGCCGTGCACGTCCGTGAGCCTAAAATCACGGCCTTGGGTGCGGATCGTGAGCTTCGTGTGGTCGATGCCCAAGAGGTGCAGGAGCGTGGCGTGGAGGTCGTGCACGCTGACCGGGTTCTCCGCCACGTCGTAGCCGAGCTCGTCGGTGGCCCCGTAGGTGATCCCCGGCCGGATGCCGCCGCCGGCCAGCCAGATCGAGAAGGCCTTCATGTGGTGGTCGCGGCCGTTGCCCTGCGCCATCGGAGTACGGCCAAACTCGGTGGCAAACACCACCAGCGTGTCGTCGAGCATCCCCCGCTGGGCCAGATCCTCGACCAGCGCCGCGGCGCCCCGGTCCACCTCGGCCGCCGTCCCCTTCACATGGTCCTTGACGCTGCCGTGGTGGTCCCAGTCGCGGTGGTAGAGCTGGATGAACCGCACGCCCCGCTCGGCGAGCCGCCGGGCCAAGAGGCAGTTGGCCGCGAACGAGCCGTCGCCCCCCTTGGTGCCGTAGAGGTCGAAGGTGCTCGCGGGCTCGTCGGCAAGATCGACGAGCCCGGGCACGCTGGCCTGCATCCGGAAGGCGAGCTCGTACTGGGCAAGCCGTGCGGCCACCTCAGGATCGTCGACCATCTCCCCCCGCAGGCTGTCGAGCTGCGAGACCGCGTCGATCACATCCCGCTGGCCCGCGGCGGTGATCCCCGGCGGGTTCTTTACGTACAGCACGGGATCGCCCTTCGAGCGGAACTCGACCCCCTGGAAGCGGCTCGGCAGGAAGCCCGAGTGCCACTGCCGCGCGGCGATCGGTTGGCTCTGGCCATACCTGCCCGTGCTCACCATCACGACGAAACCGGGCAGGTCTTCGGCATCGCTGCCCAGGCCATACCACAGCCAGCTACCGGCAGCCGGCCGTCCCGAGATCATGCTTCCGGTGTTCATGAAGGTGTGGGCCGGGTCGTGGTTGATCGCCTCGGTGTGGAGGCTGCGAACAATCGCGATCCGGTCGGCGATCCGGGCTGAGATCTCGGGAAAGATCGTCGAGATGTTCTGGCCGCTCTGGCCCGCCCGGGCAAAGGGATGCTGCGGCGCGAAGCACTTGAGGGCCTGTCCCTGGAGCTGGGCGATCTGCTGCCCCTTCGTGAAGCTCTCCGGCATCGGCTGGCCGTTCATCGCCACGAGCTTGGGCTTGTGGTCAAAGGTGTCGAGGTGGGTCATGCCGCCGGCCATGTAGAGCCAGATCACCCGCTTCGCCTTGGGGGGCACGTGAACCGGGCGGATGACGCCGGGCCAGCCTGCGACGGTGCCGCCGCTGGCGGAGATCCCGGCTGCCACGGCCTCGGAGGCCAGGAGCGAGCCGGCCGCGAGGCCGCCAATGCCGCCGGCAGACCGCGAGAGAAAGGCTCGCCGGGCGAGCGCGAGGCCGACAGGATCGGTGGGCCGCGGCATTGTCAGTTCCTCGTGTAGGCTTCGCCAAGATTGAGCACCACGCGGGCGGCGGCAGTCCAGGCCGCACGCTCGGCCGGATCGATTCCCGCCGGCATTGGCACCGCCCCCACACCCAAGAGCCCCGTGGCCGCCGCCGGGTCGCCCGCGAAGATTTCCCGCTGTCGCTCCGCCAGGTCGGCCACAACGCCCACCTCCTCGGCGAGCGGCACACGTCCGATCGCCCGGCGGAGCATGAAGCCCGCTCGCTCGAGTGGGTCGTTTGCCGCCTCGATGAGCGTTCTTGTTGCCAGGGCCTGGGCCGCCTCGACAAACTGCGGGTCGTTGAGGAGCACGAGCGCCTGCAGCGGCGTGTTTGAACGGGGCCGCCGGGCCGTGCACTCCTCACGGCTCGGTGCGTCAAAGACCATGAGTGCCGGATGGAGATACTGCCGCTGCCAGTGGACATAGATCCCACGGCGATAGCGAGCGGTCCCCGTGTCGGCCTGGTAGGTTCGCTTGGGGAAGTTGAGGTAGTCCCAGTATCCAGCCGGCTGATAGGGCTTCACGCTCGGCCCGCCCACGTTGCCGTCGAGCAGACCCGCCGCGGCAAGCGCCACGTCGCGGACATTCTCGGCATCGACGCGGTGCCGATTCTGCCTCGCCAGAAGACGGTTGTCGGGGTCGGCCTCACGATGGCCTTCCCCCGGCGTGCTCACCCGGCGGTAGGCACGGCTCATCACGATCGCCCGCACCGCACGGCGGATGTCCCAGCCGCCGTCGCGGAGTTCGCAGGCCAGCCAGTCGAGCAGTTCCGGGTGGCTGGGCGGCTCCCCCTGGGAGCCATGGTCTTCGAGCCGCCGCGAGAGCCCCTCGCCAAACGCGATCGCCCAGAGCCGGTTGGCGAGCACGCGGGGCACAAGCGGGTTGTCGGGAGCGGTCATCCAGGTGGCGAGATCGAGCCGGGTGCGGCCGCGGTCTGCATCGCCGCCGCCTGCATCTATGAGACCTGGCCCGCCGGGCAGGAAGGCGGGCGTGGCGGGGGGCACGACCTCGCCTGAATCGTCCATCCAGTTACCGCGGGGGAGGATGCGGACGATCCGGGGCGGCTTTGAGACCGTGGCCGGCATGGCGGGCTGGGCCTTGATCGCGGCGTCGAGGGCGGCCTGGAGCGGTGCCCGCGCCACAGCCGCCGCCTCGACAACGTCGCGGCCCGCTTCAGATGGCGGCGAGATCGCGGCCAGCGTCGCCACGAGTTCCCGCTCCGCGGCCTCCTGCTCGGGGCTCGGCAGCCGCATCGTTTCACCCCAGGTCGCCCCGTGATAGATGCCCCGCTCCGCCACGTCGGCAAAGAAGGCGGCAAAGGCGTAGAAGTCGCGGGCGGTGAAGGGGTCGTACTTGTGGTCGTGGCACTCAGCGCAGCCCAGCGTTGAACCGAGCCATGCCCCGGAGGTGGCCCGCACCCGGTCGGCGGCATATTTGGCGTGATACTCCTTGTCCTGCCCGCCCCCCTCGGCGCTCATCATGTTGAGCCGGTTGTAGGCAGCGGCCACCCGCTGCTCGCGGCTCGCGGCGGGCAACAGGTCGCCGGCGAGTTGTTCCTGCGTGAACTGATCAAAGGGCATGTTGGCCGCGAAGGCCTCGATCACCCAGTCGCGATAGGGCCACATCGTGACCTCCTGGTCGCCGTGGTAGCCGACGCTGTCGGCGTAGCGGACCAGGTCGAGCCACCAGGCGGCCAGCCGCTCGGCGTGGTGTGGGCTCGCGAGCAGCCGGTCTACCAATGCCTCGTAGGCATTCGGCCGGGTGTCGGCAAGGAAGGCGTCGATTTCTGCCGGCTCGGCCGGCAGGCCCGTGAGGTCGAAGGAGAGCCGGCGGGCGAGCGTCACACGATCAGCCTCCGGGGCGGCCGCGAGCCCCCGGGCGGCGAGCGTTGCATCGATGAAGGCATCAACCTGATTGCCGCCCGCCGGAATCGCCGTGGCCATCTCGGGCCGCTCGAGCGGCCGGTACGCCCAGTGTCCTTCGTATTCAGCGCCCTCGGTGATCCAGCGCTCGAGGATCGCCTTGTCTTTCTCGCTGAGCGGCTTGTTTGTCTCCGGCGGCGGCATGATCACATCGGGGTCGGTCGAGTGGATCCGGGTCACAAGCTCGCTTGCCCCGACGTTGCCCGGCACCACTGCCCGCGTGCCGGCCAGGTCGGCCAACGCCCCCTCGCGAAGGTCGAGCCGCAGGTCTGCCTCGCGGGAGCCCGCGTCGGGGCCGTGGCAGGTAAAGCAATGCTCGGCCAGGATCGGTCGCACATCGCGGTCGAAGGAGATCTCTCCAGCCCCGGCAAGTCCCGCCGTGAGCAGCAGCACCGCTCGCCCCCAGCCAACCAAAAACCCGCACATCGAGCAACTCATGGAACGACATCCTGTTGAGGTCGCCCGCATCGCCGATGGCCCTGCCCCGCAAGGGGCGGGTCGATCGCGGATCCCGGAGGATCGATCAGCGGATCAGCAATTGAAATACCTTGTATTATACCCCCGGTTAGACGACGCCACTAGCCTGGCTGTGTCCGATTGGTGTGCCACGTCTCAGTCCCCCAGCTCGCGCTGGGGGCTTTTATGCTGCAGATGCCCGCCGCCTCGGATCGCGGGCCCATCCCCAGCCGCTACGGCGGGGGCATTTCCCAGGCGGTCTCGTACACCAGGCCGTCGTCGGTCATGCGGAGGAGCGTTGCACCGACGCCGAACATGCCCTCCATCTCGGCCGCTGGGGGAAGGAGGCTTTTCACCGTGGCGAGCCAGGCTTTGGAGTCGTCCCCCATGTCATCCGGCCCGAGGGCTGCGGCCATTTCCCGCAGCATCCCCAGCGTGCCACCGGTACGGCTGGAGTCGCTCACGCCGAACAGCCGGGCGGGCTCCGGCGCGAGGAGCTCGCCAGCCTGCCGCGGCACCCCGCTCTCTCGCAGTGACGCCTCGCCGGTCGGCGGGGTACGGATCGCAGCGAGCACCTTTTCGAGCGTGCCCTCGCCGACGGCCAGCACGAGGTGACCGCGGCCGACATACGCCGCCGCGGCCCCCGGGATCCGGAGGCCGCGAAAGCCCTGCTCCTGCTCAAGCTCACCGCCGGCCAGCGGCGCCAGTTGTCCGAGGAGCTTGAGGAATGGCTCCTCGTCGGCGATCTGCCAGACAATCGCCAGCCGATCCGCCATCGCGGTCACAGCCTCACCGTTTTTTCCAGCCACTCGTGCCCGGGCGATCGCCTCGGCCATCTGCGGCGGAAACGAGAGGATCCAGTGGCGGCTGCCGAGCCCCGAGAGCATCGTGGCCACGTCGGTGCCCAGCCAGGCCTGCGCCTGGACGTCGGCCACCGACAACATGTTCGCCACCTGCTCGGCATCGGGCTCGGCCAGAATGATCCGCCGGAAGACCCCGAAGGCCGCTCCGAGGTCGAGTGAAATCTGCGTGAAGTCGGCAATCTCGCGGGTCACGAACGACGGCACCTCGGCAGCATCGCACCGCTGGTCAAGGATCTCGAGCAGCCCGTGCCGTGGAGCCGGAAGCGTGGCGGCAACCGCCGATCTCCAGCGGCCGTCATCGAAGGACTGCCGCCAGGCGATGCCGCCGGCGTTGTCGAGCCCAAGTTGGGCGAGCCGATCGCGGACGCCGGCGGCGTCGACGCCACCCGCTGAGAGCAGCGTTCGCGGCACTGCGACAATCTCCACGAGCGGCACACCCTCAAGCGTGGCGGCCACGAGGGCGGGCTCGCGGAGCACGGCCGCCAAGGGGGGCTCGTCGTCGCCGGCGTGGGCCTCGAGAAAGGTCGCAAACATCCGCCGCGCCTCCTCGCCATCGGCCAAGGCCTCGAGGTCGTCGGCATCCGGCTTGCCCGTGGCCGGTAGCGTAACCCCGAACAGTATCCGGCTGCCGATCACGGTCACCAGTGAGTGCTGTGCGCCGGTCTGAACACGCTTCGCGGCCCGCAAGCGCTCGATCCTCGCCCGGAGCTCGGCCTCGTCGATCTCATCGTCTGGCTCCTCCGGTTCAATGCCGCTTGAGTCGATGCCCATGACGGGCTCGACGACCGCCAGCACCTCGTGCCCGGCGAGTTCCAGGTCGATCCGTCGCGGGGCCGGTCCTTCACGGTCGGCTTCTTCCTCCAGCCGCTGCCGCACTGCGATCATGAGCTTCGCGGCCAGTTCCTCACCCGGCTCGAGCCACCCGAGCAGCATCTGCAAAGGCGGCCGGCCGTCGCGCTGCCGGATCACCAGGCCGCCGCCGAGGTCACCGTCCATGACGGCCGCAAACTCCCCGGTCTCGAGGCCGTATCCCGCGAGCGTCTGCTCAAACTCCTCGAGCGACCACTCCCCCGCGGTGGCCTGCTGACCGGCCAGCAGTTGCCACAGGCCTTCGAGCCGCTCGGGGCCCAGGGCCACGCTGCCGAATTTTGTCCGCGTCTTGAGCGTCTCGACGAAGCGGGCCGGCTGCGGCAATCGCACCATGACTGCCGTGTCGGAGGGCAGGCACTCCCACGAGGGTCGCAGGTCGGCCGCGGTGGCCACCGTTCCCATCGCCAAGACCAGCAGCACGAGTGCCGCTCCCCGCTGTCGTGCAATCATCGATCTCTCACTCCTTGGCAGACTCATTCTCCGGCGACCGTGGCCGAAAAGGCGGCGGCAGGTAGGTGACGCCGTTTTGCGGCTGCGACTCGTCGAACAGGTAGCTGTCGCGGTGCACGAGGAAGTCGATGAGTTCGGAGGACGGGATCCCGAAGGCAAGACCGTCGAACACGGCCGCCCCCGCACAGGCCACCGCCACCACCTCGCCCCGGGCGTTGAAGATCGGCCCGCCGCTGTTGCCCGGATTGATCGCGGCGTCGGTCTGGATGAGCCGCACCTGGTCGATCGTTCGTGTCGTGCTCGACACGATGCCCTGCGTCACGCTCCGCTCCATACCCAGCGGGTTGCCGATCGCGAACACCATGTCGCCAACCCGGAGGTCGTTGCGGTCGTTGATGACCACCGGCTCCGGCAGGTCGCCCCCCTTTTCCTCGGCGTCGATCTGAAGGAGGGCGAGATCCCGTAGCGGCTGCAGGGCGATGATCTTCACCCGGCGAAACTCGACCTTCTCAAAGCCGCCGGCCGCGGCGGCATCGGCTGACCCGCCCTCGCGCGGCTTGGCCGCGGCGGCCACCTTGCGAAACATCGTCACCTGGAGCTGGGTGTGTTTCTCGACCACGTGGTAGTTGGTGACGAGATGGCCCTCGCGGCTGACAAGAAAGCCCGTGCCCAGCCCGCCGGGATTGCGGACCATCACCACCGCCTCGCCGAACCGGCGTACAAGGGCGGGCACCTCGCGGGCCTCGAGCCGGCCGGTGCGGAAAATTCCCCGGTCGGCCGCAATGCGGGCCTGTTCGCCGGCGGCCTCGTCCTCCCGCCGTACATCGAGCACCCGCTTGGCGGGAATCTGCAGCACATCATGGCCGAGGTCGAGCACGACCCCCTCGTCCGACTGCCGCAGGAGCGGCGCCGTCACCCGCCCTCCACCCACGAGCGTGACGGTCACGATCTCTGCCCCCCACGCCGAGACGGCGACCACGAGGCTTAGAGCCCCGGCCGCAAGCAGCCCGGCCCGGAGTCGCCCGGCTGTGCGTCTTGGCAGGAAAGGTCTGGGCAGGAAAGGTCTGGGCAGGGTGCGCTCGGGCAGAGCGGGATTGCTCCCGCGTCCGGTGCGTCCCACCCGCTCGCTGATCCGCTC
>JBBEEF010000221.1:8994-14322 GCA_040880915.1 Pirellulales bacterium
AATGATCATGGTGCATCCTTTCCGGCGGCCTTTCGGCCCGTCTCGGCGGTCTGCGGCCCCGCGGCCTCATCGGCAGGCACGCGGTCGCCGGCCGTGTCGTCACGCCCGAGGTAGATGACGAGCCGATCCTGGCTCACGAGCACAAGGTCGCGGACGCGATCGCCGTCGGCGTCAAGGCCAACAGCCCGCCGCGGCTCGGGCACGAGGTCCCGCGAACCGCCGCCGTCGTAGGGATATTTGCGGTCGTCGAAGACCCGCCAGGTCACGGAACGCTCGAGCGTCGCCGCGGCTCCGTCGCCGCCTGGCCGCCGCAGCATGGCCGAAAGTTGATGGCGGCGGTCGTCGCAGAGGAGCACGTCGTCGCCGCGGTCACCATCAACGTCGGTCACGAGGATGCGGTGGATCGTCGACTCGCGGGTTCCGCTGCGGCGGCCCACCCGGCCGTCGACGCTCTCGACCAGCTCGAGCTCCCACGGCTCGCCACGGGAGAGTCGCACGATCCGCTCTTGATCAACGAGCACGACTCCGAGCACGGGATCTCCCTCGAGCGCGGTGCCGGCCGGCGGCTTGATCGCCTCCGCCGAGCGCATCACGCCCGCCTCATCGGCCACCAGCCGATGGAGAAAGCTGCCGCCCCGCTCGAGGGCCCAGGCCTGCCCCGCGGCGGCCGTGATCGGGAGGAAGGAGGCCATCTTCTGCCCCTCGCCAAGCATCACCTGGTCGACCGGGTGGAGGTCGTCGCCCAGCCACTGGAGCACGCCGTCGGTGAGCCGGGCCCGGCGGCGTGTGCCCCCCACGTCGAGCAGCCGATATTCGTCGAGATCAGCCTTTGCCAGCAGCGCCGGCTTGGTCACCACCGGCTTGCCATCAACGAGCCGGACGAGTTGGGCTGCCGTGGCGAAGGCGTCCTGCACGATGAGCGTGTCATCGCCTAGCCAGACAACCTTCTCCACCTTGGGCCCGAGCCCCTCGAACCGTGTTTGAGTCGGCTCGGCCGCGTCGGCAGGCCAGACAAACAGATCGACGTCGCCGCCAACCCGCTGGGCCCACCACACAGTCGACCCCACCGTGTCGAGCGCGAGAATGCGGCGATCCTTGCCCTCCTGCTCCCAGGGCTGCGGGTAGGTGAGCCGGCCGTTTTCCCAGCGGCTGCGGTGGAGGTCGGCGGCATCCTTGGCCCACACGAGCAGAAGCCCCATGCCGGAGGCCGCGGCCGGTGCCGCCACGGCCCGGATGCCGACCACCGCCGGAAACGTCCGCTCTGTCGACCAGCCGGAGGGCGTCAGCCCGTGCACCCGCAGCCGGGGCTGGCTGGTGTCGGTCGCCACGATCGCCGGCTCTCCGTCGAGGAGCATGCCGCACCAACCGCGTCGAGCGGCGGCCGTGCCCATCGGCAGGGCGTCGTGGCGGCCCACGTCGGTGGCCCCACCGCGGACGAGTCGATACTGCCGCAGCACGCCCTTGTCGCTGCCGCCGAGCAGAAACACTTCGGCCCGCCCGGCGGGCCCGGCAGCCGTGGCAAAGGCATCGACGGGCCGGTCGTGGAGCGTCTGCGCCGCGAGCAGGCTGCCATCGGGGCCGCAGGGATGCCAGCGGATCACCTGTCGGGCCACATTGGACCACTCGACGAGGTCGAGATCGCCGTCGCCGTCGAGATCGGCGAGCGTCCAGTCGAGCCGACCGCGGATCTCACGGGGTGCGAGCCACTCCGCCCGCGCCGTCCGCTCGAGCGGCAGCCGCTGGATACCCTCGTCGAAGCTCACGAGCAGTTCATGCCCACCGCCCGGCAGGTCTCTCACGAGCAACAGACTGCCGCGGCTCGACGGCGTGCCGGCCAGCAGGTTCCAATCGCCTGTCTTCTGCCACGCGCCGCGGGCATCGACAGCGAGCTGCGGGTTTTGGACGTAGATCGCGATCCGATTCGAGGGGCTCGTGAACACGAGCAGTTCGGGCCGCCCGTCGCCGTCGAGGTCGTGGGCCACCGCGTCGAGCGGCATCTCATCGATCGGCACCTCGCCCCGCGACCACTCCGGGGCCAGCGGCAGCTCGTTGGGGCGGTCGGGGTCGGCGACGTCCTCGCGGGTTCTTTCCGCAGGCTCGAGCCAGCGGTAGAGATCGATCCGCGCCTGCCGCGAGTTGACGACGATCACATCGTCGCGGCCATCGCCGCCGAGGTCGGCGACCGAGAGCCGTTCGGCCCGGCCATCGAGCGGGATCACCCGCATTCCCTGCCAGCCGTCGAAGGCAACCGCGACGGGAGCGGCCGATGCGACGGCCAGGGACCCGAACAAAAGAGTGGCCGGAAGTCGTTTCAGGCGTGGAGTCATAGGTCCGAGAATACCCCGCCAACCAGCCGTCAGCCACGGCACAAAAGTCCCGGGCGGACGTCGGGCTATTGGGGCCGCTCCGCCGGCCATGCCGCCCGACATCCCTACCACTTCTCAGCCCGCTCCGGCCCGTCTACTCGAGTTCCGGCAGCATCGCCTCGGCGACGGCGGCCTCGCGGAGCTTCTCGAGCGCCTTGGCCTCGATCTGCCGCACCCGCTCCTTGGTCACCCCGAGCGCTGAGCCGACCTCTTTCAAAGTCTGCGGCTCCCGCTCGTGGTCGAGCCCGTAGCGGCGAATGATGATCGTCTGCTCCCGGGAGTCGAGCCGATCGAGAAACCGGCCCACCTGCTGGAGCCGGTCGCCGGCGGCCATCCGCTGTTGATATTCATCCTCCCGGCAGTCGGCCGCCGCCTGGAGAAGTTCCATGTCGGCCGCTCGGAAGCGGTCGCGGCGGCGATGCTCGTCGGGGATCGTGCGAGCGTAATTCTTGATGATCGCCCACGAGCCGTAGGTGCTGAACTTGTTGCCCCGGGCGTAGTCAAACTTTTCAACCGCACGGATGAGCGACATATTGCCGTCGCTCACCAGGTCGAAGAAGCTGTCTCCGGGTGAGACCCGCCGCTTCGCGATCGAGACCACAAGCCGGAGGTTGGCCCGCACGATCCGGTTCTTGATCTCCACGATCTGTTCATAGAGCTTCTCGACCTGATCCATGATCCGGGCGCTGGGCCGCTCGGGGTCGAGCTGCTCGCGGAGCTTCGTCGCCTTGTACTTCAGGTAGTTAAACCTGCGGAACAGCCAGACCTCCTGCTCGCGGGTGAGCAGGGGCACCTCGTAGAGGCTGGCGAGGTAGGCGGGCAGACCGGTAGGCCGCCGCACCCGCTTGGCCGGCTCATCGAGGCCGGGAAACCGCTCATTGACCACCTTCTCGGCGCTGGTGCGGGAGAAGAGGGCGTTGGGGATCAAGTCGAGCGGCAGCTGTCGCACGTGCTCGGCCCGCTGGGCCAGAATCACGCGGTAGATGCTCGCCTTGGACCGATGGTAGCGGCGGGCGATCGACTCGACCGGCTCACCCCGCAGGTGATGCTGGTAGATCCGCCCACAGGTCTCCGGCCGCAACTTGCCGTCGGCCGCCGCGAACACGGCGTCTTCTGGACGCTCTTGGTCGTGCCGCTTGATCGTGTAGCGGATCGTCTCGACGCTCCGGTCGAGCCGCTTGGCAATCCGGCGGTGCACATCTGCCGGGCAGGCTCCTGCAACCGCCAGCCGGCGGGCCCAGCCGATGATCTTGTCGTGTTCCTCGGTAGACAGCTGGCTAAACCGCCGGCCCCGCTCGATCCGCGTGCCGTTGGCACGCATAAACCGCTCGACGGCGCTGGCGAGGAAGCCGACCCGTCGTCGGCCAGCGACGACATACCGCTGGGCGACGAGGCCGTGCTCCCGCCACCGGGAGATCGTCTTCGTAGAGACGCTAAACCGCTGGGCCAGGTCCTCGATTGAGAGCACCTGATCACCAGCCGGCACACTGGCAATCGCGGTGTCGGCGACCGAGACATCGGTCTCAACCGCGACGTCACCGCCGTCCAGATAAAGACGCAAGAATTCCTGATCGTTGGAACGCATACCACACCTCCTGGCCAGCGAGTCCGTGCTGGCAGTTTGCCGAGAAGAAGCTGATAAGACGCCCCTGACGCGCCCAACCCGCCGGTCTCCTCGGAGCCCTCTTAGAAGTCAACCAGTCAATGCAACCAGTCAAGTCAACAAATCCACGCGTCCGGGGTCATCCTGACCCCCGTTGTTCCGGTGCAGTGGACGCCAGAGTTATACGGGCGAGTCTGGCGAAGGGTTCACGACACTTTGGCGGAACTTGAGTTTTTCTGAGCCACGCGACACAGGCGGACCCAGGATTTCCCGAGGAAAAGTCAGAAAAAAGGCCCGTCAGAACCCTGCCAGAAATTTTTCAGAACCCGGGCCAGACTTCTCACCGCAACTTCCCAAAAACCCCACAAATGCCTGAAAAACAGGCGGAATTGGCATCTTTATGATGCTGGACACGTGGTACATAAGCCACGCTTCACATTGGGCGACGCAGCCAGCTCGGCCTGGCCGCCAGTGCCTCAAAAACAGGCCTTCAAGCCGCTCGGCCGCCGACACAACAGGTGGCACGCGGGAAGCTCCCCCCGCTTGTTGTCCAAGTCCCAATCCCGCGAGGCATCCTGTGGTTCAGCCTGGGTCTTCCTTGGAATTGGACGCCGGCTCGGGGTTGCCCATGCCGGGTCGCAGGCCGTTTGCCGCCGCGATCCGTTGGAAACCGTTCGGCACCGCGGCGAGAGCCACACGTGGGGCGGGCCTGCAGCCTGTCCTGCTGGCCATCGTTTTGGGTGGGAGCCTGCTGGCCGCTGAATCGGCCGTGCCGACCAGCCGGGTTCAGATCAAGCTGTCGGTCCGCGGCGAACTCTTCGCCCCGGCCGGAACCAACGCCCCGCCGGTCCGCGAGCCGATCACGCTCGAGGCTTGCTTCGATTTCCTCGAGGCCGGCGACAACGCGGCGGTGACGCGTCACTACCGTGAGGCGTCCGCGGCGGTCACCATCAGAGAAAGCACTGATCGCACCTCGCTCGCCTCCGATGCCCGTGACGTCGAGTTCACGTTCGTGGGCACGACGCCAACCCCCCAGCTTGCCGACGGCTTCCTCTCCCGCCAAGAAGCCGAACTCCTCGACATCCCGTTCGACCCGCTTCTGCTCGACCGGCTCCTCCCGGCGACCGAGCAAGCGGGTGCCGACTCCTGGAAGGTACCGGGCGATGTCGTGGCCGGCCTGCTTGCGATCGACACGGTGACGGGCGGTGGCATCGACGTCACGGTCGAACATGGAACCGATGGGGCCAAGACCCTCCGGCTCACCGGCACGGTGCATGGCGCCGTAGACGGCGCGGCCACGCGGATCGACGTGACGGGGGCGGCCCGGCTCGCCGGCAACGCGGATAATCCACATGATCC